>NZ_DATCVQ010000662.1:0-3955 GCF_036566765.1 Streptomyces sp.
GGCGCTGGCGGCGAGCCGTTCCTCGTGGTCGAGCACCGCCACGACCGCCGTCGAGGGCGTGGGACGGTGGCGGGTGTGCAGTCCTCCGACGACCTCACGGGGATTGCGCAGCAGCGGAATGCCGGCCGTCGCCCACTCGGCGGGCTCCAGCATCCTCAGCCGACTGGCGGACTCGGCCGAGGCGCCGATCGAGCCGGCTGCGGGCGAGTGGAATCCGAAGGTCACGGTCCTCCCTTCGGATACGCCCGGGGGCGGGCAGGGTCGAGTGAGGGCGCGCCACGGCACAGCCCTTCCGGACCCCGAACGGGCCGTGCGGGGGGCGGATTCCAATTCTTGCTGGCGCGTGCGCGGGCGGCAACGAGCAATTGAGTCCGCTGACTGGTATGCGACGGAATGACGTGGATATCCCTGCCCGGTTGTCTCAGCATTCATCCATCGTTCACTCGCGACTCACCCTTGGACGGCGAGGACCAGCGGAAACACCCCCTCGGCTCCGGACCGGCGGAGCAGCCGGGCCGCCACGGCGAGCGTCCAGCCGCTGTCCGAAAGGTCGTCGACCAGGAGCACCGGCCCGCCGGCCGTGGCCAGTTCCTCCACCAGCGTCGGCGGAACCATGAGCGCCCGGTGCAGACCGACCACCCGCTGGGCGCTGTTGGTACGGGAGAGGTGCAGCTCCTCCGCCTCCGGCGCGTACCCGACCTGCCCCAGCAGCGGCATCCGCCCGACCTCCGCGATCCGCCGCCCCAGCGACTCCACCAGCTGCGGCCGCGTGCGCGAGGCGACCGTCACGACACCCACCGGCCGCGGCGGCGCGTCCTCCGCCCCGGAGGCCCAACCCCCGGGCCCCTTCGCCCAGTCGGCCAGCACCCGCACCACCGCCTGCACCACGTCGTCCGGCACCGCACCGTCCGCCGCCCGCTCCGCAAGCATCGGACGCAGCCGATTCCCCCACCCGATGTCCGAAAGCCGCCCCAGAGCCCGCCCGGCGAAGGCCTGCTCGCCGACCGGGATGCGCCCCTTCAGGTCGACCCCGACCGCCGCCAGCCCGGTCGGCCACATCTTGCGCGGCTCCACCTCGACGCCCGGCCGGCCCAGCTCGCCCTTCGCCGCGTCGAGCGCCGCCGTCGACACCTTCGCCTCGATGCGGGCCCCCGAGCAGTTGTCACAGCGCCCGCACGGCGCGGCCTCCTCGTCGTCCAACTGCCGTCGCAGGAACTCCATCCGACACGTCGTCGCCGACGCGTACGCCCGCATGGCGTCCTGCTCGGCCTCCCGCTGCCGCGCCACCCAGGCGTACCGCTCGGCGTCGTACACCCAGGGCCGGCCGGTGCTGGTCCAGCCGCCCTTCACCCGGTGCACCGCCCCGTCCACGTCCAGCACCTTGAGCATCGTCTCCAGCCGCGTCCGGCGCAGCTCGACCAGCGGCTCCAGTGCGGGCAGCGAGAGCGGCCGGTCGGCCCGCGCCAGTACGTCGAGGGTGCGCCGGACCTGCTCCTCGGGCGGGAACGCCACCGACGCGAAGTACTTCCAGATCGCCTCGTCCTCCGGGCCGGGCAGCAACAGCACCTCCGCGTGCTCGACACCGCGACCGGCGCGGCCCACCTGCTGGTAGTAGGCGATCGGCGAGGACGGGGAGCCGAGATGCACGACGAACCCGAGGTCGGGCTTGTCGAAGCCCATGCCCAGCGCCGACGTGGCGACCAGCGCCTTGACCCGGTTGGCCAGCAGATCCTCCTCGGCCTGCTGCCGGTCCGCGTTCTCCGTGCGGCCCGTGTACGAGGACACGGTGTGGCCGCACTGGCGCAGATACGCGGTGACCTCCTCCGCCGCGGCGACCGTGAGGGTGTAGATGATCCCGGAGCCCGGGAGCTCGTTCAGATGGTCCGCGAGCCAGGCCAGTCGGTGGGCGGCGTCCGGCAGCCGCAGCACCCCGAGGCTCAGGCTCTCCCGGTCCAGCGGCCCGCGCAGCACCAGCGCGTCCGTGCCCGCGCCCGTGCCGAGCTGCTCGGCGACGTCCGCGGTGACCCGGGCGTTGGCGGTCGCCGTCGTCGCGAGCACCGGGACGCCGGCGGGCAGGTCGGCGAGCATCGTGCGCAGCCGCCGGTAGTCGGGGCGGAAGTCGTGCCCCCAGTCCGAGATGCAGTGCGCCTCGTCGACCACGAGCAGCCCGGTGGCGGCCGCCAGCGCGGGCAGCACCTGATCGCGGAAGTCGGGGTTGTTGAGCCGCTCGGGACTGACCAGGAGCACGTCCACATCGCCCGCGGCCACCTCGGCCTGGACCGTCTCCCACTCCTCGGTGTTCGAGGAGTTGATCGTGCGCGCGCGGATCCCGGCGCGCGCGGCGGCCTCGACCTGGTTGCGCATGAGCGCCAGCAGCGGCGAGACGATCACGGTGGGGCCGCTGCCGCGCTCGCGCAGCAGCGACGTCGCCACGAAGTACACCGCCGACTTGCCCCAGCCCGTCCGCTGGACGACCAGCGCTCTGCGCTTTTCGGCGACCAGCGCCTCGATCGCGCGCCACTGGTCCTCGCGCAGTCGCGCCGTGCCGCCGGCGTCCCCGACGAGTCGGGCGAGTACGGTGTCGGCGGCGGCGCGGAGCGAGGCGCGGTCTTCGAGGCGATCTGCGTGGGTCATGCCTCCATGCAACCCGATGGCACCGACAACGCGCGAACGCGTCCGCCGGCCTGTGGACATCTCGGAGGGGGCCTCCGCAAAGTTATCCACAGGGGTCGCGGGATCGGCGGGGTCGCGGGACCGTCGTCGTCATGAACCAGCACCACGCATCCACAGGACCGACCGACCAGCAGCAGATCACCCTGCGCGGGCCCGCCGAGCTGGCCGACGCCCTGCCTTTCATGCTGGGCTTCCATCCCACCGACTCCGTCGTCCTCGTCGCCCTGCACGGTGAGCACGGACGCTTCGGCGGACGGCTCAGGCTCGGGATCCCGGGCTCGCCGAAGGAGTGGGCCGCCACAGCAGACCATCTCGCGGAATGCCTCGTCGAAGGCTGCGAGCGACGCGGTGACCGACCCGACGGGATTCTCGTCTTCCTCTGCCAGGACCCCGCGCCGGGAGAGAGCGGGCCGCGGGTGATGGAGCGTCTGCGCCCGTTCGCGCAGCGGCTGCGCACCGCGTGCGGCGCGCTCGACGTCCCCGTGTACGAGGCCCTGTGCATCTCCGACGGCCGCTATTTCTCCTACTGTTGCCCGGACGCGCGGTGCTGCCCGCCCGACGGGACGCCGCTCGCCCTGCCCGGCACGTCGGTGATGGCGGCGGCCGCCGCCTACGCAGGGATCCGGGTGCGCGGCTCGCTGCGCGACATGGAGGCCCGGTTCCGGCCGCCGGCGCCCGACGACGCGGCCCTGCGCGACGCGCTCGACGCGGCGTCGGCCGCGCTGGTCCCTCGCATTCTCGACGCCCGGACGTTCGACCGGGTCCGTGACGAGACGCTGGGGCTGGCCCGCGAGCTGATGGGGCGGTTCGAGTGGGCCGACTCCCGGGACGGGGACGCCTCCGACGACACGCTCGTCAGCGACGAGGAGGCGGCCGCCGTGATCATGGGCCTTCAGGACAGGGACACCCGGGACCGGGCCGCGGAGTGGATGGAGGGCGTCGAGGGAGCGGCGGCGCTGCGGCTGTGGCGAGTACTCGCCAGGCGTTGCATCGCTCCCTACACCGAGCACGCCGCCGCGCCGCTGACCCTCGCCGGCTGGGCCGCCTGGTCGACGGGGGACGAGCCCGCCGCTCGCGTCGCCCTCGGGCTCGCGCTGACCGCCGACCCCGACTACCGGTTCGCGCAGCTCCTGCACCAGGCATGCAACGAAGGGCTCGACCCGGAGTCCCTGCGGGACTGCCTGCGCACCGAGCGCGCCACGCGGACCATCGCACCGCCGGAGCCCGCGCCCGCTCCGGACGAACCG
Source organism: Streptomyces sp. (assembly GCF_036566765.1). Classification (GTDB taxonomy): domain Bacteria; phylum Actinomycetota; class Actinomycetes; order Streptomycetales; family Streptomycetaceae; genus Streptomyces. Next base: position 3,921 of record NZ_DATCVQ010000662.1, read on the forward strand.
GCCGCGGTTCGTAGGGCGGTGCGGCCGGCGCGACC
>NZ_DATCVQ010000663.1:0-24381 GCF_036566765.1 Streptomyces sp.
TGCGGCTGTGCGAGGACGTGCGCCAGGTGTGCGAGGACCACGGCGAGCGGTGGGCCCGGTCGTACGCGCTGTACGTCCTGGCGTACGCGGCCTGGAGCGAGGGGGATGCGGCACGCGCGCGTGAGCTGCTCACCGACTGCCTGGCCTGCGCGCACGCCTTCCACGACCTGCTCGGCTCGGTCCTGTCCATCGAGCTGCTCGCTCTGGTCACCGTGACCGAGGGCGATCCGGCCGAGGCCGCCGTACTGCAGGGCGCGGCGGCCTCGCTGTGGCCGTCGGTGGGCCTGCCCCTGTTCGGCTCGGCCTACTACAACGCCCCGCACGAGCTGTGCGAGACGACGGGAAGGGAGCGGCTGGGCGACGAACGGTACGAGGAGTGCGTACGACAGGGCCGGGCGCTCGGCCGGGACGCCGTAGTGTCCCGGGCGCTGGGCCGCGCCCGCCCGCTCGGGGGACTGCCGGCGCCGCGGGGTTCCGTGCCGCACGCGCGAGCGGCCCTCGACATGCAGCAACCCGCCGCCTCGCCCACCCGGAAGGGCGGGGAGACGGCGGGCTGAAGTGGTGCGTGTCCTACGGCCTGCCGGTGATCAGCGGGCGTAGTACTCGACGACGAGCTGCTCGTCGCAGATCACCGGGATCTCCTTGCGGTTCGGCTCACGGTCCAGGCGGAAGGCCAGGGCGCGGAGGTTCACCTGGAGGTAGCGCGGGGTCTCGCCGTCGGGGGCGAAGCCGCCCTCACGGGCGATCGAGAACAGCGTCTTCTCACGGCTGCGCTCGCGCACCATGACGACGTCGTCGGGACGGACGCGGAAGGACGGCTTGTCGGTCTTCTGGCCGTTGACCTCGATGTGGCCGTGGACGACCATCTGGCGGGCCTGGTAGATCGTGCGGGCGATGCCCGAACGCAGGACCAGCGCGTCGAGACGGCGCTCGAGCTCGATGACCAGGGCCTCACCGGTCTTGCCCTGGGTCTTGGCGGCACGCTCGTAGGCGCGGACGAGCTGACGCTCGGACACGTCGTACTGCGCGCGCAGACGCTGCTTCTCGAGCAGACGGACCTTGTAGTCCGAGTTCTGCTTGCGGCCACGGCCGTGCTCACCCGGCGGGTAGGGACGGGCCTCGAAGTACTTGACGGCCTTCGGGGTCAGCGCGATACCGAGCGCACGCGACTTCTTGACCTTGGGACGGGACTGGTTCGGCATGAACCAACCTCTCTATCTGAACGAAATCCGGCTTCACCAGGGTTAGGGAGGTCGCATCCGCAGCCGGGAAACCCGCCGGGTCCATGACGGACCTGCCGGGCAGCCGCTCCCAGGTCTGGGCACATACGTGCAGCACGCGAACGACCCACCGCCTGCTCCCGGGAACCGGGTGGTGGTGGGTTGCCCGCGACACCTTCGAAGGTGCGCGACGCTCCTGGAGACCCCGCCCGAGGGGTTGGATCTCCGGCTGCCTGTCCCGTTCTGGTGGCGCCGACCGAGGTCGGACACGGGACGCAGCACTCCGCACGAGTGTACCGGGTCGGCCGGGGCTCCGTGCACCGGGCCGCTGCGGCCCGCCTGCGCGCCTGCCGTCAGCCGCCCTCGCCGCGCAGCCGTTCGCGGACCTTCTCGACCACGTCCGCGTAGCGGGCCTCCGCGCCGTAGCGCGTCGGCTCGTAGTAGCGCTTGCCGTGCACCGCGTCGGGCGCGTACTGCTGGGCCGCGATGCCGCCCGGGACGTCGTGCGGATAGACGTAGCCCTGGGCGTGGCCGAGCTTGGCCGCGCCCTTGTAGTGGCCGTCGCGCAGATGCGGCGGGACCGGGCCCGCGAGCCCGCCCCGCACGTCCGCCTGGGCGGCGGCGATCGCGATCGTCGCCGCGTTCGACTTCGGGGCAAGGGCCAGCGCGATGGTGGCATGGCTGAGGGTCAGGGCCGCCTCGGGGAAACCGATCATGGCGACCGCCTGGGCCGCGGCGACGGCGGTCGGCAGCGCGGTCGGGTCGGCGAGGCCGATGTCCTCGCTTGCCGAGATCATGAGCCGGCGGGCGATGAATCTGGGGTCCTCGCCCGCCTCGATCATCCGGGCCAGGTAGTGCAGCGCCGCGTCCACGTCCGAGCCGCGGATGGACTTGATCAGGGCGCTGGCCACGTCGTAGTGCTGGTCGCCGTCCCGGTCGTACTTCACGGCGGCCCGGTCGACGGTCTCCTCGACCGTGGCGAGCGTGATCTCCGGCTCGCCCTTGGCGATCGCCGCGCCGGCCGCCGCCTCCAGGGCGGTCAGCGCCCGTCGTGCGTCGCCGCCGGCGATCCGCAGCAGATGCGCCTCCGCGTCCTCCGACAGCGTGACGGCCCCGCCCAGGCCACGGTCCTCGGTCAGCGCCCGCTTGAGCAGGTCGCGCAGGTCGTCGTCGGTGAGCGGTTCGAGGGTGAGCAGCAGCGAGCGGGACAGCAGCGGCGAGATGACGGAGAAGTACGGGTTCTCCGTCGTCGCCGCGATCAGGGTGACCCAGCGGTTCTCCACCGCGGGCAGCAGCGAGTCCTGCTGGGCCTTGCTGAAGCGGTGGATCTCGTCGAGGAAGAGGACGGTCTCCTTGCCGTAGCCGCCGACCGCCCGGCGCGCGCCGTCGATGACCGCGCGGACCTCCTTCACCCCGGCGGTGATCGCGGACAGCTCCACGAACCGCTTGTCGGTCGCCTTGGAGACGACGTACGCCAGGGTGGTCTTCCCGATGCCGGGCGAGCCCCAAAGGATCACCGAGGAGGCCCCGGCCGGGCCTCCGCCGCCCTCCCCCACGAGTCGCCGCAGGGGCGAGCCGGGCTTGAGCAGGTGCCGCTGGCCGAGGACTTCGTCGAGGGTGCGCGGGCGCATCCGCACGGCCAGGGGGCTGCTGGACGGGTCCTTCTCCTGGCGGTCTTCGGCGGCTGCGGTAAAGAGGTCGGGCTCCACGTCATGAAGCCTAGGTCACCGGACCGACAGTCCCGCGCGGGCCCGTCAGCTCGTCCAGAAGTCCCACCAGCGGGTCAGGATCAGCATGCCGATGACGCCGATGTGCAGCACCGGCAGGACCCAGGTGAACTCGTCGAAGAAGGTCCGCAGCGCACCCGGGGCCGGGATGACACCCGTGCGGACGTTGTGCGAGGTCACGTACCAGAACATGACGATGGTGGCGAGCCAGGCCAGGCAGCACCACAGGCAGAGCGCGTTGATCTCGTACAGCGACTGGTACATGAGCCAGGTGCAGAACCCGACGCCGAACAGGGCGCCGGCGTTGAGGCCGAGCCAGTACCAGCGGCGGTAGCGGGCCCCGGCGAGGAGCGCGAGGCCGATCGCGATGACCATCGCGTACGTGACGAGCCCGAGCATGGGGTTCGGGAACCCGAACACCGCCGCCTGGTCGCTCTTCATGATGTTGCCGCAGGAGACGACCGGGTTGAGGCTGCAGCCCGGGGTGAAGTTCGGGTCCTCGAGCAGCTTGAACTTGTCGATCGTGATGACCCACGCGGCGAGCAGTCCGGCCGCTCCGGTGATCACCAGCATCCAGGCGAACGGGCGGCTCGCTCCGATGGTGCCGGAGTCCCCCTTGGCGGACGCTTCGTCCAGCGCTGCACTCGTCATTTCGCCGTTCCATGGTCGTCGCGGGCGGATGGGCACGGTCATTGTGCCGCACCGCACCCCGTGTCCACCGTTCGATGGACATAAGGACGACCGGCCGATGGTCGTGGAACCCCAAACTCCGCAAGAAGCTCGGGTCATGACGACGACAGAGAACGCGGTACGCGTACGGGGGCTTCGCAAGCGGTACGGCGATGTGGCCGCGGTCGACGGGCTCGACCTGGACATCCGTCGCGGCGAGGTGTTCGGGATCCTCGGCCCCAACGGCGCAGGCAAGAGCACCACGGTGGGCATCCTCCAGGGGTACCGCTCCCGGGACGCCGGAGAGGTCTCGGTGCTGGGTTCCGACCCGGCTTCCGGCGACCGGATCTGGCGCTCCCGGGTCGGCATCGTCTGGCAGGACGAGTCGCCGCCGGCCGAGCTGACGGTGCGGGAGACGGTGACGCAGTTCGCCCGGTACTACCCCAGGCCGCGCGACCCGGACGAGGTGATCGCGCTGGTCGGCCTGGAGAAGAAGGCGGCCGGCCGGGTGCGGGGGCTCTCCGGCGGCCAGCGGCGTCGGCTCGATGTCGCTCTCGGCGTGATCGGCGGCCCGGAGCTGGTGCTGCTCGACGAGCCGACGACCGGCTTCGACCCGGCGGCCCGGCGGCAGTTCTGGGACCTCGTCCGGCGGCTCGCCGACGAGGGCACGACGATCGTGCTGACCACGCACTACCTGGAGGAGGCCGAGGCCCTCTCCGACCGGATCGCGGTGGTCGCCGGCGGCCGGGTCGTCGCCGAGGACACCCCGGCCGGACTGCGTGCCCGGTACGGCGAGGGCGCGACCGTCGCCTGGCGGGAGGCGGACGGCTCGCCGCGCAGCGAGGGGACAGCCGCCCCTACCCGCACGGTCGCGGAGCTGATGCGCCGCTTCGACGGGGAGATCCCCGGGCTGACCGTCAGCCGCCCCACCCTGGAGGACGTCTACCTCCGGCTCACCGGACAGGAGACCGCACGATGACGCTCACCGCGGAACGCGCCGCGCGCAAACCGGCCCGGCTGCCCGGAGCCTGGTCGCTCGGCCTGCACCAAGGCGCCCAGGAGATCCGGCAGTTCTTCCGGGCGCGCGAACAGGTGGTCTTCACCTTCGCCTTCCCGATCGTCTTCCTGTTCCTGTTCGCCTCGATCTTCGGCGACGCGATGGAGGGCACCGGGACGACGGCCTCGCAGCACTACGTGGCCTCTATGATCGCGGCCGGGATCATGTCGACGAGCTTCCAGTCGCTGGGCATCTCGATCGCGATCGAGCGGGACGAGCACGTGCTGCGCCGGCTGCGCGCGACGCCGATGCCGCCGGCCGCGTACTTCCTGGGCAAGGTGTGGCTGGTGCTGTTCACCTGCGTCCTCGAGACGGCGGCGCTGCTGCTGTTCGGCACTGCCCTGTACGACGTCGAGCTGCCCTCGGACGTCTCCGGCTGGCTGACCTTCGGCTGGATCTTCGTCCTCGGGCTGACCGGCTGCTCGCTGCTCGGCATCGCGATCAGCAGCGTGCCACGGTCGGGGAAGAGCGCGACCTCGGTCGTCGTCCTGCCCTTCCTGGTCCTGCAGTTCATCTCCGGGGTGTACATCCTGGTGGACGCGCTGCCGAACTGGATGCTGACGATCGGGGCGCTGTTCCCGCTGAAGTGGATGGTGCAGGGGCTGCGCGGGGTGTTCCTGCCAGAGGCCGCGGCGGTCCTGGAACCCGCCGGGAGCTGGGAGTTCGGGCGGATCGCGCTGGTGCTGGGGGCCTGGTGCATCGGAGGATTGGTGCTGTGTCTGCTGACCTTCCGCTGGAAGAACCGGGGCGACGGCTGAACGGGCCCGACGGCGCCCGCGCCTCCGACGTGCACAACCGTACGTTCCGCAACTGGGACGTGTACTTCGCCGTGGTCTGGGCGGGCACGCTGGCCTTCGCGCTCGGCGCGGAGCACCCGGCGTGGCCGTTCCGGGTTGCGGCGGCCTGCGTGTTCGCACTCCAGGCCCCCTGGTATCTGCTGGTCGGCCGGCCGCAGATGACCGGCCCCACGCCCGACGAGCGGCGGGTCCGGCTCCATGTCGCGGGCTCCGTGGTCCTGTTCCTGGTTCCGGCGGTGCTGGTCGGGGAGACCCGGCTCGCCACCTTCGCGCTGGTGCCGCAGTGCTTCATGCTGCTCCGGCTGCGGCCGGCGCAGGTCGCGGTCGTGCTGATCAACATCGTGCCGATCGCCGGCTGGGCGCTGCTGTGGCGGCCGCACGCCGGCGACCTGGCCCTGAACTCGGTGTTCGCCGTCGTTTCGCTCAGCTTCTCGCTGGTGCTCGGCACCTGGATCATCCGGGTCGTCGACCAGAGCCAGGAGCGGGGGGCGCTGATCGCCGAACTGGACGCGCACCGCGAGGAGGTGGCGCGCCTTTCGGCGGCGCACGGCGCGCTGGCCGAGCGCGAGCGGATGTCCCGGGAGATCCACGACACCCTCGCCCAGGGGTTCACCAGTCTGCTGATGCTGGTTCAGGCCGTGCAGTCGGAGCTGGACCGCGATCCCCCGGCGGCCCGCCGCCATCTGGCGCTGATGGCGGACACCGCCCGGCAGAACCTGGCCGAGGCACGGGCGCTCGTCGCGCACGGCGCGCCTGCCGATCTGCACGGCGGCTCGCTGCCCGACGCGCTGCGCCGCCTTGTCGCCCGTCACGACTCCCCCGCCCGCCTCAGCGTCACCGGGCCGGAACTGCCGCTGCCGGCCGCCCTGGAGGTGGTCGCGCTGCGGTCCTGCCAGGAGGCCCTGGCCAATGTCCGCCGGCACGCGGGCGACGGGGCGGCCGTAGCCGTGTCGCTCGGGTACGACGAGGGCGCGCTGACCCTCTCCGTACGCGACGAGGGGCGCGGCTTCGACCCGCTGGGGCCGCACCGCGGCTACGGGCTGAGCGGGCTGCGGGCCCGGGCCACCGAGGTCGGCGGCACCGCCGAGATCCGCAGCGCCCCCGGCGCGGGCACCACTGTCACCGTCCGTCTTCCCGTTCCCGCCAGGAGCACCTCATGATCCGGATCCTGCTCGCCGACGACCACCCGGTGGTACGGGAGGGACTGCGCGGCATGCTGGCCGCTGAGCCGGACCTCGACGTGGTCGGGGAGGCGCCGAACGGTCCGCGCGCCGAGGCGCTGTGCGCCGAACTCCTGCCCGACATCGTGCTGATGGACCTGCGCATGCCCGGCGGCGGCGGGGTCGAGTCGATCCGCCGGATCCGTGCCGCCGACCTGCCCTGCCGGGTCATCGTGCTCACCACGTACGAGACGGACGGGGACATCCTGCGCGCGGTCGAAGCGGGCGCGGCCGGCTATCTGCTCAAGGACCTGGCGGGCGGCGAGCTCGCGGACGCGATCCGGGCGGCGGCCCGCGGCGAGACCGTGCTCGCCCCGTCGGTGGCGGCCCGGCTCGTCGACCAGCTGCGCACGAAGCCGGAGCGACCGCGGCTGTCGGAGCGGGAGACGGCGGTGCTGCGGCTGGTCGCGGAGGGCTGCACCAACGCGGAGATCGGCCGCCGGCTCTACATCGGGGAGTCCACGGTCAAGACGCATCTGCTGCGGGTGTTCGGCAAGCTGGGCGTCGACGACCGTACGGCGGCGGTGACCAGCGCGCTGCGGCACGGGCTGCTCGACGGCTGAGCCGGACACGGAAGGGCCCGGTCCGCTCGGAAGCGGACCGGGCCCTCACATGCGTACGGACCGAGGTCGAGCCGGAGTGCGTACGGACTCGGGTCAGGCCAGCTTGGCCTTGACCGTGTCCACCAGCTTGTCCAGGGCCACCGGCTCCTGCTCGCCGGACTCCATGTCCTTCAGCTGGACGAGTCCCTCGGCGAGATCGCGCTCGCCGGCGACGATCGTGTAGCGGGCGCCGGACCGGTTGGCGTTCTTCATGTGGGCCTTCAGGCCCTTGGCGCCGTAGGAGAAGTCCGTCGCCACCCCCGCCTTGCGCAGCTCGGTGACGACGCCGAAGAGCACCCGGCGCGCCTCCTCGCCCAGCGGCACCGCGAAGACGCTGGTGGCCGACGGGATGTCGAGCGTGATGCCCTCGGCCTCCAGGGCGAGGACGGTGCGGTCCACGCCGAGCGCCCAGCCGACCGACGGGAGCGCCGGGCCGCCGATCATCTCGGACAGGCCGTCGTAGCGGCCGCCGCCGCCCACCGCGGACTGCGAGCCCAGACCGTCGTGCACGAACTCGAAGGTCGTGCGGGTGTAGTAGTCGAGGCCGCGGACCAGCTTCTCGTCGTCCTCGAAGACCACGCCCGCCTGGTTCAGCAGCTCGCGGACCTCGGAGTGGTACGCCTTGCACGCGTCGCACAGGTAGTCGCGCAGCAGCGGCGCGCCGACCAGCTGCTTCTGGACCTCGGCCCGCTTGTCGTCGAGCACCCGCAGCGGGTTGATGTCGATCCGGCGACGGGTCTCCTCGTCGAGGTCGAGGCCGCGCAGGAAGCCCTGCAGGGCCTCGCGGTAGACGGGGCGGCACTCCTTGTCGCCCAGCGAGTTCAGCAGGATGCGGAACTGGCGCAGGCCCAGGGAGCGGTACGCCTGGTCGGCCAGGATGATCAGCTCGGCGTCGAGCGCCGGGTCCTCGGCGCCGATGGCCTCGGCGCCGACCTGCGAGAAGTGGCGGTAGCGGCCCTTCTGCGGGCGCTCGTAGCGGTAGTACGAGCCCGAGTACCAGAGCTTCACCGGCAGGCCGCCGGCCTTGTGCATGTTGGCTTCCAGGGCCGCGCGCAGCACGGAGGCGGTGCCCTCGGGGCGCAGCGCGAGGTTGGAGCCGCCCTTGGTGGTGAGGGTGTACATCTCCTTGGTCACGATGTCGGTGGACTCGCCGACACCGCGCGCGAACAGGTTGACGTCCTCGAAGCCGGGGGTCTCGACGTAGCCGTAGCCCGAGGTCCGCAGCGGCGCGGAGATGGCGTCGCGGACGGCCAGGTACGTCGCGGAGAACGGCGGGATGAGGTCGAAGGTGCCCTTGGGGGCCTTGAAGGTGCTCACGAAAGTCTCGTCACATTCCTCGTCGGGGAGCCTGGGAACTCCCGAGGCCGGCCGCCACGTCCCGGAGGTACGGGTTGGTGGCGCGCTCCTGGCCGATGGTCGTCTGGGGACCGTGTCCGGACAGCACCACGGTCGAGTTGTCGAGCGGCAGGCACACGCGGGCCAGCGATTCGAGCATCTCGTCCATGTCACCGCCGGGCAGGTCGGTGCGTCCGATGGAGCCGGCGAACAGCAGGTCGCCCGAGAAGAAGACCGAGGGGATCTCCGTCGTCTGGGGCATCCGGAAGGTCACCGACCCCTTGGTATGGCCGGGCGCGTGCGCGACCGAGAACTCCATGCCGGCCAGCTCCAGCGTGCTGCCGTCGCCGAGCTCGCGGACGTCGTCCGGCTCCCCCACGGTCAGCTCGCCCATGAGCGGCATCCCGATGGAGCGGCCGAGGGCCTTCTCCGGGTCGCTCATCATGTAGCGGTCGGCAGGGTGGATCCACGCGGGCACGTCATGGGCGCCGCAGACCGGGACGACGGAGGCGACATGGTCGATGTGGCCGTGGGTGAGGACCACGGCGACGGGCTTGAGCCGATGCTTCTTGAGCGTCTCCTCGACTCCCTGGGCCGCCTGGTGGCCCGGGTCGATGATCACGCACTCCTCGCCTGCGGCGGGGGCGACCAGATAGCAGTTGGTCCCCCAGGCCCCGGCGGGGAACCCGGCAATCAGCACGATCGTCCTTAATGTCGTCCGGCACGAGATGGCGGCAGAGCGTAATGCAGCAGATCAGAGCCTACCGGCGCTGCTCATTCCACAGCCAACCCGTATACGGTACGGGCACACCAGGCCAGGACAGGACAACAGACCGACAAGGAGCGACCCGGTGGTCAGCAGCGATCAGCGGCGGCGGCAGCTCGCCAGGGAGAAGTTCGAGCGGCAGCAGCAGCGCCGGGCGGAGACGCGCAAGAAGGCCAGGCGCAACACCGTCCTCGCGGCCGGTCTGGCCGTGGTGCTCGCCTCGGGCGGCGCCGTCTACGCGTCCATCTCGCTGACCGGCGGCGACAAGAAGAGCGCCGACAACGCCGCGCCCAGCGACGCGCCGACGCCCACGCCCAGCGAGTCCAAGGCCCCCGAGCCGAAGATGGCGATCGACGCCAAGGCGAAGTACACGATGTCGCTGGACACGAGCCGCGGCGCGATCTCCATCGCGATGGACGCGGCAAAGACCCCGCACACGGTGAACTCGTTCAAGCACCTGGCGGACAAGAAGTACTTCGACGGCACGAAGTGCCACCGGCTCACCACGTCGGGCATCTTCGTCCTGCAGTGCGGCGACCCGAAGGGCGACGGCACCGGCGGCCCCGGCTACACGATCCCGGACGAGAACCTCTCCGCGCTGGGCAAGGCGGGCGCGGACGGCTCGGTGACCTTCCCGGCCGGCACGGTCGCGATGGCCAACACGATGCAGCCGAACACCGGCGGCAGCCAGTTCTTCCTCGTCTACAAGGACACCAAGCTCCCGCCGCAGTTCACCCCCTTCGGCACGATCGACGCGGCCGGTCTGAAGGCCGTCCAGGAGATCGCGAAGGGCGGTGTCCAGGGCGGCGCCAAGGACGGAGCGCCCAAGACGCCCGTCACCGTGGAGAAAGCCACGGTCCGGAAGGTGTGAACCGCTGAACTTCGGTCGCGCTGAGTGCGGACAGCCGGGCGGCCGGTCGCCTAGATTGGCGTTGTGCAGCACGGATGGGATTCCGCGCTGTGGAGGGCGGGCGAGACCCGCCGCGAAACTGTGGACGATGCCCAGGGGGCACAACCCCCTCGTACGGCATCAGGTGGAGGAGGCGCTGTGAGCAGCGACCCGTGGGGCCGCGTCGACGAGACGGGCACCGTGTACGTGCGTACGGCCGACGGTGAGAAGGTCGTCGGCTCCTGGCAGGCCGGCACTCCCGAGGAGGCACTGGCCTACTTCGAGCGCAAGTACGAGGGCCTGGTGGTCGAGATCGGCCTCCTCGAGAAGCGGGTGAAGACCACCGACCTCTCGGCGAAGGACGCCGCGACCGCCATCGATCATCTGCGTCAGCAGATCGACGAGCACCACGCCGTCGGCGACCTGGACGCGCTGGCCAAGCGGCTGGACAAGCTGGTCGAGACCGTCGAGTCGCGCCGCGAGGAGCGGAAGGTCCAGAAGGCCAAGCAGGCCGACGAGGCGAAGCACGCCAAGGAGGCCCTGGTCGTCGAGGCCGAGGAGCTGGCGCAGAGCGAGCAGTGGCGCTCCGCCGGTGAGCGGCTGCGCGCCCTGGTGGACACCTGGAAGGGCCTGCCGCGGCTCGACCGGAAGTCCGACGACGAGCTCTGGCACCGCTTCTCGCACGCCCGCTCGGCCTTCTCCAAGCGCCGCAAGGCCCACTTCGCCTCCCTGGACGCCCAGCGCGAGGACGCCCGCAAGGCGAAGGAGGCGCTGGTCGCCGAGGCGGAGTCCTTGTCGAACTCCACCGACTGGGGGACGACGGCCGCCCGCTACCGCGAGCTGATGGCGGACTGGAAGGCGGCCGGCCGGGCGCAGCGCGAGCACGAGGACGACCTGTGGAACCGCTTCCGCGGCGCCCAGGACGTGTTCTTCGCGGCGCGCTCCTCGGTCTTCGCCGAGCGGGACGCGGAGCAGACCGAGAACCTCAAGCTGAAGGAGGAGCTCGCGACCGAGGCCGAGAAGCTGGTGCCGGTGACGGACCTGAAGGCGGCCCGTGCGGCCTTCAGGGGCGTCAACGAGCGCTGGGAGGCCATCGGCCACGTGCCGCGCGACGCCCGCCCGAAGGTGGAGGGCCGGATGCACGCGGTGGAGCGGGCGCTTCAGGAGGCCGAGGAGACCGAGTGGCGCCGGACGAACCCGGAGGCGCGGGCGCGCGCCGCGGGTCTGACCGGTCAGCTGCAGGACGCGGTCGACAAGCTGCAGAAGCAGATCGACGCGGCCCGTGCGGCGGGCAACGACGCCAAGGCCGACAAGCTCGCGAGGGAGCTCGAGGGCCGCCAGGCGCTGCTCGACCAGGCGCTGAAGGGCCTGGAGGAGTTCGGCGGCTGAGGTTTTTGAGCCGAACACGCCGAGTACGCGGAAGGGCCCCCGGGACGATGTCCCGGGGGCCCTTTCCGTGTGCCGGTGCTACGGCCCGTGCTACGGCCGGCGGGCCGAGGTGACGCGGTAGACGTCGTAGACGCCCTCCACGCCGCGTACCGCCTTCAGGACGTGGCCAAGGTGCTTCGGGTCGCCCATCTCGAAGGTGAAGCGCGAGGTGGCCACCCGGTCGCGGGAGGTCTGCACGGCCGCGGACAGGATGTTCACGTGCTGGTCGGACAGCACCCGGGTGACGTCCGAAAGCAGGCGCGAGCGGTCGAGGGCCTCGACCTGGATGGCCACGAGGAACACCGAGGACTGGGTGGGCGCCCACTCGACGTCCAGCATCCGCTCGGGCTGCTGGGAGAGCGAGTCGACGTTGACGCAGTCCGCGCGGTGCACCGAGACGCCGCTGCCGCGGGTGACGAAGCCGATGATCGGGTCGCCGGGCACCGGGGTGCAGCAGCGGGCCAGCTTGACCCAGACGTCCTCGACGCCCTTGACGACCACGCCCGGGTCGGCGTTGGCCCGGCGCTTGGAGCGCCCGCGGGACGGCGGCGCGGTCTCGGCGATGTCCTCGGTGGCGGCCTCCTCGCCGCCGAGCGCCTGGACCAGCTTCTGGACGATGGACTGGGCGGTGACATGGCCCTCGCCGATCGCCGCGTACAGGGAGGAGATGTCGCTGTAGCGCATCTCGTGGGCGAGGGTGACGAGCGAGTCGCCGGTGAGGATCCGCTGGATCGGCAGGTTCTGCTTGCGCATGGCCCGCGCGATGGCGTCCTTGCCCTGCTCGATGGCCTCGTCGCGGCGCTCCTTGGAGAACCAGGCGCGGATCTTGTTGCGGGCGCGGGGGGACTTGACGAAGCCCAGCCAGTCCCGGGACGGGCCTGCGCCTGCGGCCTTGGAGGTGAAGACCTCGACCAGGTCGCCGTTGTCCAGGGTCGACTCCAGCGGCACAAGGCGCCCGTTGACCCGGGCTCCTATCGTCCGGTGGCCGACCTCGGTGTGCACGGCGTACGAGAAGTCGACGGGGGTGGCGCCGGCGGGCAGCGCTATGACGTCGCCCTTCGGGGTGAAAACGAAGACCTCGTTGCGCGACAGGTCGAAGCGCAGCGACTCCAGGAACTCGCTGGGGTCCTCGGTCTCCTTCTGCCAGTCGAGCAGTTGGCGCAGCCACGCCATGTCGTTGAGGTGGTCGTCCTTGCCGGTCTTCTTCGGCACGTCGGCGCGCACCTTGGAGGCGCCGGCGACGGCCTCCTGCTTGTACTTCCAGTGCGCGGCGATGCCGTACTCGGCGCGGCGGTGCATGTCGAAGGTGCGGATCTGCAGCTCGACCGGCTTGCCGTTGGGGCCGATGACCGTGGTGTGCAGCGACTGGTACATGTTGAACTTCGGCATCGCGATGTAGTCCTTGAACCGGCCGGGGACCGGGTTCCATCGCGCGTGGACGGTGCCGAGGGCCGCGTAGCAGTCGCGGACGGTGTCCACGAGGACGCGGATGCCGACCAGGTCGTAGATCTCCGCGAAGTCACGGCCGCGGACGATCATCTTCTGGTAGACGCTGTAGTAGTGCTTGGGCCGGCCGGTGACGGTGGCCTTGATGCGGGCGGCGCGCAGGTCGGACTGGACCTCGTCGGTCACTATCGCGAGGTACTCGTCCCGCTTGGGGGCGCGCTCGGCGACGAGCCGGACGATCTCGTCGTACATCTTCGGGTAGAGGATCGCGAAGGCGAGGTCCTCCAGCTCCCACTTGATGGTGTTCATGCCCAGGCGGTGGGCGAGCGGCGCGTAGATCTCCAGGGTCTCGCGCGCCTTCTTCTCCTGCTTCTCGCGCTTGAGGTACCGCATGGTGCGCATGTTGTGCAGGCGGTCGGCGAGCTTGATGACCAGGACGCGGGGGTCCTTGGCCATGGCGACGACCATCTTGCGCACGGTCTCGGCCTGGGCGGCCTCGCCGAATTTCACCTTGTCGAGCTTGGTGACGCCGTCGACGAGCAGCGCGACCTGGTCGCCGAAGTCCCGGCGCAGCGTGTCCAGGCCGTACTCGGTGTCCTCGACGGTGTCGTGCAGCAGACCGGCCATGAGCGTCGCCGGGTCCATGCCGAGCTCGGCGAGGATGGTGGTGACGGCGAGCGGGTGCGTGATGTACGGGTCGCCGCTCTTGCGCTTCTGGCCGCGGTGCCAGCGCTCGGCGACCTGGTAGGCCTTCTCGATCTGGCGCAGCGTCGCGGTCTCGATCTTCGGGTCGTTGGACCGGACGATCCGCAGCAGCGGTTCGAGGACCGGGTTGTACGGCGACGAGCGCTGCACGCCCAGCCGGGCGAGGCGGGCCCGCACCCGGTTGGAGGAGCCGCCCGGCCGGGCGAGGGAGCTCGGCGTGGGCCGGGGGGTGGCGAGCGGCGCCGGGGCGGCCGGGGCACGCTCGGCTGCCGGCCGGTTCTCCGCGGGCTTGTTCTGGGGCGTGGCGGATCCCGGCGCGGCCTTCTCGGCCTGCGGGTCGGGCTGCGCGGCGGAGAGTGGCTGGGCCTCGTCTGGCAAGAGCGCTCCTCTGGGGTCCCCCCGGACGGAGTCTGGGGGAGGATCCGGGTCCCCCGGTCAGGCCCGGAAACCCCATGGTATCGACCCGTCCACGACAGCGCGCACGCGTCCGGCGGCTGAGCGCCCTCGCAAGGATCCGGCCACGGCGGCGAGCGGCCCGTCCCTGGGCCGTGTCTGACGCGAAGGGGCGCCCCGGGAGATCCCGGAGCGCCCCTCGTGTGCGCGTCGCGCGCGCTCAGACCGTGATCAGCGCCTCCAGCGGAGCGCCGTCCAGGACGGGCTCCAGGCGGGCGCGGCCCGGCAGGAAGCCGAGCTCCATGAGGACCGCGACGCCCGCGACCTCGGCGCCGGCCCGGCGGATGAGCTGCAGCGAGGCCTCGGCGGTGCCGCCGGTGGCGAGGACGTCGTCGATGACCATGACGCGGTCGTCCGCGCTCAGGTCCTCGGCGTGCACCTCGATCTCGGCGGTGCCGTACTCCAGCTCGTACGCCTGCTTCAGCGTGGCGCCGGGCAGCTTGCCGGCCTTGCGGACCGGGATGAAGCCCAGGCCCGCGCGGACGGCGACCGGCGCGGCGAGGATGAAGCCGCGGGCCTCCAGGCCCGCGATCTTCGTCGCGCCGTTGCGCAGGCACAGCTCGGCGAGCGTCTCGGTCAGGGCCGTGAACGCCACCGGGTCCGCGAGCAGCGGCGTGATGTCCTTGAACAGCACGCCCGGCTTCGGATAGTCGGGGACGTCCCGGATCCTGCTGAGCAGCAGGCCGTGCGCGTCGGTGAGGCGCTCGGTCATCGCCGTCCGTCCGTGGACCGGCCGCGGCGGCCGCGCTGGCCCACCACGGCGGCCGGGACGGCGTCCTCGACGGCCTCGGCCGGGTCGACGTCCGCCGACTCGCCCTTGGCGGCCGCGGAGGCCCGCTTGGCGAGCACCCGCTTCTTCAGCGCCTTCATGGCCGGCTCGCGCTCCTTGAGGTCGGCGACCAGCGGCGTGGCGATGAAGATCGACGAGTAGGCGCCGGCGGCGAGACCCACGAAGAGCGACAGCGAGATGTCGTTCAGCATGCCCGCACCGAGGAAGCCGCCGCCGATGAAGAGCAGGCCGGCGACGGGCAGCAGCGCCACGACGGTGGTGTTGATCGAACGCACCAGGGTGCTGTTGATCGACCGGTTGGCGATCTCGCTGTAGGTCCAGCGGGTCTGCTTGGTGATGCCCTTCGTCTGCTCCTTGAGGGAGTCGAAGACGACGACGGTGTCGTACAGCGAGTAACCGAGGATGGTCAGCAGACCGATGACCGTGCCCGGGGTGACCTCGAAGCCGACCAGGGCATAGATGCCGACCGTGATGGTGATGTCGTGGATCAGCGCGACGAGCGCCGCCACGGCCATCCGCCATTCGAAGGCGATCGCCAGGTAGATCACCACGAGGACCATGAAGATCGCGAGGCCGGTCCACGCCTTGGTGGCGATCTGCTTGCCCCAGCTGGGGCCGACCAGCTCCGCGTTGATGCTGTCGACCGCGATGTTCATGTCCTGCGCCAGCTCGGCCTTGACCCGGTCGGCCTGCTTGGTGTCCAGATCGCCGATCTGGATGCGCAGGCTGCCGTCGCCGAGCTGCTGGACGATCGCGTCGTGGCCGGAGGCCGACTCCGCGTCCTCGGTGGCCTGGGCGACCGAGACCGGCGTGTTCTTCGGGGTGGTGAAGACCGCGCCGCCCTTGAACTCGATGCCCATGTTGAGGCCCTGCACCGCCAGGGCCAGGATGGCCGTGATGGTGATCAGGATCGAGACGCCGTACCAGATCTTCCGCTTGCCGACGAAGTCATAACCGACCTCGCCGCGGTGGAGCCGGGCGCCGAGAGTGCCGAGCTTCGACATCTCACGCCTCCTTCGGGTCGATGGGGGCGGAGGCACGGCGCGAGCGGCGCAGCGGCGGCTGGGCGCCGAGACGCTTCGGGTCCAGGCCGGACCACGCGTGACCGTTGCCGAAGAACTTCGTACGGGCGAGCAGCGTCATCACCGGCTTGGTGAACAGGAACACCACGACCACGTCGAGCACGGTGGTCAGGCCGAGGGTGAACGCGAAGCCCTGCACCTTGCCGACCGTCACGACGAAGAGCACCGCGGCGGCGAGGAAGGACACGAAGTCGGACACGAGGATGGTGCGACGGGCGCGCGGCCAGGCGCGCTCGACGGCGGGACGCAGCGTGCGGCCCTCGCGGATCTCGTCGCGGATGCGCTCGAAGTACACGATGAACGAGTCCGCTGTGATGCCGATGGCGACGATGGCACCGCAGACGGCCGGCAGGTTCAGCGCGAAGCCGATGGCCGGGCCGAGCAGCGCCATGAGCACGTAGGTCAGGATCGCCGAGGCGAGCAGCGAGAGCAGCGCGACCAGCGACAGGCCCCGGTAGTAGACCACCAGGTAGATCACGACCAGGAGCAGGCCGATGGCGCCGGCGATCAGACCGGCCTTCAGCTGCTCACCGCCGAGCGCGGCGGTGACGGTCGTCGCGGACTGCTCCTGGAAGGTCAGCGGGAGCGCGCCGAACTTCAGGATGTTGCCCAGGTCCTGCGCGGAGGCCTGGTCGAAGTTGCCGGAGATCTCGGCGTTGGCGCTCAGGGTCTGCCGCACGGACGGGGCCGAGACGACCTTGCCGTCGAGCACGATCGCGAACCGGTTCATCGGGTCCTGCTGCTGCGACAGCCGGCTGGTGATCGTCTGGAACTTCTTGGCGCCCTTGTCGGTGAACTGCATGGTGACGATCCACTGACCGGACTGCTGGCTGATCGTCGCCTGGGCGTCGTCGACGTCCTTGCCGTCCACCTCGGCCGGGCCGAGGATGTACTTCTCCACGAAGCCCTTCTCGGGCTCGCCGCAGGCAACGGTCGGCTCGGTGGCCTTGACGCCCTTGCCGGCCGCGATGCGCTGCTCCGGGTCGGCGCAGTCCAGTGCGGCGAACTTCTGCTGGAGCGCCGCGGTGGACGCGTCGGGCGCGGGCGCCTTCGGCGTCTCGGAGGCCTTCGGCTTGCCCGAGGCGGAGCCGCTCGGGGTCGGCGTGGGGCTCGGCGCCTTCAGGGCCTCGGAGACCGGGCGGCCCTGGGTGGTGGCGCTCGCCGTCGGGGTGGCGGAGGACTTGCCGTCCTTGTCGCCGTCGCCCTTGCCCTTGTCCACGGTCGCGCCGGAGCCCGAGGGCTTCGGCTTCGGGGATCCGGAGGGCGACGCGGACGGGGTCGGCGTCCCCTTCTCCGGCTGGGCCTGCGCGGTCAGGACCGGGCGGAAGTAGAGCTGGGCGGTGGTGCCGACCTGCTCACGGGCCTGCTTCTCGTTCGTCCCCTTGGGGATGTTGACGATGATGTTCTCGCGGCCCTGGGTCTGTACCTCGGCCTCGGAGACGCCCAGACCATTGACACGACGCTCGATGATGCCGACCGCGGTGTTCATGTTGGTCTCGTTGACGGCGCTTTCCTTGCCGGGTTCGGCCTGCGCCTTGAGCGTGATCGTCGTACCGCCCGCGAGGTCGATGCCCAGTCGCGGCGTGGTGTGACCCGACCAGAACATCCCGCCGGTGAGCGCGACCATGGCGATCAGGAACAGAACGAGGACACGCCCCGGCCTGCCCTGTCCCCCCGCCGGCCTTCGGCCCTTCTTCGGTGCTGCCACCTTGTCGATTCTCCCTGTCCAACCGCCCCGCGCCGGGTGTGCGCGGGGCGGCCACGAAGTTGTGTGGGGACCTGCCCCCGCAGTCGTAGACACGGTCCGGGGACCGCGGGCGCGCCGGTGGGCGTGCCCGCGGTCCCCGGCTGCGACTACTTCGCGTCGGTGTCGCCGTCCGCCTTGCCGTCCTTGACCTCGGCCTCCGCGCCGGCCTCGGCCGGGTCCGCCTTCTTGGTCAGGTCGGCCTTGGCGTCGGAAGCGTCGTCCGTCTCGGTCAGCGAGGAGACGTCATCCGGTACAGCGTCGCCGGTGATCTTGATGTCACTGTCGTCGCCGTCCGTGTCGCCGTGCACGATCCGGTTGTACTCGTCGTCCGCGAGAACCGCGCCGATCGAGTTCTTCGCGTAGACGGCATGCACGCCGGGCGCGACTTCCAGGACGACGGTGTCGTCGCCCATCTCCTTGACGGTGGCGTACATGCCGCCGATCGTGCGTACGCCGGAGCCGGGCTGCATCTGGTTGCGCATCTCCACCGCCTGGGCCTGCTTCTTCTTGGCAGAGCGGGTCATCAGGAACATGGCCCCGATGAGGACGATGAAGGGGAGGAGCATGCCGATGTTATTCACGGGACGGAAATCCTTCGCATGGTCGCGGCGATTCCGCGGCCTGATCTTCGGGGGTGGGTGCGCCGACCATAAGGCCGTATCGGCGGAGTCTAGGCGAGTCCGCATCGTTGGAACAACGCCCAGCATCCCCGATTGGTTCCTCGTCCGGCGAGCCTCCGCGCCGTCACGCCCCGAAGAGCCCCGGTTGTCCGCTTCCCGGAGCGCCCCCGAGATTTCCCTGGCCCGCGGCCTGCGGCGGCACCAGTCCGAGGTGGGTCCAGGCGGCCGGTGTGGCGACCCGGCCACGGGGCGTGCGGGCCAGCAGGCCCTCCCGTACGAGGAAGGGCTCGGCGACCTCCTCGACCGTCTCGCGCTCCTCCCCCACGGCCACCGCGAGGGTGGACAGACCGACCGGTCCGCCGCCGAACAGCTTCAGCAGGGCCTCCAGGACCGCCCGGTCCAGCCGGTCCAGGCCACGGCCGTCGACCTCGTACACGGCGAGGGCGGCGGCGGCGATCTCCCGGTCGACCCGGCCGTCCGCCCTGACCTGGGCGTAGTCACGGACGCGGCGCAGCAGCCGGTTGGCGATGCGGGGCGTGCCGCGGGAGCGGCCGGCGATCTCCGCGGCGCCCTCGGTGTCGATCTCGACGTCGAGGAGTCCGGCGGAGCGGTGGATCACCCGCTCGAGCTCGGCCGGGTCGTAGAACTCCATGTGGCCGGTGAAGCCGAAGCGGTCGCGCAGCGGCGGCGGCAGCAGGCCGGCCCGGGTGGTCGCGCCGACCAGGGTGAAGGGCGGCAGCTCCAGGGGGATGGCGGTGGCGCCGGGGCCCTTGCCGACGATGACGTCGACCCGGAAGTCCTCCATCGCCATGTAGAGCATCTCCTCGGCGGGCCGGGACATCCGGTGGATCTCGTCGAGGAAGAGGATCTCGCCCTCCTGGAGGGAGGAGAGGATCGCGGCCAGGTCGCCGGCGTGCTGGATGGCGGGGCCCGAGGTGATCCGGATCGGGGCGTTCATCTCGGCCGCGATGATCATCGACAGGGTGGTCTTGCCGAGGCCGGGCGCGCCGGAGAGCAGGACGTGGTCGGCGGTCGCGCCGCGCTGGCGGGCGGCCTTGAGCACGAGGTCGAGCTGCTGGCGGACCTTCTCCTGCCCGACGAACTCGCTGAGGTCCTTGGGGCGCAGGGCCGCCTCGACGGCTTGGTCCTCGCCGTCGGCGGACGCGCCGACGAGGCGCTCCTCGGCTGCCGCGGCGCTCTCGTCGTCCCAGTTCACGGTGGTTGCCTTTTCCTTCGTACGGGGCGGCCGGGGGTGCTGCCCGGCCCGTCGGGGCCAGCGGTCAGCGGGCGCGGTTCAGGGTCTGCAGGGCGGCGCGCAGGAGCTGCGGGACCGGGGCGGCGCCGGTCTCGGCGAGGGCGGCCTCGGCCTGCGGGGTGACCGCGGAGACGGCCTCCTCCGCCTCGCGGCTCGCGTAGCCCAGGCCGATGAGCGCGGACTGGAGCTGCTCGGTCCAGGGCGCGGGGCCGGCCGCGGGGCGGCGCGCGTCCGGGAGCACGCCGGCGCCGACGGGCGCGCCGAGCTTGTCCTTCAGTTCGAGGAGGAGCTTCTGCGCGCCCTTCTTGCCGATGCCGGGCACGGCGGTCAGGGCCTTCTCGTCCCCGGTGGCGACGGCGAGGCGCAGCGCGTCGGGGCTGTGCACGCCGAGCATCGCCTGGGCGAGCCGGGGGCCGACGCCGCTGGCGGTCTGGAGCAGTTCGAAGACTTGGCGCTCGTCGTCGTCGGCGAAGCCGTACAGCGTCAGTGAGTCCTCACGGACCACCAGGGAGGTCGCGAGGCGGGCCTCCTGACCGATCCTCAGCCCGGCGATGGTGTGCGGGGTGCAGTGGACGGCCATGCCGACGCCGCCGACCTCGACGACCGCGGTCGTGGGGGCGAGGGCGGCGACGGGTCCGCGGACAAAGGCGATCATGGCGTGCGGCCTTTCGCTGCGTGCAGGGCGACGGCCTGCTGGAGGCGGTTCTGGGCGGGGGCCCGCCAGATGTGGCAGATGGCGAGCGCCAGGGCGTCGGCGGCGTCGGCCGGCTTCGGCGGGGCGGAGAGCCGCAGCAGCCGGGTCACCATCGCGCCGACCTGGGCTTTGTCGGCCCGGCCGCTGCCGGTGACGGCGGCCTTGACCTCGCTTGGGGTGTGCAGGGCGACGGGGATGCCGCGGCGGGAGGCGCACAGCATGGCGACGGCGCTGGCCTGCGCGGTGCCCATCACCGTACGGACGTTGTGCTGGCTGAACACCCGCTCCACGGCGACCAGTTCGGGCGAGAAGCGGTCCAGCCACTCCTCGATGCCGCGCTCGATGCCGACCAGGCGGATGCCGATGTCCGCGTCCGCCGGGGTCCGGACCACGCCGACGCCGAGCATGGTCAGCGGCCGCCCGGCGACTCCCTCGACCACGCCGACCCCGCATCGGGTCAGCCCCGGGTCCACCCCCAGTACGCGCACGCCGCCCCTCCCTGATCGCTCAACTGTTTGTGCAGGCTAGCGCCTGGCACTGACAACGCAGCGGGCCGACGGGGGTGTGTCCCCGTCGGCCCGCTGCCGGAAGATCGCGATCAGGCGTCGACCTTCTCCATGATCTCGTCGCTGACGTCGAAGTTGGCGAAGACGTTCTGCACGTCGTCGCTGTCCTCGAGCGCGTCGATCAGCTTGAACATCTTGCGCGCGCCCTCCTCGTCGAGCTCGACCTGCATGGTCGGGACGAAGCTGGAATCGGCCGAGTCGTAGTCGATGCCGGCGCCCTGGAGCGCGGTGCGGACCGCGACCAGGTCGGTGGCCTCGCTGATGACCTCGAAGCTCTCGCCGAGGTCGTTGACCTCCTCGGCGCCCGCGTCGAGCACCGCGTCCAGGACGTCGTCCTCGCTCAGTTCGCCCTTGGGGAGCACGACGACGCCCTTGCGGTTGAACAGGTACGAGACGGAGCCCGGGTCCGCCATGGAGCCGCCGTTGCGGGTCATGGCGACGCGCACGTCGGAGGCGGCGCGGTTGCGGTTGTCGGTGAGGCACTCGATGAGCACCGCGACACCGTTCGGGCCGTAGCCCTCGTACATGATCGTCGCGTAGTCGACGCCGCCGGCCTCGAGACCGCCGCCGCGCTTGACCGCGGAGTCGATGTTCTTGTTCGGCACCGAGCTCTTCTTGGCCTTCTGGATGGCGTCGAAGAGGGTCGGGTTACCGTCCGGGTCGGCGCCGCCGGTCCGGGCGGCGACCTCGATGTTCTTGATCAGCTTCGCGAAGAGCTTGCCGCGCTTGGCGTCGATCACGGCCTTCTTGTGCTTCGTCGTAGCCCATTTAGAGTGGCCGGACATCTGCCTGTCTCCTTCGCGTAACCCTTTTCTGCACGAACCCCAGAGATCCTACCGGGAGTACGTCAGCGCTCGGCGCGCACCATGTCCACGAACAGGGAGTGGATGCGGTGATCGCCCGTGAGCTCCGGGTGGAACGAGGTGGCGAGCACCTTGCCCTGGCGCACGGCGACGATGTGCCCCTCGTGCTCGGCGAGCACCTCGACCGCGGCGCCGACCGACTCCACCCACGGGGCGCGGATGAAGACGCCCTCGACGGGGCCGTCCTCGATCCCGGCCACCGCGACGCCGGCCTCGAAGGACTCGTTCTGCCGGCCGAACGCGTTGCGTCGCACGATCATGTCGATGCCGCCGAAGGTCTCCTGATCCGAGCGCGGGTCGAGGATCTTGTCGGCGAGCATGATCAGGCCGGCGCAGGTGCCGTAGACCGGGAGCCCGGCGGCGATGCGCTCGCGCAGCGGCTCCATCAGGCCGAAGAGCACGGCCAGCTTGGAGATGGTGGTGGACTCGCCACCAGGGATGACCAGGCCGTCGATCTCGGCGAGCTCCTCGGGGCGCCGGACCGGCCTGGCCACGGCGTCAGCCGCGGCCAGGGCGATCAGGTGCTCCCGTACGTCGCCCTGGAGGGCCAGGACACCGATGACGGGAGAGGTCATTACCAGCCCCGGTTCGCGTAGCGCTCGGCCTCGGGCAGGGTGTCGCAGTTGATGCCGACCATGGCCTCGCCCAGGTTGCGGGAGGCGTCCGCGATGATCTTCGGGTCGTCGTAGAAGGTGGTGGCCTTCACGATGGCGGCGGCGCGCTTGGCGGGGTCGCCGGACTTGAAGATGCCGGAACCGACGAAGACGCCCTCGGCGCCGAGCTGGCGCATCAGTGCGGCGTCGGCCGGGGTGGCCACGCCACCGGCGGAGAACAGCACGACCGGGAGCTTGCCGAGTTCGGCGACTTCCTTGACGAGCTCGTACGGGGCGCGCAGCTCCTTGGCGGCGGCGTACAGCTCGTGGTTGTCGTAGCCGCGCAGGCGGGCGATCTCGTTCTTGATCTGGCGCAGGTGGCGGACGGCCTCGACGACGTTGCCGGTGCCGGCCTCGCCCTTGGAGCGGATCATGGCCGCGCCCTCGGCGATGCGGCGCAGGGCCTCGCCCAGGTTGGTGGCGCCGCAGACGAAGGGCGTCGTGAAGGACCACTTGTCGGAGTGGTTGACCTCGTCGGCCGGGGTGAGGACCTCGGACTCGTCGATGTAGTCGACACCGAGGGACTGCAGGACCTGGGCCTCGACGAAGTGGCCGATGCGGGACTTGGCCATGACCGGGATCGAGACGGCCTCGATGATCTCCTCGATCATGTTCGGGTCCGACATGCGGGCCACGCCGCCGTCCTTGCGGATGTCGGCCGGAACCCGCTCCAGGGCCATGACGGCCACGGCGCCCGCGTCCTCGGCGATCTTCGCCTGCTCGGCGTTGACGACGTCCATGATCACGCCGCCCTTGAGCTGCTCCGCCATGCCGCGCTTCACGCGCGCGGTGCCGGTCTCGGGGGCCTGGTTCTCGGTGCTGGACACGGGTTGACCTCGCAGAAGTGAAAGGGATTACTGCAGCACCGAGGAAACGTCACCGGACCAGGCCACAGCAAGGGCCAATGGAGAGGCGGTGGATCGTTTTGGTGCAGCCCTGGTCCTAGGCTGCCCGGTCGACCAGGGCCGCGGGCGGCTCGTCGTCCATCTCGAAGGCCATCGGGAAGGGGGCGTGACCGGCCAGGCGGAACCAGCGGACCTTGCGGTGCTGGCGCAGGCGGCGGGCGGCGCCGACCGCGTCGTTGTGGAAGCGGCGAGCCATCGGGACCCGTCGTACGGCCTCGGTGAGTTCGTGGGCCGCCGCCTCTCCCCCGGGCGCCTCGCGGACCGCCTCCACCTGGGCCGGGTCCGCGAACACGGCCCGCAAGGCCTGGCTCAGGTCGCTCTCGGCGACCTCCCGCTGCTCCTCCTCGGCCTGCCGGGCGGCGTGCGCGGCCTCGTACAGGACGATCGACGCGGCCGGATCGAGCACGCCCGCGGTGGCCAGTTCCTGGGCCACGGAGGCGCGGCGGAGCAACTGCGCGTCCAGGCCCGCGCGCGTGGCGTCGATCCTGGCGTGCAGCCGGTCGAGACGGCCTGCGGTCCAGCTCAGATACAGGCCGACCGCGACGAGCGCGACGAGAATCCAGATGAGGGTGGGAGTCACGGGCAGCAAGGCTATCGGGGCGGGTTCGGGCGGGGCGGGTCAGGCACGGGACCGACACACGCGGCCGGTATGAGGGCCCGCCGGAGGGTATGCCTCACCGGTGCGAAATCGGTCGGCAGAGAGGTGCGGTCCGGCGCTGCACGGGCTGAGGCGGGCGCGCCGGGCCCGGCGCGGAACCCGTCGCCGGCGAGCCCGGCCCGGGGTCTCCTGTCGTCGGCCACGACGTCGTGGCCGACGACAGGAGACCCGCACGGCACGAGGCCGTCCGCGGCGGGACGAGACCCGACACGGGGAGGGGTCGGTCTCGGTGGA
>NZ_DATCVQ010000664.1:0-8579 GCF_036566765.1 Streptomyces sp.
CACTTCCACGCCGTGATCCGTCTCGACGGGCCGGACGGTCCCGTGACCCCGCCGCCGGCCTGGGCGTCGACCGAACTCCTCACCGAAGCCATCCAGGCCGCCGCTGCCCACGCGTGCACCACCGTCGCCGTCCCCGCCGCCAGCGACCAGCCTGCCCGGCGCCTGCGCTGGGGTGCCCAACTCGACGTCCGCCCCGTCAAAGCCTTCGGCGACGGCTCCGACATCACCGAACAAGCCGTCGCCTCCTACATCGCCAAGTACGCCACCAAAGCCGCCGAGACCGTCGGAGCTGTGGACACAGCCGTGCACTGCCGCAAGTGCCGAGGCACCGGCCTGTCCGACCGCTACCCCGTGCCCGGCTCCGCGCTGAGCCGCTGCACCCGCTGCCACGGCACCGGCCTCGCCGAAGACCTCGCCCAGTTACCCGTCACGGCACACATCCGCCGACTCATGGAAGCCTGCGCCACCCTCCAACCCATCTACCCGGACCGCGCACTGACCCGCTGGGCCCACATGCTCGGATTCCGCGGCCACTTCTCCACCAAGTCCCGCCAGTACTCCACCACCCTCGGCGCACTCCGCCAGACCCGCGCCGACTACCGCGCCGCCCAAGAACGCACCGCCCGCGGCCTCGACGACATCCAGCCGGACACCGTCCTCGTCCTCAACTCCTGGCAGTACGCAGGCCACGGCCACACCCCCGGCGAAGCCGCGCTCGCCACGTCCATCGCACGGGACATCCAGCTCAACCGCGAAACCGCCCGCGAAGCCCTACGAGACCAACTCGCCCTGGACGGAGC
The DNA here is from genome assembly GCF_036566765.1 of Streptomyces sp. Taxonomy (GTDB): domain Bacteria; phylum Actinomycetota; class Actinomycetes; order Streptomycetales; family Streptomycetaceae; genus Streptomyces. The sequence continues at coordinate 801 of NZ_DATCVQ010000664.1, forward strand.
ATCTGCATGACAGACCGACTGCTGACCGTGGGCCAGGCTGCCGAACTCCTTGGTACGACAGAGAGGTTTCCTCGTCGACTCATCGCCGAGCGCCGGATCGTCTTCGTCAAGGTGGGACGCCATGTCCGCATCCCTGAGCGGGCCTTGGAAGAGTTCGTGGCTGCTAATACGGTCCAGCCGATCACCGCTCGCCGCCGGTTCGGGGCGGTGGCCTGATGGCGAACAGCAAGGGGAAGCGTCGTCGCTTCGGTGCCGTGCGCAAGCTCCCGTCAGGCCGATTTCAGGCGCGCTACCACGGGCCGGACGGGCTGACGCGATCAGCACCCGAGACGTTCCCCTCGCAGACGGATGCCGACCGGTGGCTCGTCCGCAAGGAAGCGGAGATCCTTGACGGCCGGTGGAAGAATCCGGACGACAAGGTTCTCTTCGGGGTATACGCCGACGCCTGGTTCAAAGAGCGCGACTACGCGGCGACCACCCGCGAACGCAACGGCAGCGCGCTGCGCCTGCACATCCTGCCGACCTTCGCGAAGGTGGTGCTGAGTGAGATCACCACACCGCAGATCCGTCGCTGGCGTGCCGGCCTTCTGGAGTCCAGTGTTGGTGAACCGACGGTCGCCAAGGCGTACCAGATCCTCCGAGCCATCATGAACACCGCGGTCGACGACGAGCTGATCCAGCGCAACCCCTGCCGCATCAAGGGCGCTGGGGCGGCCAAGACAGCCGAGCGGCCTTTCCTCGACGTCGCCGAGGTCTTCCAGCTCGCAGACGCTGTGCCGGCGCGTTTCCGGGTGCTCATCTTTCTGGCGGCCTTCACCGGTCTCCGCTTTGGGGAGCTGGCTGCGCTCCAGCGCCATGACATAGACCTCGAACGGCGAACCGTCGCCGTGCGGCGTGCGCTGGCCGAGACCCGCACAGACGGCATCCTGGTCAAGGCACCCAAGAGCGCGGCCGGCGTGCGCACCGTCGCCTTCCCTGCTTCCCTGTCGGGGAGCCTGGCCGCTCATCTCGACGTGTTCGCCGAGCAGGGCCGCACCGGGCTGGTCTTCACCGGAGCCAGGGGCGGGCAGCTTCGCCGGAATAACTTCCGGCGCCTGTGGCTGCGGGCCCTTGAGACGACCGGCCTCGGAGACGTCCACTTCCACGATCTGCGCCACACCGGGAACACCCTCGCCGCGACCGGCGGTGCGACCACTCGCGAGCTGATGCAGCGGATGGGCCACTCGTCGGTACGGGCCGCGCTGATCTATCAGCACCTCGTGAACGGCCGTGACCACGTGATCGCCGCCCACGTCGACGAGCAGATCAGGAAGGTTCGGCCGGCCGAGTCCGACGATGCTTCTGGCACGTAACTGGCACGACGCCTCTCCCCCTGCCCCACGGGCCAGGAACGAACAAGGCCCAGGCTCCCGGTTCAGTACCGGTGACCTGGGCCTTTGTCGTGCTTCCTGCTGGTGGGCGCGGACGGTTTCGAACCGCCGACATCTGCTTTGTAAGAGCAGCGCTCTACCCCTGAGCTACGCACCCGTGGAATGAGGCAACAGCGTACATGGCCCCCAGGTGTCTCCCGCAAACCGATACGCAGGTGCGGGGTGAGCCGGGGGGTAACCCCACCATCGATGCGGTGGGGGGCCGGATCGAGGGGGCTGGGGTGGAGTCCCTAGGTTGAGGGGGTAGTCAGACGCTTCACAACGGGGGTCATCGTGTCCGCACACCGCATCCGCACGCTTCTCGCCACAGGCGGGGTCGTGGTCGCCGCACTCGGGGTCACCGGGTGCGGGGCCGCCGACGTCGGCGGGGCGCCGGTCGAGCGGAAGAGCTTCGCGTTCAGTGGCGACACGCTCACGATCGACTCCGACAATTCGGACCTGGAGATCGTGCCGGGCGACGTCAAGGACATCCGCGTGACCCGGCAGGTCGACGGGTGGGTGTTTCTCGGGGACGGGCCGAACCCGTCCTGGCGCATGGAGGGCTCGAAGCTCGTGCTGCGGCTGGAGTGCGACGCCGTCGCCAGCAACTGCGGCGCCCGGCACACCGTCACCGTGCCGCGCAACGTCGTCGTGACCGTCGAGGACGAGAACGGGGACGTGACGGCCGACGGCTTCGCCACGCCGCTGACCGTACGGACCGAGAACGGGGACGTCCGGGTGCGCAACCACGGGGCCGGGCCCCTCGACCTCGGCACCGACAACGGGGACCTCCATCTCGAGAGCGGGAGCCCTAAGACCGTCGCCGCGCAGTCCGAGAACGGCGACGTCACCCTCGCCGTCCGCGCCGTCCCGCAGAAAGTGGACGTGACCAGCGACAACGGCGACATCGACGTGCGCCTGCCGGGCGGCTCCTCCTACGCCGTCACGGCCTCCGCCGACAACGGCGACGTCAGCGTCAAGGTGCCGGACGACAAGAGCAGCGCGAACCAGGTGTCCGCTCGCAGCGAGAACGGAGATGTCGTCGTGCGCACGGCGAACTGACGGACCCGTGTGTTCGTCCTTACCTGGTGGGAGAATGAACCGGGCAGGGCGGACACGGCACGGGAGAGGGATGTGGCGGCGACCCATGCGAGGGGCAGTGCGACGAGTGCCGTGCTGGGGCTGATGATCGGGGTGCCGCTGCTCGCCGTCGCGATGCTGCCCGCTGCGTTCGCGAGCGGGGGCACGCCGCGGCGCTGGTTCGGCGGGCGCGCCGACAGCCAGCGGGCCGGGGCGCAGGCCGCGAAGGACGACGCGGCCGCCGCGTTCTACGAGCTGGACACCGCGCAGCGCGGGCTGCGGATCTCGATCGAGACGATCACCGCCGTGGACAGCTCGCCGGGGGCCCGCCGCGCGGTGGAGGACTTCGCCGCGCTGGGGCGGCGGATCGACGACGTCAGCCACGCGTACATCACCGCCGTGGACGCGCACGACCTGGACCGGGACGACCTGGAGGCCTCGGTCGCCGCCCGGGCCCGGACCGAGCTGACCCGGGCCAAGGACGAGCTGGTACGGGTCAAGGGCGAGCTCGACCGGTTCGAGCAGGGGCTCGGGCCACTGCTCGACAAGGCGGAGACGCAGCTCGTACGGCTCGCCCCGGCCGTCGAGCGGGCGCGACAGGCGCTCCGCGAGGCGAGCACCGCGCTGGACGCGGTGCGCCAGTCCGGGATGCGGGCGGACGATCTCGCCACCCGGCTCGCCCAGCTCGGCCCCGAGCTCACCAAGCTCAACGAGGGCGCCGGCCGGCACGGCGTCCCCGAGACCCTCCAGCGCGCCGACAGCGTGCTGCGCGACGCCGAGGCGGTACGGGCCGAGGCCCAGCGGCTCCCCGAGCGCGCCGCCGAGATCGACAAGCGCCTGGTCTCGCTCCGTACCCGCGCCCAGGCCCTCACCACGCGCGCCGGCGGCGTCGAGCCCGTCCTCAGCGAGCTGCGCCGGCGCTTCGTCGCCGCCTGCTGGCAGGACCTCCAGCACGTGCCCGAGCAGGCCGCCGACCACGTACGGCAGGCCGAGGAGAAGCTCCGCGAGGCCACCAAGGCCCGCAAAGAGCAGCGCTGGGCCGATGCCACGAGCCTCCTCGCCACGCTCCGCGCTCTGCTCAACACGACCGACGAGGCCGTCTCCGCGGCCGGGGACCGGCTGCGCCGGCTCGATGCCGTGGCCAAGGACCCGCAGCAGGAGATCGACCGGACCCGGTTCACCGTCCGCGACGCCCAACGGCTCGCCATGGACGGCCGCAACACCCCCGACCCGCGCCACGCCCGCCCCCTCGACGAAGCCGTCGCCCGCCTGGAACGCGCCGTCGCCACCCTGGAGGGCCGCCACCCCGACTACTGGCACTTCCTGACCGAACTCCAGGCCGTCCGCAACACCGCCGCCCACGTCGTCGAACAGATCCGCGAGGAGCGCGGGGGCGGGAGCGGGCGGGGGTGAGCTTGCGGGGGCCGAGCGGGTGCTCCGCCCGGTGAGGGTGCGGGGCTCCCCGTCCGGAGTTCCGCACCCTCCTCTTCCATGGTCGCGCGGAGAGGCTTCCGCCGGGCCGCTAGCCTGGTCCGCATGCCTCGTTACGAATTCCGCTGCCGGACCTGCGACGACACCTTCGAGCTCAGCCGCCCGATGGCCGAGTCGGGCGACCCCGCCGACTGCCCGGCCGGGCACGCCGACACCGTCAAGCTGCTCTCCGCCGTCGCGGTCGGCGGCTCGGCGAAGGCCGGCCCCGCGCCCACCGGCGGTGGCGGTGGCGGCGGGTGTTGCGGGGGCGGCTGCTGCGGCTGAGCCCGCGGGCACGGGACCCCCTGGGCCGAGCGTCCTCAGTCGCCCAGGTAGCGCAGGACCGCCAGCACGCGTCTGCTGTAGCCCTCCGTCGTCCCGGTCAGCTCCAGCTTGTCGAAGATCGCGTTGATGTGCTTCTCCACGGCGCTCTGCGAGACATGCAGCCGGGTCGCGATCGACGCGTTCGTGTGGCCCTGCGCCATCGCCGCCAGCACGTCCCGCTCGCGGGGTGTGAGCCGAGCCAGCGGGTCGGCGTGGGTGGAGCGGACCAGCAGCCGGCGCACGACCTCCGGGTCGAAGGCCGTCCGCCCCTCCCCCACCCGTTCCAAGGCGTCGAGGAACTCGTCGACCTGCGCCACCCGGTCCTTGAGCAGATAGCCGACCGCCCCCGAGTCCGCCGCCTCCCCGGTCAGCAGCTCGGTGGCGTACCGCTTCTCCACGTACTGGGACAGGACCAGGACGCCCACCGACGGCCAGCGGCGGCGGATCTCCAGGGCCGCGCGCAGCCCCTCGTCCGTGTGCGTCGGAGGCATCCGCACGTCCGCGACGACCACGTCCGGCGGCTCCGCCGCCACCGCCGCCACCAGCTCCACCGCCGTGCCGACGGCGGCCCGCACCTCGTGGCCCTCCTCGACGAGGAGGCGTACGAGCCCCTCCCGCAGCAGCGTCGAGTCCTCGGCCAGCATCACTCGCACGGCAGCTCCGCCCGTACCACCGTCGGCCCGCCGGCCGGGCTGTCCACCTCGAACGCGCCGTCCAGCGCCGCGACCCGGCTGGCCAGACCGGTCAGTCCGCCGCCGTACGGATCCGCCCCGCCACCCCCGTCGTCCCGTACCCGCACGATCAGGTCTCCTCTCTCGTCGTCTGCGATCGACACGTCGATCCGGGTCGCCCCCGCGTGCTTCACGACATTGGTGACGCACTCGGAGACGATGAAGTACGCCACCGTCTCCACCTGCTTGTGCAGCGGACGCCCGACCTCGTAGGTCAACTGCACGGGCAACGGGCTGCGTTCGGCCACCGACTCCAGGGCGACCTTCAGCCCGGCCTCGTCGAGGACCGCCGGGTGGACCCGCCAGGCCACCTCGCGCAGTTCGGCGAGCGCCCGTCTGCTCTCCTCGTGCGCCTGGAGCAGCAGCTCCGCCGCCCGCTCCGGCTCCCGGCTGCGGCGCGCGCGGCCCAGCAGCATCCCGAGCGCCACGAGCCGCTGCTGGACTCCGTCGTGCAGGTCGCGTTCGATGCGGCGGCGTTCGTCGTGGATGGCGTCCACGACGTCGGAGCGGCTGGCGGCGAGCTGTTCGATGCGGCGCTCCAGCTCGTCCTGCTGGTTGGGGCCGACGAAGCGCACCGCCAGGTGCTCCTCCAGGGTGGTGACCCCGAATATCCCCTGGAGGGCGAGGAAGACCAGGAACAGCCCGCCGACCCCGCTCAGCACGACCAACCAGGGGTGATCGATGTCGGTGACCAGCCAGCCGGTGAGCGCGAAGAGGGTGAGGCCCCCGCCGTACGCGCCGACGAACAGGACGGTCCCGCCGAGCAGCCCGAGCGGCCAGCGCAGGGCGAGGTAGCGCATGGCCTGTGCGTCCGTGTCGTCGTAGAAGTCCTCGTAGCCGGAGGGCAGCGGCACGTCGTGGAACCGCTCCAGCCGGCCGGCTTCGAAGCGCACGAGCCAGCGAGCCACCGCGGTCACCGGGCGCAGCGCGGCGCGCCTGCCGCGCGGCCAGGCGAGCAGCGGCAGCAGCACCACGCCCGTGAGCAGCGCGCAGAGCACCTCGACGACCGCGCTGCCGACCCCGATGGCCAGCCCGACGGCACATCTCGCGCACTTCAGAGCCAGTCGTTTCATGATCGCCACGCTAGTCGCGGAGGCCTGGGCTCGTACTGCGGAAAACCTCAGAAAGGTGTGCGGCCGACCGCAGTCCGCCCGCGAGCCCGGAATTCCACCATGGAGGCATGGAGAAATGGATCAACAGCCTCATGGACACGTTGTGCGCCCCCGGTGCCGGAACCGCCGCCCCGCTGGAGCGGGATGGCGGTGGTCGCGGTGCTCTGCTTCGTAGGGATACGCGTCGCCGCGGTGGTCAGGCCGGGTCGGGGAGCGCGTCGGCGGCGTCGCTGAGCAGCTCGGGCAGGGTCGTGCGGTGGGTGCGGGCCGCTGCGCCGAAGCGGCGCAGGATCTCCTCCCCGGCCGCGACGCCGCGGTGGGCGAGCGCGTCCAGATTGGGCGCGGTCCAGTCCTCGTCCGCGAGTTCACCGTGGCCGGGCCGCCAGGCTCGGTCGGCGGCGAGGAGCAGGTCGGCGTCGAGGAGCGAGTCGCCGGCGGCGAGGGTGAGGGTGGCGCCGGAGCGCCGGGCGACCTCCCGCATAGCGGCGCTCTTGGTGAGCGGCTTGGGGACCGCGTAGACCTTGCGGCCCTGGAGGGAGACGGTCCAGCCGCGCTCGCCGGCCCAGGCGGTGAACTCCTGGAGCCAGCCCTCGGGCATCAGTTCGCGCTCGATGACCAGGTAGGCGAAGAGGTCCTCGGCGACGCGGTGCTTGCGCACCCAGCCGGCGTCGGTGGTCTCGATGAAGCGGGCGCGGATCTCCGCGAGTGGGGCGCACTGGGCGGCGAGGCTCCGGACGACGGAGGCGTGCCAGTCGTGGTCGGTGACGCCGTCGACGAGCAGATGGCCGCCGTTGGCGCAGATCGCGTAGCGGGGGGTGGGAACGGGGAGGTGGATGCGCTGGTACTGCTTGCGGGTGCGGGTGGTGGTGGGGACGAAGACGGTGTCGGCGGCTAGCTGTTCGAGGAGCCCGGCGGCGGTCTCGGTCATGTACGACAGGGGCTTGCTCTCGTGGACCTCGACGCAGAGCAGGCGGGGCGCGTGGGCGTCGGGCATGCCGAGGGCGAGCGCGGCGGACGAGTAGATGAGGGTGCGGTCGAGGTCGCTGGCGACGAGGACGGTGGCGGAGGAGGTCACTGGGACACCACCGCCTTGCCGTCGGCGCCTGTCGCACCCCTGGTGAACTGGGGGTGGATCAGGCCGACGCAGGTGTAAGGGAGTTCGTCGACCTCCTCGACGGGGACCCCGCGCTGTTCGGCGAGCAGGCGTACGTGGTCGAGGTCGGCGCCGGCGCCGCGCTTGGCGAGGATCTTCCACGGGACGCGTCGCAGCAGTACGCGTGTGGTCTCGCCGACCCCCGGCTTGACCAGGTTCACATCGTGGATGCCGTACTCCTCGCTGATGCGCTCGACGGCCGCCCAGCCGTCCCACGTCGGGGCGCGGTCCGCGGCGAGCAGCTCCTTGACCTCGGCGTCCACCGCGTCGGCGACCTCGTCGAAGTGCTCGGCGACGGTGTCGAGGAAGTGGCCGGACACATCGGCGTCCGCCAGCTCCCGGTAGAACTTCGCGCCGTGGAAGTCATGCGGGCCGACCAGGTCGGCACGGAGCACCGTGCGCGAAATCAGTCCGGAGACGGTGGAGTTGAGGCAGGCGGACGGGATGAGGAAATCCTCGCGGGTGCCGTAGGTGCGGACGCAGCCGCCCGGGTCGGCCAT
>NZ_DATCVQ010000665.1:0-11156 GCF_036566765.1 Streptomyces sp.
CTCGGCGTTGGGGTCGTCGGCGCCCTCGACGTAGGCCTTCATGAAGCCGTGGAAGGTGATGATCTTGCCGGAGGCGGAGAACTCCACGTCCTGCCCGGTGGCGGCCCGGCCGCCGACCTTGACCGTCACCGACTGGCCGACCGCGTCCTTCATCTGGGAGGCGACGGTGCGCATCCAGATCAGCTCGTACAGGCGGAACTGGTCGCCGGTCAGGCCCGTCTCGGCCGGGGTGCGGAAACGATCACCCGAGGGGCGGATCGCCTCGTGCGCCTCCTGGGCGTTCTTGACCTTGCCCGCGTAGACGCGGGGCTTGTCCGGCAGGTAGTCGGCGCCGTAGAGCTGGGTGACCTGGGCGCGGGCGGCGCTGATCGCGGTCGCCGACAGCGTGGTGGAGTCCGTACGCATGTAGGTGATGAAGCCGTTCTCGTACAGCTTCTGGGCCACCTGCATGGTCGCCTTCGCGCCGAAGCCGAGCTTGCGCGAGGCCTCCTGCTGGAGGGTCGTCGTACGGAACGGGGCGTACGGCGAGCGGCGGTACGGCTTGGACTCGACCGAGCGGACCGCGAACCGCGTCTGGTCCAGGGCCGCGGCCAGGGCGCGGGCGTTCGCCTCGTCGAGGTGAAGGGTGTTCGCGCTCTTCAGTTGTCCCACGGAGTCGAAGTCGCGGCCCTGCGCGACCCGCCTGCCGTCGACGGTCTGGAGGCGGGCGACCAGCGACGACGGGTCCGAGGAGTCCCCCGCGCGGCCGGTCGCGAAGGTGCCCGTCAGGTCCCAGTACTCGGCAGAACGAAACGCGATGCGCTCGCGTTCCCGCTCCACCACGAGCCGGGTCGCGACCGACTGGACACGGCCGGCCGACAGGCGCGGCATGACCTTCTTCCACAGGACCGGCGAGACCTCGTAGCCGTAGAGGCGGTCGAGGATGCGGCGGGTCTCCTGGGCGTCGACCATCCGCTTGTTCAGCTCGCGCGGGTTGCGCACGGCGTCCTGGATCGCGTCCTTGGTGATCTCGTGGAAGACCATCCGGTGGACCGGGACCTTGGGCTTCAGGACCTCGAGGAGGTGCCACGCGATGGCCTCGCCCTCGCGGTCCTCATCGGTGGCGAGGAAGAGCTCGTCGGACTCGGCGAGCTGCTCCTTGAGCTTCCTGACCTGCGCCTTCTTGTCGGCGTTGACGACATAGATGGGCTGGAAGTCGTGCTCGACGTCGACGCCGAGCCGGCGCACCTCGCCGGTGTACTTCTCCGGCACCTCCGCGGCGCCGTTGGGGAGGTCGCGGATGTGCCCGACGCTCGCCTCGACGACGTAACCGGGGCCGAGGTAGCCCTTGATCGTCTTCGCCTTGGCAGGCGACTCGACGATGACGAGTCGGCGGCCGCCCTGTGCGGTCTCGCTGGTCGGGGACAACTTCGCTCTTCTCTCCGGTCGACGCTCGGTGAACGTACGGCGCAGGGTGCGTGGCGCCTGCGTGGCCGCGGCGTGGCACCTGCTGTCGCTGCGGAGTGTGACGGTACAACCCGCCCCCGTGTCAAACGGCAAAAGCCCGCAACGGCCACTCGAACGGTAACCCGACTCCGGGCATTCCTGCCGCCCGGACCCTGCGTGACATCGAGCGGATCTTGTTCGGACCCCCGGTCGGGGGTGTGCGCCGAGTTCGTCAGACGCGGCCGAAGCACCACACCCCGAGAGCGAGGAAGATCACGCCGGAGGCGGTGGCGAAGGCCGCCGCGGCGACGGGGCTCACCCCGTGGGCGACCGGCGCGCGGTGCAGCAGGCGTGCCCCCGTCCAGACCAGCAGCGCCGCTCCGAACAGCGCGAACGCCGCTCCGGCGAAGATCGCAGGCCCGCTCTCCATGCCCGTACCCCGTTCCCGTGTCCCGTTGCCCGGAGCCCGAGGCTGGCACCTCCGGGCGACGTGGGCGCGAAATCCGGGTGAACGACGCGGGCCGTCCCGGACGAGTTCACGAATATGGCCGGTACTGAGCGCAACCTTCCGAGCTCAGGGCGCGACGGGCGAGGGCGCGGGATGGCCGTCGGCCGAAGTCACGGGGCGGCCGTCGAAGTCACGGGGCGGCCGTCGAGGTCACGGGCCGACCGTCGAGGTCACGGGCCGACCGTTGTGCCGACCGGCTCCAGGAAGCCCTCGTCCACCAGCAGCCGGATCGCCTGCGGCGTGCGGTCCCGCAGCATCACCGGGTCCTCGCCGGTCAACTGCCCGATCGCGTCGAGGATCCGGCCCGCGCTGAGCGTGCCGTCGCACACCCCCGCGAACCCAGCCCCGACGTGGTCGACCCTGGTCGCCCGCCGCATCCCGCGGTTCTGCCGCAGCACCACGTGCTCGGGGTCCTCGGCCCCGGGCAGCCCGACCTGCTCCTGCACGACCTCCGGCACGAGGCGGAAGGCGTCGGCCAGCAGCGCCGCGTCGTCGTGCGTGCGCAGGTAGTCCTGGCGGGCGAAGTGGGCGCGCACGACGTCCCCGAGCGGCTGCTCCACCGGGTGCGGCCACTCCTCGATCACGATCGACGGCTCGACCTCGCCGGACTCGACCGCCGCCGATCTGCGCAGCGTGATCCAGCCGAAGCCGACCGCCTTGGCGCCGCGCGCCTCGAACTCGTCGAGCCAGCCCTCGTACCGCCGGTCGTACGCCTCCGGGTCCTCACGGTGGTCGCCGCTGTCCCGCAGCCACAGTTCGGCGTACTGAGTGATGTCCTGCACCTCGCGCTGCACGATCCACGCGTCGCAGCCGCGCGGCACCCAGGAGCGCAGCCGGTCCTGCCACTGCTCGCCCTCGACGTGCTGCCAGTTGGCGAGGAACTGCGCGAACCCGCCGTCGTTGAGCCGCGCCCCGGACTGCTGCACGAGCGTGCGGCACAGGTCGTCGCCGCCCATTCCGCCGTCCCGGTAGGTCAGCCGGGCGCCGGGGGAGATGACGAACGGGGGGTTGGACACGATCAGGTCGAAGGTGTCGCCGTCGACCGGCTCGAAGAGCGAGCCTTCGAGCAGCGTCGCCTCGTGCACGCCGGAGAGCGCGAGAGTCAGCCGGGTGAAGCCCAGGGCACGGGGGTTGAGGTCCGTGGCGGTCAGCTGCGTCGCGTGCTGGGCGGCGTGCAGGGCCTGGATACCGGAGCCGGCGCCGACGTCGAGCGCGGAGGCCACCGGCGTGCGAACGGTGATGCCGGCGAGCGTGGTGGAAGCGCCGCCGACGCCGAGCACGACGCCCTCCTCCTTCTTGCCGATGCCGCCCGCCCCGCCGACGGCGCAGCCGAGGTCGGAGACGATGAACCAGTCCTGGCCCTCGGGACCGCCGTACGGCCGCACGTCGACGGCCGCGGCGACCTCCTCGCCCGGGGCGCCGGGGGCGCGCACCAGCCAGCCGTCGGCCAGCGCGTCCTCCAGCGGGAGCGCGGCGGCGGCCCGTTCGGCGGGGACGGAGCGCTGGAGCAGGAAGAGCCGGACGAGGGTCTCCAGCGGGCTGCCGCCACGGGTGGCGCGCAGCGCGGGCACGGTCTCGCTGCGGGCCAGGGCGGCGTAGGCGGGGGCGCCGAGCAGGTCGAGCAGACCGTCGGCGGTGAAGTCGGCGGCGAGCAGCGCGTCGCGAAGGCGACCGGCTCGTGCGGGCGTCGGAAGGCCGGGGGTCTGGCTCGTCGTACTCACCACCCCATTGTGACCGCCACCACCGACAATCCCGCCACGCGGGGCGGGGCACGGCGGGGGTGCGCGGGGCGGGTACGGCGAGGGGCACGCGGGGCGGTACGGCGAGGGCGCGCGGGACGGGTACGCGAGGGGCGCGCGGGACCGGAACGGCGAGGGCGCGCGGGATGGGTGCGCGAGGGCCGACGGGACCGGAACGGCGAGGGCCCGCCGGGCGGATACGGCTGAGGCACGCCGGGCCGGGACGGCTGAGGCACGCCGGGCCGGGACGGCTGGGGCCCGGGAACCTTTCGGTCCCGGGCCCCGGCGTGCCTGGCGCGGCTCTGCCTACGACTTCGTCGAGGCGGAGGTCTTCGGCTTCGCCGAGGCGGCCGGCGACGCCGGCGTGCCCGGCTTCGCGCTCGCGGAGCCCGACGGCTTCACGACGGGCGAGGGCGTCACCTTCTGGCAGCCCGACTGCTTGGCCATCGCCCCGCCCAGCTCGCCCGACTGCAGCTTCGCCAGCGCGTCCTGGTCCATCTTCTCGATCTTCTTCAGGCCGTCCGCGACGCCCTGCAGTCCGTCCGCGAACTTCTGCTGGTTGTTCGGGTCGAGCGCGTCGACCTGCTTCTTCAGGTTCTCGTACGCGACAGCGGTGGCGTTGAGCTCCTTCACCGCGTCCTGCTGGAGCTTCTCGCCATTGTCGACCGGCGGCGTACCGGCGCCCTGGACGGCCTTGGCCAGCGCGCGGTCGGCGTCGGCGATGTCCTGGAAGGCCTTCGAGTCGGCGGCCTGGATGTCGGCGGGCTTGCCGTCCGCGGCCGTCGAGATGATGACCTGCTGGGCGTTGGCCCTCTTCTGCAGCTGGGGCTTCGCCTGGTCGCAGACCGTCTTGGCCCAGGCGTTCACCTTCGCGTCGTCCTCGCCGTCGTCGCTGCAGCCCGACAGCGCCAGCATCAGTACCGCACCGCCGGACAGTGCGGCCGCAAGCTTCTTGTTCACCGGATCGGTCCCTTCCAAGGCTCTCGGCCCCGGAACATACACGCCGATCGGGCGACATCCACCTTTCGTGCGACCGTTCCGTTCCCCATTGCAGCCATTTGCACCAGACACAGGTGGGCGGACGACACGTCAGAACGTGTCGCCCGCCCACTGTTTGACCAGGTGTTACGACACCACCGCGGGATCCGGCGCGGCCGCCGAGCGCTCGGCGGTGTTGTCCTCGTCACCCATCGCCACGGTGCGTCGCTTGGAGACGTACACCGCGCCGGCGATGACGACGATCGCGAACACGGCGACCACCGCCCGCAGCCCGGGGCTGGCGTCGTTGCCGTAGCTGAACTGCACCACGGCGGGTGCGATCAGCAGCGCGACCAGGTTCATCACCTTCAGCAGCGGGTTGATGGCCGGGCCCGCGGTGTCCTTGAACGGGTCGCCGACCGTGTCGCCGATGACGGTCGCGGCGTGCGCCTCGCTGCCCTTGCCGCCGTGGTGCCCGTCCTCGACCAGCTTCTTCGCGTTGTCCCACGCGCCACCGGAGTTGGCGAGGAAGACGGCCATCAGCGTGCCGGTGCCGATGGCGCCCGCGAGATACGAGCCGAGCGCGCCGACGCCGAGGCTGAAGCCGACCGCGATCGGCGCCATCACGGCGAGCAGGCCGGGCGTGGCGAGCTCGCGCAGCGCGTCCTTGGTGCAGATGTCGACGACGCGCCCGTACTCCGGCTGCTCGCTGTAGTCCATGATCCCGGGGTGCTCGCGGAACTGACGGCGCACCTCGAAGACCACCGCGCCGGCGGACCGCGACACCGCGTTGATCGCCAGACCGGAGAAGAGGAACACCACCGCCGCGCCGAGGATCAGGCCCACCAGGTTGTTGGGCTGGGAGATGTCCATCGACAGGTTCATACCGGAGGCCTTCGCGCCGACGTCGCCGACCGCCGTGGCGATGGCGTCCCGGTACGAGCCGAAGAGCGCCGCCGCCGCCAGTACGGCCGTGGCGATGGCGATGCCCTTGGTGATGGCCTTGGTGGTGTTGCCCACGGCGTCGAGGTCGGTGAGGACCTGCGCGCCGGCGCCCTGGACGTCGCCGGACATCTCTGCGATGCCCTGGGCGTTGTCGGAGACCGGGCCGAAGGTGTCCATGGCGACGATGACGCCGACCGTGGTGAGCAGGCCGGTGCCGGCCAGCGCGACCGCGAAGAGCGCCAGAATGATCGACGCCCCGCCGAGCAGGAACGCGCCGTACACGGCGAGCCCGATCAGCAGCGCGGTGTAGACCGCGGACTCCAGGCCGATGGAGATGCCGGCGAGGATGACGGTGGCCGGGCCGGTGAGCGAGGACTTGCCGATGTCCCGGACGGGACGCCGGGTGGTCTCGGTGAAGTAGCCGGTGAGCTGCTGGATCAGCGCGGCCAGCACGATGCCGATGGCGACGGCCACCAGCGCGAGGATCCGCGGGTCGCCGGCGTGCGTGAGGACGCTCGCCTCGGTGACGCCCTTGAGGTCCGCGTACGAGGACGGCAGGTAGGCGAAGACGGCCACGGCGACCAGCGCGAGCGAGATCACCGCGGAGATGAAGAAGCCGCGGTTGATCGCGGTCATGCCGCTGCGGTCGGCGCGCCGCGGGGCGACCGCGAAGATGCCGATCATCGCGGTGACCACGCCGATCGCCGGGACGATCAGCGGGAACGCGAGCCCGAGATCGCCGAAGGCGGCCTTGCCGAGGATGAGCGCCGCGACCAGCGTCACGGCGTACGACTCGAACAGGTCGGCGGCCATGCCGGCGCAGTCGCCGACGTTGTCGCCCACGTTGTCGGCGATGGTGGCGGCGTTGCGCGGGTCGTCCTCCGGGATGCCCTGCTCGACCTTGCCGACGAGGTCGGCGCCGACGTCCGCGGCCTTGGTGAAGATGCCGCCGCCGACACGCATGAACATGGCGATCAGCGCCGCGCCCAGGCCGAAGCCCTCCAGGACCTTGGGCGCGTCGGCCGCGTAGACGAGGACGACGCACGAGGCGCCGAGCAGGCCCAGGCCGACCGTGAACATGCCGACGACGCCGCCGGTGCGGAAAGCGATCTTCATCGCCTTGTGGGCGACGGACGTCAGATCCTTTTCCGGTTCGCCCTCCGCCGGAGTCGCCTCGCGCGCGGCCGCGGCCACGCGCACATTCGCCCGTACGGCGAGTCGCATGCCGATGTATCCGGTGGCCGCCGAGAAAAGCGCACCCACCAGGAAGAACAGTGAACGGCCTGCGCGCTGCGACCAGTTGTCCGCCGGCAACAGCATCAACAGGAAGAACACGACGACGGCGAAGATCCCGAGTGTGCGCAACTGCCGTGCCAGATAGGCATTCGCGCCTTCCTGCACGGCGCCCGCGATCTTCTTCATCGCTTCGGTGCCCTCGCCGGCGGCCAGCACCTGGCGCACCAGGACCTGGGCGACGAACAGGGCCGCCAGCGCGACGACCGCGATGACGATCACGATGGTTCGGTTCTCGTCGGTGAGTACCGCGGCAGCGAGAGAGTTGTGGTGGTCGAGCAGTTGTGGATTGAAGAGCCCCGCCATTCGTCCTCCTTGACGTTCAGAGCCCAAGATGTGGACGGATTGTAGGGAGCGGAACACGATCAAAACAGGGTGCCGTAAAACCCAGGGACCCCTACCTGCGCTTCCCCATCAAAAGTAGTAATGGGGCTGGCGCATTGACGCTTGATCGACGATCAGCAGAAATGAAAAGAGGCCCTGCTCGGCAGGGCCTCTTTTTCTTGCGTTCCGCTTGCGTTCCGCTGCTTGCGGAGCGGAGTGGATCAATCGGAGCGGGGTACGTCGCTCAGAACTCGGGGCTCGGGGCTCGGGGCGAGCCACCTCGGGGCCTCAGGGCAGTGCGATCGCCGGGTTCGTCGGCCAGCTCATCCGAATGACCCCGCCCTGTTCGCCCGCGCGCACCTCGACGTCGTCGACGAGCCCGCTGATGACGGCGAGACCCATCGAGTCCTTGCCGTCGGCGTCGTCGAACTCCTCGGCCGGGGCGGAGCCGCGGGCCCCGGGCACCCCCGCCGCGTCGGCGGCGGCGACACCCGCGCCCGGCACCTCGTCGCCGACCTCGATGGAGAACGACTTCTCCTCCTCGGTCAGCACGACGCGGATCGGAGCGGTCACCCCGTTGCTGCGGTGCAGCCCCACGGCGCGCGAGCACGCCTCGCCGACGGCGAGCCTGACCTCGTCGAGGACCGCCTCGTCGACCCCGGCCCGGCGCGCCACCGCGGCCGCCACCAGACGGGCGGTGCGGACGTGCTCGGGCTGGGCGCTGAAGCGGAGTTCAACGGTGGCCATGCGGTCCCCCTCGGACGTAAGGGCGGGCGACGCGGAGGACCGGGCCACCGGCCCGGTGCCTCCTACGCGGTTCTGTGCGGTCTTCCGGCGGGCGCCGGCCGCCGTCAGTCGGTGGCGTTGACGGCCTCGTCGACCGACGTGTGGATGGGGAACACCTTGGTCAGACCGGTGATTCGGAAGATCTTGAGAATGCGCTCCTGGTTGCAGACGAGGCGCAGCGAGCCTTCGTGGGCACGCACACGCTTGAGGCCGCCCACGAGCACGCCGAGGCCGGTCGAGTCGAGGAAGTCCACGCCCTCCATGTCGACAACCAGGTGGTAGCTGCCGTCGTTCACCAACTCGACCAACTGCTCGCGCAGCTTGGGCGCGGTATACACATCAATCTCGCCGCCGACCTCGACGACCGTACGGTCGCCGTTGGGTCCAGGCACGGTTCGAGTCGACAGGGACAGGTCCACGGATCCTCCAGCACCTTGCTATCGAGCGGTCGCCCCTCGGGGCTCCCCGGCGGAGCCAGGGGACAGATCGCCAGCCGCGATGGCATTCAATCACTTACCAGCAGCCATGCACGACGCCTTGGGAGCATTGTCCGTCACGCCAGTGACACACTCGGTGCCGATGGCCAAGAATCACCGCCCCAGTCGGCCCCCGGAGAGCGGGGGCAGCCGCCCCTCTCCCCGCGTGGTCCTCGACCGGCTCACCGCGACGGAGAGCCGGGCCGCGCGCATCACTCATACGGAGCACTTGCCCCCAAGACCGGGTCGTCATGCAGTCTGGCCGCACCGCATCCGGCCGGAAGTGATCCGGGCCGTCCAGGACGCCGGGATCGAGCACCCCTGGGCCCACCAGGCAGAGGCCGCCGAGCACGCCCTCGACGGCGAGTCCGTGGTGATCGCGACCGGCACCGCCTCGGGCAAGTCCCTGGCTTATCTCGCCCCCGTCCTGTCCACCCTGCTGGACGGCTCCGAGGCCGCGAACGGCCGCGGGACCACCGCGCTCTACCTCGCCCCCACCAAGGCCCTGGCCGCCGACCAGCGCCGCTCCGTGCGCGAGCTGGCGGCCCCGCTCGGCAATCGGATCCGGCCCGCCGTCTACGACGGCGACACCCCGGTCGAGGAGCGCGAATGGGTCCGGCAGTACGCGAACTACGTGCTCACCAACCCCGACATGCTGCACCGCGGCATCCTGCCCGCCCACCCCAGGTGGTCCTCCTTCCTGCGCTCGCTGCGCTATGTCGTGATCGACGAGTGCCACACCTACCGGGGCGTCTTCGGCTCGCACGTCGCCCAGGTGCTGCGCCGGCTGCGCCGCGTCTGCGCCAAGTACGGAGCCGACCCGGTCTTCCTGCTCGCCTCCGCCACGGCCGCCGAGCCGGCCGTGGCCGCCGAGCGGCTGACCGGGCTGCCGGTGTCGGAGGTCGCCGACGACGCCTCGCCGCGCGGCGAGCTGGTCTTCGCGCTGTGGGAACCGCCGCTCACCGAGCTGCACGGCGAGCAGGGCGCCCCGGTCCGCCGCACCGCCACCGCCGAGACCGCCGACCTCCTCACCGACCTGACCGTGCAGGGCGTCCGCACGGTCGCCTTCGTCCGCTCCCGGCGGGGCGCGGAGCTGATCTCCGTCATCGCCCAGGAGCGGCTGGCCGAGGTCGACCGCTCCCTGGCCCGCCGCGTCGCCGCCTACCGGGGCGGCTACCTCCCGGAGGAGCGCCGCGCCCTGGAGCAGGCGCTGCACTCCGGCGAGCTCCTGGGCCTGGCCGCGACCACCGCCCTGGAACTGGGCATCGACGTCTCGGGCCTGGACGCCGTGCTCATCGCCGGCTATCCGGGCACCCGTGCCTCCCTGTGGCAGCAGGCCGGCCGGGCGGGCCGCTCCGGCGAGGGCGCCCTCGCCATCCTGGTCGCCCGCGACGACCCGCTGGACACCTTCCTCGTCCACCACCCCGAGGCCCTGTTCCAGCAGCCGGTCGAGTCGACCGTCCTGGACCCCGACAACCCCTACGTCCTCGCCCCCCATCTGTGCGCCGCGGCCGCGGAGCTACCGCTGACCGAGGCCGACCTGACCCTGTTCGGCCCGGCCGCGCCCGGGCTGCTGCCCCAGCTGGAGGCCGCCGGCCTGCTGCGGCGACGCTCCACCGGCTGGTACTGGACCCGGCGCGAGCGGGCCGCCGACCTCACCGACATCCGGGGCGGTGGCGGCAGCCCCGTGCAGATCGTCGAGGCCGGCACCGGCCGGCTGCTCGGCACCGTCGACGAGGCCGCCTCGCACGCCGCCGTCCACGACGGCGCCGTCCACCTCCACCAGGGCCGTACGTACCTGGTGAAGCACCTGGACCTGAAGGATTCCGTGGCCCTGGTCGAGCAGGCCGACCCGCCCTATTCGACGGTCGCCCGCGACACCACCTCCATCTCCGTCCTCGAGACCGACATCGAGATCCCCTGGGGGGCCGGCCGCCTCTGCTACGGCTCCGTCGAGGTCACCAACCAGGTCGTCTCCTTCCTGCGCCGCCGCCTGATGACCGGCGAGGTGCTCGGCGAGACCAAGCTCGACCTGCCGCCCCGCACCCTGCGCACCCGGGCCGTGTGGTGGACGGTCACCGAGGACCAACTGGACGCCGCCCGGATCACCCCGGAGATCCTCGGCGGTGCCCTGCACGCCGCCGAGCACGCGTCCATCGGCATGCTGCCGCTGTTCGCCACCTGCGACCGCTGGGACATCGGCGGGGTCTCCGTCCCGCTCCACCCGGACACCCTGCTGCCGACGGTCTTCGTGTACGACGGCCATCCGGGCGGCGCGGGCTTCGCCGAGCGGGCCTTCCACACCGCCCGCGCATGGCTGGCCGCCACCCGCGAGGCCATCGCCTCCTGCGAGTGCGAGGCCGGCTGCCCCTCCTGCATCCAGTCCCCCAAGTGCGGCAACGGCAACGATCCGCTGCACAAGCGGGGCGCGGTCCGCCTCCTCACGGAACTCCTGCGGGAAGCCCCGGAACCGCCGCCGCCGTCGGAGGCCCCGCCCGGGACCTGACCTGCGGCGCGTACGGCCCGAAGCGGGCCCGCGCGATCACGTCCGCGATGTCGCCGAGCACCGAGCACCGCACGACCTCGGCGTCCTGCCCCTCGGCCACCCGGGCGGCCGCGGCGCAGGCGGCCTCCTCGCCCCACAGCGCCCGGTCCGCGGCGGCCAGCGCGGCCATGTCGGCG
>NZ_DATCVQ010000666.1:0-26331 GCF_036566765.1 Streptomyces sp.
GCCCCTGCACCGCGTCGGGTCCGGTCGGCGCCGGGACGGGGCCGGGTGCGGGGCCGGTTGCGGGGCCGGTTGCGGGGCCCGTACCCAGCGCGGTCGTGGGAACCTCCGCCGATGCCCGCCCCTCCGCGACATCCAGCAGCAACCGCGCCGCCGCCCGGGCATCGGGCCGCTGCGCCGGGTCCTTGTGCATGAGTTGTTCGAGTACCGGGCCGAGGGCGCCCGCCCTGCGGGCTTCCGGGAGCGGCTCCACGACGATGGCGGTCAGCGTCGACCAGGTCGAGGTGCGGCGGAACGGGGAGGAGCCCTCCACGGCCGCGTAGAGCGTGGCGCCGAGCGCCCAGACGTCCGAGGCCGGTCCGGGCTGCCGGCCCTGGGCGCGCTCGGGGGCCAGGTAGTCCAGGGAGCCGACGATCTCGCCGCTGCGGGTGAGATGCGTGGTGGAGCCGTCGCCGGGGTCGTCCATCGCGGCGATGCCGAAGTCGGTGAGGACCACCCGTCCTCCGCTGTCGAGCAGGATGTTGCCCGGCTTCACGTCGCGGTGGAGCACGCCCACGTCGTGCGCGGCGGCGAGCGCCTCCAGAACAGCCGCACCGATCCTGGCGGCCTCCTGCGGCTCCAGGGCGCCGCGCTCGGTCAGCACGTCGGCGAGCGAGGGGCCGTCGATCAGCTCCATGACGATGATCGGCCGGCCCTCGTGGTCGGCCACGTCGTGCACGGCGACGACGCCGGGGTGCCGCACCCGGGCGGCGGCCCTCGCCTCGCGCTGCATCCGCACGTGCAGGTCGGCCAGTTCCTGCCCCGACGAGTCGTTGTACGTCCGCAGTTCCTTGACGGCCACCTCGCGGCCGAGGACCTCGTCGACGGCCCGCCAGACGACGCCCATGCCGCCCCGGCCCAGTTGCCGAACGACCCGATAGCGGCCCGCGAGCCGCTCGTTCTCCCCCGAAGACACCGATGCCCCGTTCTCTGTCGCGTGCGCTGAACGCGTACAGAGTACGGGGCTGCGGTGACGGGTCCGTTCGGGTGACTGGGCGTCGTTACTGGGCCGTTGCCGTCAGGTCGCCGCGGCGCGGGGCCGCGAAGCGGTCGAGGTCGGCGCGGGTCATGCCGGTGAGGGCGTCGACCTCGGCGGTGTCGAGGGCGCCGCAGTCGATGCCGCGCAGCAGGTAGGAGCTGAGCGCCTTGGCGGTGGCCGGCTCGTCCATGACGTCGCCGCCGGCGTGGTTGGCGTACGCGGAGAGGCGCTTGGCGGCGGCCTCGAAGCCCTCACGGTAGAACGCGAAGACGGCGGCGTACCGGGTCGGGATGTGGCCCGGGTGCATGTCCCAGCCCTGGTAGTACGCGCGGGCCAGGGCGCGGCGGGTGAGGCCGTAGTGCAGTCGCCAGGCCTCGTGGACGTGCTCGGTGGAGCCGATCGGGAGGACGTTGGTGGAGCCGTCGGAGACGCGTACGCCGGTGCCCGCGGCGGCGACCTGCATGATCGCCTTGGCGTGATCGGCGGCCGGGTGGTCGCTGGCCTGGTAGGCGGCGGAGACGCCGAGGCAGGCGCTGTAGTCGAAGGTGCCGTAGTGCAGCCCGGTGGCGCGGCCCTCGGCGGCGCCGATCATGCGGGCGACGGCGGCGGTGCCGTCGGTGGCGAGGATGGACTGGCTGGTCTCGATCTGGATCTCGAAGCCGAGCCGGCCGGCGTCCAGGCCGTGCGCCTTCTCGAAGGCCTCCAGGAGGCGAACGAAGGCGGAGACCTGCTCCGGGTAGGTGACCTTGGGCAGCGTGAGGACGAGGCCGTCGGGCAGGCCGCCGTGCTCCATGAGGCCGGTGAGGAAGATGTCGGTGGTGCGGATGCCGCGGTCGCGTACGGCGGCCTCCATGCACTTCATCCGGATGCCCATGTACGGGGCGGCGGTGCCGTTCGCGTACGCGTCCGAGATCAGGCGCGCGGCGCGGGCGGCGTCGGCGTCCTCGTCCTGGCCGGCGTAGCCGTCCTCGAAGTCGACCCGGAGGTCCTCGATGGGCTCGCGCTCCAGCTTGGCGCGGACGCGGCCGTAGACGTCCTCGGCGAGGTCGTCGGAGAGGCCGAGGACGCCGGCGAAGGTGGCGGCGTCGGGGGCGTGCTCGTCGAGCGCGGCGAGCGCCTGGTCGCCCCAGGTGCGGATGGTGTCGGCGGCGAAGACGTTGCCGGGGACGTAGACGGTGTGGACGGGCTGGCGGGTGCCGGGGTCGCCCGGGTAGCGCCGGTCGAGCTCGGCGTCCACCGCTGCGAGGGAGGCGCTGATTCCCTCGCTGACCGCGCCTGCGAGGCTCGTCGACACCTTCTCCTGCTGACCCATCCCAGATCCTCCTGTTTTCCGCTTCACGGAATCAACAATCCGTATAGCGAAGTTAGTAGTCCGGCTCCACTTGCGTCAATGGGTGTCCGAAACGGCCGGGGGCCGCGCGGCGATGATCGCCGCGCGGCCCCCGGACCGTACAGAACCGCAGGTCAAGCCCGCAGAGGTCAGCCCTTGCGGGACTTGACCTCCTCGGTCAGCTGCGGGACGACGTCGAAGAGGTCGCCCACCACGCCGTAGTCGACGAGGTCGAAGATCGGCGCCTCGGCGTCCTTGTTGATCGCGACGATGGTCTTCGAGGTCTGCATACCCGCGCGGTGCTGGATCGCACCGGAGATGCCGGACGCGATGTACAGCTGCGGCGACACGCTCTTGCCGGTCTGGCCGACCTGGTTCGAGTGCGGGTACCAGCCGGCGTCCACCGCGGCGCGGGACGCGCCGACGGCCGCGCCGAGCGAGTCGGCGAGGGCCTCGATGATCGCGAAGTTCTCGGCGCCGTTGACGCCGCGGCCGCCGGAGACCACGATCGCGGCCTCGGTCAGCTCCGGGCGACCGGTCGACTCGCGCGGGGTGCGCGCGGTGACCTTGGTGCCGGTGGCCAGCTCGCCGAAGGAGACCGCGAGGGCCTCGACGGCGCCGGCGGCCGGGGCGGCCTCGACCGGGGCCGAGTTCGGCTTGACCGTGATGACCGGGGTGCCCTTGGAGACACGGGACTTGGTGGTGAAGGACGCGGCGAACGCGGACTGCGTCGCGACCGGGCCCTCGTCACCGGCCTCCAGGTCCACGGCGTCGGTGATGATGCCGGAGCCGATGCGGACCGCGAGGCGGGCGGCGATCTCCTTGCCCTCGGCGGAGGACGGGACGAGGACGGCGGCCGGGGACACGGCCTCGTACGCGGCCTGCAGCGCGTCGACCTTCGGGACGACGAGGTAGTCGCCGAACTCCGGGGCGTCGGCGGTCAGGACACGGGTCGCGCCGTGCTCACCGAGGGTGGCGGCGGTGGCCTCGGCACCGGCGCCGAGCGCGACGGCGACCGGCTCGCCCAGGCGGCGGGCCAGCGTCAGCAGCTCCAGGGTGGGCTTGCGGACGGCTCCGTCGACGTGGTCGACGTAGACGAGAATCTCAGCCATGGGACTTCAATCTCCTGCGAACGAAAAGGGGGCGGACTGAAACGGCTCGCGCGAGCCCTAGATGAACTTCTGGCTCGCGAGGAACTCGGCCAGCTGCTTGCCGCCCTCGCCCTCGTCCTTGACGATCGTGCCCGCGGTGCGCGCGGGACGCTCGGCGGCGGAGTCGACCGCGGTCCAGGCGCCTTCCAGACCGACCTCGTCGGCGTCGATCTCGAGGTCGTCCAGCTCCAGGGACTCCACCGGCTTCTTCTTGGCGGCCATGATGCCCTTGAAGGACGGGTAGCGGGCCTCGCCCGACTGGTCCGTCACGGACACGACGGCCGGGAGGGACGCCTCCAGCTGCTCCGACGCGGTGTCGCCGTCGCGGCGGCCCTTCACCGTGCCGTTGGGGCCGCCCTCGATGGAGACCTCGGAGAGCAGGGTGACCTGCGGGACGCCCAGGCGCTCGGCCAGGATCGCGGGCAGCACGCCCATGGTGCCGTCGGTGGACGCCATGCCGGCGATGACGACGTCGTAGCCGACCTTCTCGATCGCCTTGGCAAGCACCAGCGAGGTGCCCATGACGTCGGTGCCGTGCAGGTCGTCGTCCTCGACGTGGACGGCCTTGTCGGCACCCATGGACAGCGCCTTGCGCAGCGCGTCCTTGGCGTCCTCGGGACCGACGGTGAGCACGGTGACCTCGGCGTCGTCGGCCTCTTCGGCGATCTGCAGCGCCTGCTCGACCGCGTACTCGTCGAGCTCCGACAGCAGGCCGTCGACGTCGTCCCGGTCGACGGTCAGGTCATCGGCGAAGTGCCGGTCGCCGGTGGCGTCGGGCACGTACTTCACACAGACAACGATCCTCAAGCTCACGCCGGCTCTCCTACTGCATCGTCATAACTGAGCTGCCTTGTCAATGGGCAGCATAGGCGCCTGAAGGGCGGGTTTTCCGGTTGGGGCGCCTGACGCCCCGGCCTAAATATTACTCGCCAGTACACCCAGTTCGTTACCGACGAGCAAGCGCTCAGGCGTGTGACCTTGCCAACGCCCGGGGGGCGGAACTCTCAGTCCCGCAGCGCGTTGAATCGCCCCTGGTGGTACAGGAGCGGGCGGCCCTCGCCGCGCGGGTCGCCCTCGACGACCTCGGCGATGACGATCCGGTGGTCGCCGGCCGGGACCTTGGCCACGACGCGGGCCACCAGCCAGGCCAGGACACCGTCGAGCAGGGGGACGCCCTCGGGGCCGAGGCGCCAGCTCGTGGGAGCGGCGAACCGGTCGGCGCCGCTGCGGGCGAAGGTGGTGGCGAGCTCGCTCTGGTGCTCGCCGAGTATGTGCACCCCGATGTGCTCGGCCTCGGACAGCACGGGCCAGCTGGAGGATCCGGTGCCCACGCCGAAGGAGATCAACGGGGGTTCGGCGGAGACGGAGTTGAGGGAGGTGGCGGTGAAGCCGACGGGGCGGTCCCCGTGGGCGGTGATGACCGCGACACCGGCCGCGTGCTGCCGGAAGACTGAACGGAGGAGGTCGGGGGTGGCCTGCCGAGGGGTGCGGAGCTCGGGCGAAACCGTCATCGAGTTGTCCTTGTGCGCGTGGGGACGTACGAGCCTGGGGTTATCGGACGCCCGGACAGCGCGCGCTCGCGTTGCGGGCCAGATCCACATGGGCCCGCCCGTAGAGAAAAAGTTCTGAGGACACCTCGTCAGACTGGCGATCGTTGGCATGCGCAGTCAAGTGGGTACCGCGATGTGGGAGACATGTCACGGCGTCAGACGGCTCGGCCCAGGGCGGCGATGACGTCGGCCTTCCGGGGCTGGCCGGAGGCCCGGCGGACGATCCGCCCGGCGCCGTCGAGGACGAGCACGGTGGGCGTACGGACGACGCCGAGCTCGCGCACCAGGTCCAGGCGCTCCTCCGCGTCGATCTCGACGTGCCCCACGCCGTCGACCATCGTGGCCACCTCGGCGAGGGTCCGGCGGGTGGCCCGACAGGGCTGGCAGAAGGCGGTGGAGAACTGGACCAGGGTGGCCCGCTCCCCCAGGGCCGCGCCCAGTCGGTCGGCCCCGAGGATCACCCGCTGCTCGTCCTCCATAGGTGTCACCGCTCGTCCCGCTCCTTCTGTACCGCTGCCGCACTCCGCCTGCACTGCTGCTCTCCGCTCCCCGGGTGCAGCGTCCCACGGGCCCGATCGATTCCCGCCATCGCCACCGGGCGTGACGAGAATCTCCCTGTACGGAGCCGTCAGGACTGGTCACCGCGCCCCACATGGGGCACGATCTGCCCAAAGCCGAAAACCTACGGCTGCGTAACTTCCGCCGGGAGAACCCTCCCCAGGCACTCGAGAAGGGGTTCCTCCCAGATGGCAGAACTCGTCTATCGGCCGGTCATCGGCGCCGCCCTGACCTTTTTCAAGGCGCTCGACCTGAAGATCGACACCCAGGGTTCCGAGCACATCCCGCGCACCGGGGGCGCGGTGCTGGTCAGCAACCACATCAGCTATCTGGACTTCATCTTCACGGGCCTGGCCGCGCTGCCGCAGAAGCGTCTGGTGCGCTTCATGGCGAAGGACTCGGTGTTCAGGCACAAGATCTCGGGTCCGCTGATGCGCGGCATGAAGCACATCCCGGTGGACCGCTCGCAGGGCGAGCACGCCTACCAGCACGCGCTGGAGTCGCTGAAGCGCGGCGAGATCGTGGGCGTGTTCCCGGAGGCGACGATCTCCCAGTCCTTCACCCTGAAGAGCTTCAAGTCGGGCGCGGCGCGGCTCGCGCAGGAGGCGGGCGTGCCGCTGATCCCGATGGCGCTGTGGGGCACCCAGCGACTGTGGACCAAGGGCAAGCCGCGCAACTTCAAGCGCAGCCACATCCCGGTGACGATCCGCGTCGGGGAGCCGATGGAGGCCCCGGCCGACCAGTACGCCGGCGCGATCACCCGGCGGCTGCGCGAGCGCGTCCAGGAGCTCCTGGAGGCGGCGCAGCGCGCGTACCCCGTACGCCCCAAGGACGCGAGCGACACCTGGTGGGTGCCCGCGCACCTCGGGGGCACCGCGCCGACGGCCGCGGAGGCCAAGGAACTCGGCTGACCGCCCGCCGGGCGCGGTGAATCGTCACTCCGGAGTGCGGACGGTGATCCGCGCTCCGGGGCTCAGCTTCTCCAGCGACTCGGCGAGCTCGTCGCCCGCGGCGACCAGCTCGGCGGCCGTCATCGGCGGCAGCGACTCCAGCAGGAAGATTGCGTTCACCGTGGTGTCGTCGATCCGGGTGCGCGGGCCCTGGCGCCAGTTCCAGCGGCGGCAGGTGACGCCCTCGTCGTCGCACCAGACGATCTCGCCGGCGTCCGGGTGCTCGACCGTCTCCACGCCGCCCGCCGTGGTGACGAAGGGCTCGTCGCCGACGGCGCGTACGAGCCGCATGCCGCCCCGGATGCGGTCGAGGTCCTCGCCGCCGGCCGGGATCAGATGGGCCACGCTGATCGCGTTGTAGGCGTCGACGATCCGGTTGATCCGGGGCAGTCCGCCGTCCGCGAGCGCCCGCTTGGCCAGCGCCTCGGCGGAATTGCGCGTACGGGACGGCTTGGCGCCGAAGGCCGTGTAGGCGGCGCGCCAGGCCGCGATGTGCGGATCCTGGTCCGGCGACCGGCCGTCGAGCCGCTCGGCGAGCCGACGGGCGGCGGCGTCGAGGAGCGCCGAACTGGCTTCGTCGCTGGGCCCGTTGACAAGACCGTGCGCCTCGACGGCGAGATGGGTGAAGCCGGGGACGAGGGTGCGCACCTCGTCGGAGACGGTGAGCTTGAGAGTCATAGGGTTCAGCATAGAACACTGAGCAGTCCACTCCATTGCACTCCGCCTGCCCGCCCGCGCGCCCGACAGCAATGCGGCCCACCGGAGTCGATCCCGGTGGGCCGCATGCCTACGCGCAGTACGGCGTGCTAGCCGCGCGCCATCTCTTCCTTCAGCGCCTGCAGGAACGCGTCCACGTCGTCCTCGCGGGTGTCGAACGAGCACATCCAGCGGACGTCGCCGGCCGCCTCGTCCCAGAAGTAGAAGCGGAAGCGCTCCTGGAGCCGTCGGCTGACGTCGTGCGGCAGCCGGGCGAAGACCGCGTTCGCCTGGACCGGGTAGAGGATCTCCACCCCGTCCACCTCGCGCACGCCGGTCGCGAGCCGCTGCGCCATGGCGTTGGCGTGGCTGGCGTTGCGCAGCCACAGGTCCTTGGCGAGCAGCGCCTCCAGCTGCACCGACACGAAGCGCATCTTGGACGCGAGCTGCATGGACAGCTTGCGCAGATGCTTCATGTGGCTGACCGCGTCCGGGTTGAGGACGACGACCGCCTCGCCGAACATCATGCCGTTCTTGGTGCCGCCGTACGAGATCACGTCGACGCCGACCGCGTTGGTGAACGCCCGCATGGGCACGTTCAGGGACGCGGCCGCGTTGGCTATCCGGGCCCCGTCGAGGTGCACCTTCATGCCCTTGGCATGGGCGTGCTCGACGATGGCGCGGATCTCCTCCACCGTGTAGACGGTGCCCAGTTCGGTGTTCTGGGTGATCGAGACGACCTGCGGCATCGCCCGGTGCTCGTCCTCCCAGCCCCAGGCCTGCCGGTCGATCAGCTCGGGGGTGAGCTTGCCGTCCGGGGTGGGCACGGTGAGCAGCTTGAGGCCGCCCATCCGCTCCGGGGCGCCGCCCTCGTCCACGTTGATGTGCGCGGACTCGGCGCAGATCACCGCGCCCCAGCGGTCCGTCAGCGCCTGCAGGGCGGTGACGTTCGCGCCCGTGCCGTTGAAGACCGGGAAGGCCTCGGCGGTCGGGCCGAAGTGGCTGTGCATGATCCGCTGGAGGTGCTCGGTGTACTCGTCCTCGCCGTAGGCGACCTGGTGGCCGCCGTTGGCGAGGGCGATGGCCGCGAGGACCTCCGGGTGCGCGCCGGCGTAATTGTCGCTGGCGAAGCCCCGGACCGACGGGTCGTGGTGACGACGCGCGTCGGTCTTCGAGGAGGCGCCGCCGGTCACGGCTTGGGGGTCAGCCACAGACGCTGTCCATTCACTTCCGAGGCGGGCTCGGACCAGAGCCCGGCGATGGAGCCGGCCAGTTCCTTGACGTCCGTGAAGCCCGCGAACTTCGCATTCGGGCGCTCGGCGCGCATGGCGTCGTGCACCAGTGCCTTGATCACCAGGATGACAGCGGCCGTGTGCGGCTCGGCGTCGCCCCCCGCCTTGCGGAACGAGTCCGCCATGGCGAGCGTCCAGGCCTCGGCCGCGGCCTTGCCGGCGTTGTACGCGGCGTTGGTGGCCACCGGCTTGTGCGCGCCGGACTGGCTGACCAGGACGTAGCGCCCGCGGTCGCTGCGCAGCAGCGGGTCGTGGAAGGCGAGCGAGGTGTTCTGGACGGTGCGGATCAGGAGCCGCTCCAGGAAGTCCCAGTCCTTGAGGTCGGTCTCGGTGAAGGAGGCGCTGCCGCGCCAGCCGCCGACGAGGTGGACCAGGCCGTCGACCCGGCCGAACTCCTTCTCGGTCTTGCTGGCCCACTCCTTGGTGGCCTCCAGGTCGAGCAGGTCGACCGTGTCGCCCGTGACCGTGGCGCCGCCGTGCGCGTACCGGGCGGCGTCGACCGCCTCGGCGAGCCGCGCCGGGTCGGCGTCGGACGCGACGACGATCGCGCCGGCCTCGGCCAGCCGCAGCAGGGCGGCCCGGCCCGCGGGTCCGGCCGCTCCCGCGACCGCGATCACCGCGCCGTCGAGCGGCCCACCGTTTCCGTTGCCGTTCGTCATGGGCGACGCCTCCTCCGTGTCCTCCGTGCGAGAGCTCACGCGGCAGCCTGCTCAGACCCCGCACCGCTCGTGGCAGTGATCCCCTTCGTGGCGGCGATCACACCCTTGAGCTTCTTGGAAAGGGCCTCATAGAACATGCTGAGCGGAAACTCGTCCGGAAGCACGTCGTCGACGAGCTTGCGCGGCGGCTGGGTCAGGTCGAGGGCCTCGGGGCCCTTCGCCCACGTCGAGCCGGGGTGCGGGGCGAGGTAGGCGGAGACCAGGTCGTACGCGGCGAACCAGTGGACCAGCTTCGGGCGGTCGATGCCGTCGCGGTACAGCTTCTCGATCTCGGCGCAGAGCTGGTTGGTGACCTCGGGGGCACGCTGCCAGTCGATCTTCAGCGTGTTGTCGGTCCAGCGCACCACGTCGTGCTTGTGCAGGTACGCGAAGAGCAGCTGGCCGCCGAGGCCGTCGTAGTTGCGGTTGCGGTCGCCGGAGACCGGGAAGCGGAACATCCGGTCGAAGAGCACCGCGTACTGCACGTCACGGCCGTGCTCGTTGCCCTCGGCCTCCAGCTTCACGGCCTCCTTGAAGGCGGTGAGGTCGCAGCGCAGCTCCTCCAGGCCGTACATCCAGAACGGCTGGCGCTGCTTGATCATGAAGGGGTCGAAGGGCAGGTCGCCGTGGCTGTGGGTGCGGTCGTGGACCATGTCCCAGAGCACGAAGGCCTGCTCGCAGCGCTTCTGGTCGGCGACCATCTCCTTGATGTCCTCGGGCAGTTCGAGGCCGAGGATGCGGACCGCCTCGTCGGTGACGGCGCGGAAGCGGGCAGCCTCGCGGTCGCAGAAGATGCCGCCCCAGGTGAAGCGCTCGGGGGCCTCGCGGACGGCGATGGTCTCGGGGAAGAGGACGGCCGAGTTGGTGTCGTACCCGGCGGTGAAGTCCTCGAAGGTGATGCCGCAGAACAGCGGGTTGTCGTAGCGGGTGGCCTCCAGCTCGGAGAGCCACTCGGGCCAGACCATGCGCAGCACGACCGCTTCGAGGTTGCGGTCCGGGTTGCCGTTCTGGGTGTACATCGGGAACAGCACGAGGTGCTGCAGACCGTCGACGCGGTCGGCGGCGGGCTGGAAGGCGAGCAGCGAGTCCAGGAAGTCCGGCACGCCGAAGCCCTGCTCGGCCCACTTGCGCAGGTCGGCGGCGAGCGCGCGGTGGTACGCGGAGTCGTGCGGGACCAGCGGGGAGAGCGCCTCGACGGAGGCGACGACTCGGTCGAGGGTCAGCTCGACGAGGGAGCGGGACGGCGCGCCCTCGGCGTCGAAGTCGATGGACCCGTCCTTGGACTGCCAGGGGCGGATCTCCTCCACGGCCTTCTTGAGCTCGGGCCAGGAGGGGTGGTCGACCACTCGCTCACCGGTCGCTATGCCCCCGCTGGTCGCGTCCTGCACAAGAATTTCCGTCATGCCTCTTCCTCCACAGGAGAACCTCGTGTCAAAACACCGTAACCATTCGAGGTTCTTCACCACAAGGGGAGGCGAAAGAAATTATCCTGCCGACCCCCCATGGTCACCGCTGTTTTTCCTGTCGGACAGCGTCGCGACAATCGCATCCGCCGCTCCCCGCAAGGCCTGCCGAGCCTCGTCCAGGTACGCGGACATCGCCAGGAAGCCGTGGAACATCGCCGGACGGTGGTCCTCCGTGACCGCTGCCCCGGCCGCCCGCAGCGCGGCGGCGAAGGCGCGGCCCTCGTCGCACAGCGGGTCGCAGCCCGCCGTGATCACATGCGCGGGCGGCAGCCCGGCGAGGTCGGCGCGCAGCGGCGAGGCCAGCGGATGCGTCGGGTCGCCGTCGGGGCCGAGGTACTGGTCGCGGAACCAGCGGATGTGCGCGGTGGTGAGGTAGTAGCCGGCCGCGTTGGTCCGGTACGAGTCGGGCTCCTCGGCCAGCTCGGTCGCCGGGTAGATCAGCACCTGCCCGGCGAGCGCCGGGCCGCCGCGGTCCCGGGCGAGCAGCGCCGCCGCGGCGGCGAGGTTGCCGCCCGCGCTGTCCCCCGCGACCACCAGCGCGGACGGCTCCCCGCCGAGCTCGCCGACATGCTCCGCGGCCCAGCGCACGGCCGCGTACGCGTCCTCCACCGGCGCGGGGAACCGGGCCTCGGGGGCCAGCCGGTAGTCGACCGAGACCACGACGGCCCCGGACTCCCGACACAGCGCGCGGCAGGTCCGGTCGTGCGTGTCGATCCCGCACAGCACCCAGCCGCCCCCGTGCAGGAAGACCACGGTCGGGCGGCGGACGACGTCCCCCTCCGGCCGGTAGATCCGCACCGGTATCGGCGGCGCGCCCGGCGGGCCCGGGATCGTGCGGTCCCGCACCGCGCCGACGGACGGCGGCTCGTCGGGCGGGGCGGGCGCGGCGGCGAGGATCCGGCGGGCCTCGACGGCGTCGGTGACCGCGCCGCCGACGTCCGGGAAGACGGCGGTCAGCAGGTCGGCGAAGGGGCGGGCGGCCGGGTCGAGGCGGTCCTCGGTCCGCAGCGGGTCGATCACGGGGCCGATCACGGTGTCGGTCACGGGGTCAGTCACGGGTTCCCTCCCGGAAGTGCGGGATGACCTTCGCGCCCCACTGGCGCAGGGTCTCCAGACAGTCCTCCTGCGGCACGGTCCCCATCTGGATCAGGCACATGATCTCGTCGGCCCCGGCGTCGCGGAGCCGCTCCACGTACGCGATGGCGTCGTCCGCGCTGCCGTAGGCGTGGTCGGCGTTGAAGGTGGCCGTGGCGGTGGGCTTCACCGGGATGCGCTGCTCGTTCAGGCGGGCGACGACCTGCTCGGCCGCCTGCCGCATCGCCGCCGCCTCGTCGGCCCCGGCGACCACCGCCTCGTCCGGGACGCCCGCGCCGCCGTACCAGTGGCCGATGGACTGGGCGAAGAACCGCTGGCCGCGGATGCCGACCCGGCGGGCCTCCTCGGGGTCGTCGAGGACGATCGTCGGGCAGAGCACGGAGAAGTGGTCGTTGACGACGGTGGAGACGAAGCGGTCGCCCGTCCGGGCCGCGCGGGCCGCGTCGTACACCGCTCGCATCTCCCTGATCGACTCCGGGCCCGCGAAGCCCATCACGAGTGCGCCGATGCCCAGCTCGGCGGCCTGGGCGAGGGTCTCGGCGCGGCTGCAGGCCAGGAAGAGCGGCGGGTGCGGGGTCTGGCTCGGGCGGGGCAGGATCGGATGCGGATCGATGCTGATCAGCTCCCCGTGGTACTCCAGCTCCTCCTCCTGCCAGGCCTTGCCGATGATCCGCAGGGCCTCCTCGACCTCCTGCGCGGTCCGGTCCCGGTCGACGCCGCACAGCGAGGTCTCCTGCACCGTGCCGCCGCGGCCCGCACCCAGGTCGAGCCGGCCGCCGGAGAGCAGGTCGAGCATCGCGGCCCGCTCGGCGACCCGGGCCGGGTGGTTGAACTGGAACGGCATGCAGACCACGCCGTGCCCGACGCGGATGCGCCGGGTCTTCGCCGCCACCCAGGTCAGGAAGATCTCCGGGGCGGACATGTGCGCGTACCACTTGAGCGAATGATGCTCGACCGCCCAGATCCGGTCGAATCCCATCTCCTCGGCGAGCACCGCCTGTTCGACGCAGTCGCGGATGACCTGGTGCTCGCGCTCCACGGTCGGATCGGCCAGCTGCGCCTCGAAGATCACGGAGAACTTCATGGCCCCTCCAGGGGGTTGTGTCCGTGCGCTGTCGGTATTTCAATTCGCCATATGACTAGTCGTCAGATATCGAGAAGGCAAGAGTCGCGACACGAGCGACCTGCCGAACTCCCGGCGACCGCCTGGGCGGTGCTCGGGCTGCTCTCGTTCCCCGGGGAGCGCACCGGGTACGACCTGAAGAAGTGGGCCGACGCCTCGCTGCGGTTCTTCTACTGGTCGCCCGCGATCAGCCAGATCTACGCCGAGCTGCGCCGG
Organism: Streptomyces sp.; assembly: GCF_036566765.1. Lineage (GTDB taxonomy): Bacteria > Actinomycetota > Actinomycetes > Streptomycetales > Streptomycetaceae > Streptomyces. The sequence goes on from NZ_DATCVQ010000666.1 coordinate 13,141, forward strand.
CTGGAGGCGCTCGGGTACGCGACCTCCCGGCGCTCCGGCCCCGAGGAGCCGCGGACCAAGCGGCGGTACGCGATCACCGAGGCCGGCCGCGCCGCCCTGGCGGACTGGGCGGCCGAGGGCGACGCCGGACCGGTCGTGCTGAAGCACCCGATGGTGCTGCGGATCTGGCTCGGGCACCTGGCCGCGCCGGAGCGGCTGCGCGCCCGGGTCGAGGAACACCTCGCGCACACCCGCGGCGAGCTCAAGGAGGTACGGGACGCCCTGGCCCGCACCGAGGGTGTGACCGACTGGGACCATCCGCGGCTCGCGCTGCGCTGGAGCGAGCGGCAGCACCTGGCCGAACTGGAGCTGGCGCAGGCGCTGCTCGCGGACCTGGACCGGATGGCGCAGGAATGTCACGGCCGGGCGGAGGAGGGACCTCGAGGCGGGGCGGCGCAGGAACGTCAAGGCTCGGCGGACGCGCCCACGCGAGAGTGAGCCGTACCGCCCCGCCACGGCGCATCGGCCCTGGCAGGCCTGGAAGGAACGCCTCCGATGGCCCGTGCACGACCGATGGCATCGTCGGCGGCGGCCGTTAGGCTGCGCCCGAGCCGCATCGGCGCCCGGCGGGACCCGGGTGCGCGGACCTCGACGGCCCGGCCATCGACGGAAGCGAGAAGATCTTGAGTTTCCTCACCATCGGTCATCGCGGAGTCATGGGTGTCGAACCCGAGAACACCCTGCGCTCCTTCGTCCGCGCGCAACACGCGGGCATGGACCTCATCGAGCTGGATCTGCATCTGAGCAAGGACGGCGCGCTCGTCGTCATGCACGACGCGGAGGTCGACCGCACGACGGACGGCAGCGGGCTCATCGCCGAACTGACCCTCGCGGAGCTCCGCGGGCTCGACGCCGGGCAGGGCGAGCGGATCCCGGTCTTCGAGGAGGTCCTGGACGCGGTCCGGTCGCCGCTCCAGGCGGAGATCAAGGACGAGGCGGCGGCCCGGGCGCTGGCCGACGTGATGCACCGGCGCGACCTGGTCGGCCGGGTCGAGGTGTCCTCCTTCCACGACGCCGCGATCGCCGAGATCTCCCGGCTCGTGCCGGGTGTGCGGACGGCGCTGATCGCCAGCCGCTGGGGCGCGGACATCGTGGACCGGGCGAAGGCGGTCGGGGCGCAGAGCCTGGCGCTGAACATCCGGCGGCTCTCGCTGGAGACCGTCGAGCACGCGCACGGCGAGGGACTGAAGGTGATCGGCTGGGTGGTCAACACCCAGGACCACCTGCGGCTCGTCCGGGCGCTTGAGCTGGACGGCGCGACGACCGACTACCCGGAGATCCGCCGCACCGGCCGCTTCACCGCCTGACGGGCCCCGGGTCCGGCGACGCGGCCCGTCAGGCCAGTTCCTTCACCAGCAGCTCGAACTGCAGGTCGTCGCGCTGCGGCAGGCCGAAGCGCTCGTCGCCGTACGGGAACGGCGTCATCCGTCCCGTACGGCGGTAGCCGCGCCGCTCGTAGTACGCGATCAGCTCGTCGCGTACCGAGATCACGGTCATGTGCATCTCGCGCACGCCCCAGTGCTCCCGCGCCTGCCGCTCGGCCTCCGCGAGGATCTGCCGGCCCAGGCCGCCGCCCTGCGCGCCCGGTCGGACCGCGAACATGCCGAAGTAGGCGGCATCGTCTCGGTGTTCGAGCTGGCAGCAGGCGATCAGCTCGCCGTCCCGCTCCACGACCATCAGCCGGGAGCCGGGCGTCGTGATGACCTCCCGCACCCCCTCGGGGTCGGTGCGCTGGCCCTGCAGGATGTCGGCCTCGGTGGTCCAGCCGGCCCGGCTGGAGTCGCCCCGGTAGGCCGACTCGATGAGCGGGACGAGGGCGGCCACGTCCGCCTCGACCGCATCGCGGTAGCTGAGCTGTCCGGACTCCTGGGGCAGTGCGGTGTCCATGGCGGGTGGGGCTCCCCTCGCAGCGGCGGTGATCTGCCCCGAGCGTATCCGCCGCCCGGCGCGCTCCCCCCGTACACCCCTGCGCTCGCGTAGCGGCCCGGCCGCGCGGGCATCGACGGGGAAGAGGCGGCGAGGGGGAGGTGGGCCGTGCACGGACCGGCGACGGCGGCCTGGCTGCTGGTGGCGCTGTGCGCGGCGTCCGGGGCGTACTGCCTGCTGCGGATGCGCAGCTGCGCGGGCGAGGAGCGGCGGGCGGCGGGCGGCGAGGCCCTGATGGGGTTCGGGATGGCGGCGATGGCCGTGCCCGCGGCGGTGTTCGCGCCGCCGGCGTGGAGTTGGACGGTGTACGCGGCGGTGTTCGGCGGTGCGGCGCTGCGGGCGCTGTGGTCGGCCAGGAGCGGCGGTCACCATCTGCACCATCTGGTGTGCTCCTCGGCGATGGTCTACATGGCGCTGGCGATGACGGTCCCGGCACAGGGAGCGCATGGGGCGCACGGCGCGGGATCGGCCGCGTCGGGGCTGCCGTTGCTGACCGGTGTGCTGCTCCTCTATTACACGGTGTACGTGCTGCGGTCGGGGGCGCGCCTCGTGCCGGTGGCCGCGCCGGCCGGGGGCGCCTCCCAGGACGAAGTCCCAGTGGGAGGGCCGGTGCTCGGCTGGGCGGCGAGACCGGAGTTGGCGGCGGCCTGCCGACTGTCCATGGCGCTCGCCATGCTGGCCATGCTGGTGACGCTCTGACGGCTGCCTCACGTTCCTTGCCAAACCGTGGCGTGCGTCACTTGCCGCGCCAGGCCATACCCCCGAGTAGCACAGGCTCATAGGCTGGCGGCATGGTGGTCTCCCTCACGCTGCTCGTGCTCGGCGTCGTGACCGCGGCCGTCGCTCCCCGACTGCTGGCGCAGGCGGTCTGGGTGGAGCTCGAGCCGGTCGTGGCGCTGTGGGTGTGGCAGTGCGTGGTGGCCGCGGTGCTGTTGAGCTTCGGTCTGTCGATGACGCTCAGCGCGGCGGTCGCCTGGCAGGCCGTACGGGGCCAGCTGTTCGCGTCCGCGCCGAACGGCGTGATCGAGGCGTACGAGCTCGGGGCGCACCAGCCCTGGTCCGCCCCGCTCGCGGTGCTGCTCGCCTGCGGCGGCCTGTGGACCGCCGCGATGCTCGCCCGGGAGATCCGCCGGGCCCGGGCCCGGCGGCGGCAGCGGCGGCGCGAACTGCTGGTGCGCTCCCCTCTGTTGCCGGGCGAGGAGCAGGGCGCGGGGCCGCTGGTGGTCCTTGAGGGCGAGCGTCCGGACGCGTGGTGGCTGCCGGGGACCACGCCGCAGCTGGTGATCACGACGGCCGCGCTGCAGCGCCTGAAGGGACGTCAGCTCGATGCGGTCCTCGCGCACGAGGAGGGCCACGCCCGCGCCCGGCACGACTGGTTGCTGCACTGCTCGGCGGCGCTGGCGGGCGGCTTCCCGGGGATCCCGGTCTTCGCCGCGTTCCGCGGCGAGATGCACCGGCTGGTCGAACTGGCCGCCGACGACGTGGCCTCGCGGCGGTTCGGCCGGCTGACCACCGCCCTCGCGCTGGTGGAACTCAACGAGGACCGGGGCGTGTTCGGACCATCGGCGTCCCCGGAGCCGGGGCTGCCGGAGCGGGTGAACCGCCTGCTCTCGGCCTCGCCGCGGCTGAAGCCGGTCCAGCGGCTGCGCCTGACGGTGACGGCGGCGCTGGTCCCCCTGATCCCTCTGCTGGTCGCGCTGATCCCGGGCCTCACGGCCCTGAACTGACGGCCCACGGCCGCCGCCGGACACGACCCGCCGTTCCGGCGAAGCGGAGGACGGGCTTCGGTCGCGTCCGGAAAGATCGAAGCATGCGCTCCTCCGCCGTGGTCTCGGGTCTGCTCTCCCTCCTCCTGCTGGTGCTCGTGGCCATGGAGTGGGGCCCGCTGCTCTCGGTCGACCGGGACGTCTCGGACGCGTTGCACCGCGACGCCGTCGCCGAGCCCGGGTTCACGCAGCTGAACCGGATCCTCAGCGACTGGATCTGGGACCCGTGGACGATGCGGGCGCTGATCGTCGTGATTCTGGTGGCGCTGTGGCTGCGCCACGAGCGGCGGCTCGCGCTGTGGGTCGCCGGGGCGAGCCTGCTGACCGCGGGGCTGCAGCAGGCACTGAAGGCGCTGGTCGGGCGGGCCCGGCCGAGCTGGCCCGATCCGGTGGACACCGCCCAGTACGACGCGTTCCCGTCAGGGCACGCGATGACGGCCACGGTGACGTTCGGCCTGCTGCTGTGGGTGGTCGCGCTGCACTGGCAGGAGCGGTGGCGCGGCTGGAGCGTCCTGGTCGTGGCCGCGCTCGTGTCCGTCCTCGGCGTCGGATGGACGCGGGTGTACCTCGGAGTGCACTGGGCGTCGGACGTCGTCGGGGGCTGGCTGCTCGGAATCTGTCTCGTCTGCGTGACCGTCCTTACTTTTCGGGCGTATCAGCCGAAAAGCAACGGAGGAGAATAGGACGAAGCCGCCTGTTCTGGACGATCCCCCGTGTCGCCCAGAACAGACGGCAAGGACCCGCTGACCAGGCACGGCAGCTTGGCAGCAGGACACGCTGAGTATATTGGCTGGAAGCCAGTCAACGCAGGAGTCCAGCATGTCCCCGCGGAGCCCATCGGTCAATGAAGAGCTTCGTCGGCGATCCCGCGAGCGCATTCTGCAGGCCGCCGTCGATCTCGTCGGCGAGCGCGGGTTCGAGGCGACGACGCTGGGGGACATCGCGGACCGGGCCGGGACCGCCCGCGGTCTCGTCTCGTACTACTTCCCGGGCAAGCGGCAGCTGCTGCAGTCGGCGGTGCACCGGCTGATGCACCTGACGCTGGAGGAGGCGCTGGAGCGGGAGCCTCGGACGGAGGACGGCCGGGAGCGGCTGGCGCGGGCGATCGACGCGATCCTCGGCCTCGCCCGGGACCGTCCGCTGCTGATGCGGACGCACATGGCCGGCATCCTGCAGGCCGAGGGGTTCGTGCAGTGCCCCGAGCAGCAGCGCCTCGCCTTCCTGCTGCGGGACACGATGGTCCGGTACGGCACCCCAGACGTGGACACCGACTATCCGCTGCTGCGGGCGCTGCTGATGGGCGCGGTGGTGGCGGTCCTGCTGCCCGGGGCGCCGATGCCGCTGGCCCGGCTGCGGGCGGAGCTGTTCCAGCGGTACGCGCTGGACTGGGACATGGGCATGCCGCCGGGCGGGGATCCGCCCGACGGCATGCCGTCACGACCGGTGGATCAGTCCTCGAAGTCCTCGAAGTAGTCCGGCTGGGTCTGGACGTTGAGCCCGTCCATCCGGATCCGCTTCGCGGGGTCGGTGCGACGGTCGCTGAGCTTCAGCACGTCGAAGCCCTTGGCGATGTCGTTCGAGTAGATGTAGCCGTTGTAGTAGTACGCCGACCACGAACCGCCGGTCCGGATCACGTCCGTGCTGAGCGGGCCGCGCTCGAAGTACGCGATCTCGCGCGGCTTCGAGGAGTCGGTGAAGTCCCATACGGAGACACCGCCCTGGTACCAGGCCTGGACCATCAGGTCCTTGCCCTTGACCGGGATGAGCGAGCCGTTGTGGGCGACGCAGTTCTCGGTGTTCGCCTGGTGGCGCGGGATCTTGAAGTAGCTGCGGAACACCAGCTTGCGCTGGTCGCCCTTGCCGACGATGTCGTAGATGCCGTCGGCACCGCGGTTCGGGCCGACAGCCTCGTTGCAGGTGGCGCCACCGCCGCCGCCCAGCTCGTCGGTGAAGACGACCTTGTTGGCCCTCTGGTTGAAGGTCGCCGAGTGCCAGAACGCGAAGTTCACGTTGTCCTGGACCTGATCGATGACCTTCGGGTGCTCCGGGTCCTCGATGTCGAAGAGGATGCCGTCGCCCATGCAGGCGCCGGCGGCCAGGTCCTTGGACGGCAGGACCGTGATGTCGTGGCAGCCGGTGGTCTTGGAGACGCCCGGGTTGGTGGGCCCGCCCGGGTTGCCGCCGCCGTCCGGGCCGTCACCCGGGAAGAGCACCGGGAAGTTGACGATCGCGGCCTGCTCGGGGGCCTTGCGCGGCACCTTGATGACCGAGATGCCGTCGTGCGGCGGCTGGCAGTCGGGGAAGGCCACGTTGGGGGAGTACGAGGAGACGTACACGTACACGTTGCGGCCCTTGGGCACCAGCGTGTGGGTGTGCGAACCGCAGGCGGTCTCGACCGCGGCCACGTACTTCGGGTTGGCGATGTCGCTGATGTCGAAGATCTTCATGCCCTCCCAGGAGGACTTCTCCGAGGCCGGCTGGGTGGTGCTGGCACAGGAGTTGTCGCTGCGGGAGGAGTCCGTGGACAGGAAGAGCAGGTTGCCGGAGACCGAGATGTCGTTCTGCGAGCCCGGGCAGAGGACCTGGGCGACGGTCTTCGGCGCCGTCGGGTTGCTGATGTCGAAGATGCGGAAGCCGTCGTAGTTGCCGGCGAAGGCGTACTTGCCCTGGAACGCCAGGTCGGAGTTGGTGCCCGGCAGGGCGTCCTTGGGGATGTTGGTGAGGTGGGTGATGTTGTCGCTGTGGACGATCTCGTCCACGCCGGGTATCTCGCCGCTCTGCACGGCGGCCCGGGCCCCGGCCGCCTGCTCCGAGGAGATCGTGCCCTGGGTGGCGGCGTCTCCGGGGTCGGGTGTGGCGGCCGCGGGTCCGGCCGTGAGCAGGGTGGCAAGCAGTCCGGCGGCTGCCGCCGCGACTGCCAGAGGTCTGCGTCGTACGCGCGTGGTACGCAACGAGGTCACGCGTCCTCCCTTGTCTCCGTTCAGAGTTGAACGGTTCATGGACCCCGGCAGTATCTTCCTTTCCATGCACATCTCAACAGATGGCAACGCAGACGTAATGAAGGTTTCTGCTCGACGCTCCTGACGCACGTGTGAGAACGTCCCCTCGGTCCACGTCCACCCCAACCGCCCCTGGAGGTCTTCTTGTTGAAGCGCCCTGTCCGCATCGCCGCCGTCGCGTCCGCGGGCGTGCTCGCCGTGCTCCTCCTTGCCGCGTGCGAGTCGGGCTCCTCAGGGGGCGAACCGCAGGCCAGGAGCGCCACCGGCCCAGCGGTGATCGCGCCCGGCAAGCCCGGCGAGGCGGCCCGGACGATGTCCCCCGAGGAGGCGGCGCGCGCCCTGCCGGACGACAAGCCGAACGCGGCGGACCGCACCTACGCGCAGATGATGATCGTGCATCACGAGCAGGCGCTGACGATGACCGCCCTGGCGCCGCAGCGGGCGGGATCGGAGCAGGTGAAGAAGCTGGCGGCGCGGATCACGGCGGCGCAGAAGCCGGAGATCGACGCGATGCAGGGTTGGCTGAAAACGAACGGGGGTCCGGCCAAGCAGAGCGGCCACGACCACGGGACGATGCCCGGGATGGCGACCGCCGCCCAGCTGGCCCAGCTGACGGCGGCGAAGGGCAAGGCCTTCGACGACCTGTTCCTGAAGCTGATGATCACCCACCACGACGGGGCGCTGACGATGGCCGCCGAGGTCCTGTCCCAGGGGAACAACGTCCTGGTGGAGGAGATGGCGAACGACGTGATCGCGCAGCAGACCGCCGAGATCAACCGGATGCGCTCGATGTAGCCCGCCGAGGGGCGCGGCCGCGCGGAGCGGCGCGTCGGACGACTCCCCGTCGCGGGCTTCCGGTGCGATGCTGGAAGCCCCGGCGGGAAGGAGACGTCCCGTGCTACGCGTCGCAGTCGTCGGTTCGGGTCCGAGCGGGGTCTACACCGCACAGGCCCTGGTCCAGCAGGACCGGGTGCCCGACGTGCGGGTGGACGTCCTGGACCGGCTGCCGTGTCCGTACGGCCTCGTGCGCTACGGCGTCGCCCCCGACCACGAGAAGATCAAGTCGCTCCAGGGCAACCTGCGCACCGTCCTGGAGGACGAGCACGTCCGCTTCCTCGGCAACGTCGAGGTCGGGGCCCGCGGACTGACGCCCGCCCGGCTCCTGGAGATGTACCACGCGGTCGTGTACTGCGTGGGCGCCGCGCGCGACCGGCACCTCGGGGTGCCCGGAGAGGACCTGGTCGGCAGCCGCTCGGCGACCGAGTTCGTCTCCTGGTACAGCGCCCATCCGGACGCGGCGGGCAACGGCTTCGCGCTGGGCGCGCGCTCGGCCGTGGTGATCGGCGTGGGGAACGTGGCGGTGGACGTGACCCGGATCCTCGCCCGGGGCGCGGACGAGCTGCGGCCCACGGACGTGCCGCAGGACGCGCTGGCGGCGCTTGAGCGCAGCGGGGTGCGCGAGGTGCACATGGTGGGCCGGCGCGGTCCCGGACAGGCCAGGTTCACCACGAAGGAGCTGCGCGAACTGGGCTCGCTGCCGGGAGCCTCGGTGTCGGTTGACCCGGCCGATCTGGCGCTCGACCCGGCGTTCGCGGACCCGTCGGGGCTGCCGGCGGTGAACCGGCGCAACCTGGAGGTCGTACGGGGGTGGGCGGCGGCCCCCGAGACGGAGCGCGAGCGCCGGATCCGGCTGCGGTTCTTCCTGCGCCCCGTGGAGTTCCTGGGCGAGGCGGGGCGGGTGGCCGGGGTGCGGTTCGAGCGCACGGAGCCGGACGGCGCCGGGGGCGTGCGGGGCACCGGCGTGTACGAGGACGTGGCGGCCCAACTGGTGCTGCGGGCGGTCGGGTACCAGGGCGTCCCGATGCCCGGGCTGCCCTTCGACGAGTCGCGCGGCACGGTGCCGCATCAGGAGGGGCGGGTGCTGCGGGACGGAGCCGCGTCGCCCGGGGAGTACGTGGCCGGCTGGATCAAGCGCGGCCCGACCGGGGTGATCGGCACGAACCGGCCCTGCGCGAAGGAGACCGCGACCTCGCTGCTCGCGGACGCCCCGACGCTGGAGCGGCGGGAGGCGGCGGCCGATCCGGTGGCCGCGCTGCGGGACCTGGGGCAGGAGCCCGTCGCCTGGCCGGGCTGGCTGGCGATCGAGCGGGCGGAGGCGGATCTGGGCCGCTCGCTCGGCCGGCACACGGTCAAGATCCCGGACTGGCCGGGACTGCGGGCGGCGGCGCGGGAGGCCGGGTAGCGGCCGGGCCCTTTCGGTTCAGGAGGCCACCCGGCTCTCCTGCGCCGCGGCGGCGGCGAGGAGGCCGTCCAGGAGTCCCGGGAAGAGCGCGTCGAGGTCCGCTCGGCGCAGTCCGCTCATCTTCGCGGTGCCTCGGTAGTCCTGCTGGATCACGCCGCTCTCCCGGAGCACCCGGAAGTGGTGGGTCGTCGTCGACTTGGTGACCGGCAGGACGAAGTGCGAACAGCTCAACGCGGCGTCCGCGCGAGCCATTTCGCGCACGATCCGCAGCCGAATCGGGTCCGAGAGCGCATGCAGCACGCCCTCGAGGCGGATCTCGTCCCGCGCCGGGTGGGCGAGGGTGCGGGCGGCGGCGGGGGTCACGGCGTCTCCAGTTCGTCCGGGGGCGACTTCGCCGGGAGGGCGATGTCCTCCGGGTGGCTTCATTGTACGAGACTCTTCGTAGTTTGACAGATGCCGTACTACGAGACCTATCGTAGGAAGCGTCTTCGAGGCCCCCCGAAACGGAGTCCACCATGAGCGTCGCCCTGTTCGAGCCGTACACCCTCCGCTCCGTGACCATCCCGAACCGCGTCTGGATGGCCCCGATGTGCCAGTACTCGGCGGAGGTGTTCGGACCGAACGCGGGCGTCGCCCACGACTGGCACTTCGCCCACTACGCCTCCCGGGCCACCGGCGGGACCGGCCTGATCCTGGTGGAGGCCACCGCCGTCGCCCCCGAGGGCCGGATCAGCCCCGCCGACCTCGGCCTGTGGAACGACGCCCAGATCCCCGCGCTGCGCCGGATCACCGAGTTCCTCAAGGAGCACGGCACGGTCCCCGGCATCCAGATCGGGCACGCCGGCCGCAAGGCCGCCACCAAGCAGCCCTGGCGGGGCCGCGGGCCGGTCGGCGAGGGCGAGCACGGCTGGCAGCCGGTCGCGCCCAGCCCGGTGGCGTTCGCCGACGACCACCAGGTGCCGGCCGAGCTGAGCACGGACGAGATCCAGGAGATCGTCGGCCGGTTCGCGGACGCGGCGCGGCGGGCGCTGGACGCCGGCTTCGAGGTCCTGGAGCTGCACGGCGCCCACGGCTACCTCATCTTCGAGTTCCTCTCCCCGCACTCCAACCACCGCACCGACGCGTACGGCGGCTCCTTCGAGAACCGGACCCGGTTCGCCCTGGAGGTCGTCGACGCCGTCCGCGCCGTGTGGCCCGAGGAGCTGCCGCTGTTCTTCCGGATCTCGGCCACCGACTGGCTCGGCGAGAACGGCTGGACGATCGACGACACCGTCCGCTTCGCGGCGCTGCTGCGCGCGCACGGCGTCGACCTGCTCGACGTGTCCTCCGGCGGCAACGGCGGCCCGGCCGTCATCCCGACCGCCCCCGGCTACCAGGTCCCGTTCGCGACCCGGGTGAAGGAGGAGACCGGGCTTCCGGTGGCGGCCGTGGGCCTGATCACCGAGCCCGAGCAGGCCGCGAAGATCGTCGCCAACGGCGAGGCGGACGCCGTACTGCTCGGCCGCGAGCTGCTGCGGGACGCCTCCTGGGCGCGCCGGGCGGCCCGCGAACTGGGCGGCGAGGTGGCCGCGCCTGACCAGTACGCCTGGGCGATCTGAGCCGGAACACGCCGCGGACCTGCGGACTCACGCGGCCGAGACGCCGTTGTCAGCGGTGGGGTGCAGACTGGCCCGTATCCGCGACAACGGCGTCCTGGAGGTGTCGGCCATGTCCGACGTACTGCTCACCGTAGGCACCCGCAAGGGTCTGTTCATCGGCCGCGGCCGCGCCGGCCGATGGGAGTTCGACGGGCCCCATTTCAACGCGCAGGCCGTGTACTCGGTCGCCATCGACACCCGGCCCGCGACACCGCGCCTCCTCGTCGGAGGGGACAGCGCGCACTGGGGTCCGTCCGTCTTCCGCTCGGACGACCTGGGCGCGAGCTGGACCGAGCCGAAACAGCCGGCCGTGAAGTTCCCCCAGGACACCGGGGCTTCACTGGAGCGGGTGTGGCAGCTCCAGCCGGCGGGCCGCGACGAGCCCGACGTGGTGTACGCGGGGACGGAGCCGGCCGCGCTCTTCAAGTCGGTCGACGGTGGCGAGTCGTTCGAGCTGATCCGGCCGCTGTGGGAGCACCCGACCCGGGCCAAGTGGGAGCCGGGCGGCGGTGGCGAGGCGGTGCACACGGTGGTCACCGACCCCCGGGACCCGGAGTCGGTGACGGTCGCGGTGTCGGCGGCGGGCGTGTTCCGCTCCCCGGACGGCGGGGCGAGCTGGGCCCCGTCCAACAAGGGCGTCTCGGCGGTCTTCCTGCCCGACCCGAACCCGGAGTTCGGTCAGTGCGTGCACAAGGTCGCGCGGGACGCGGTCGATCCGGACCGGCTCTATCTGCAGAACCACTGGGGCGTGTACCGCAGCGACGACGCGGGCGTCACCTGGACGGACATCGGCGCCGGCCTCCCGTCCACCTTCGGCTTCGCCGTCGCCGCCCATCCGCACCTGGCGGACACGGCGTACGTCTTCCCCATCAACGCGGACGCGGACCGGGTCCCGGCCGGCCGGCGCTGCCGCGTCTACCGGACGAGCGACGCCGGCGCGAGCTGGGAGCCGCTGTCCGCCGGTCTCCCGCAGAGCGACCACTACGGCACGGTGCTGCGCGACGCGCTGCGCACGGACGACGCGAACCCGGCCGGCGTCTACTTCGGTAACCGCAACGGCGAGGTGTACGCGAGCGCGGACGACGGCGACAGCTGGCAGCTCCTCGCCGAACACCTGCCGGACGTGCTCTGCGTCAGAGCCGCGGTGATCGGCTAGGGCCGGTCCGGCGGATCAGGGTCGGATAGGTCGCGGCCCCGGCCATGATCCGTCGGACAGGCCCGAGGGGCTCGGCCGAGGGCCTGCGCAGCCCCCTACGGCAGTCGCCAGTCGATGGGCTCCGCGCCCTGGCCCGCCAGAAGCTCGTTCGCGCGGCTGAACGGGCGCGAGCCGAAGAAGCCGCGGTCCGCGGACATCGGCGAGGGATGGGCCGACTCGACCGCGGGGAGGTCGCCGAGGAACGGCCTCGTGTTCCGGGCGTCCCGGCCCCACAGCACCGAGACCAGCGGCTTGCCGCGGGCGGCCAGGGCGCGGATCGCCTGCTCCGTGACCGCCTCCCAGCCCTTGTCGCGGTGCGAACCGGGCTTACGGGGAGCGGTGGTCAGCGCTCTGTTCAGCAGCAGCACGCCCTGTCGCGTCCAGGGCGTGAGGTCGCCGTTGGCGGGGCGGGGCAGACCCAGGTCCGTGTTCAGCTCCCGGAAGATGTTCTCCAGGCTGCCGGGCAGCTGACGCACCTCGGGAGCGACCGCGAAGCTGAGGCCGATCGCCATCCCCGGCGTGGGGTACGGATCCTGACCCACGATCAGGACCCGGACGTCGTCGAAGGGCTGCTGAAAGGCCCGCAGGACGTGTTGCCCCGCGGGCAGATACGTCCGGCCCGCGGCGATCTCCGCGCGCAGGAAGTCGCCCATCTCGGCGACGCGGCCCTCGACGGGACGCAATGCCTCAGCCCAGCCGGGCTCCACCAGTTCACTCAACGGTCGTGCTGCCACGGCGTGTCACTCTACCGGCCGACGCCGACACCGCCGACCGGCCCGGGAATAGGGTGCCGGGCATGGAGAGTGCCGTGAGCGAGTGGGTCGTCGGGGTCGATTCGGGCGGCTCCGGCCTGCGGATCGCCTGCGCGGACGCGTCCGAAGGCCGCGTGACGCAGACGGAGTCGACGCGCGAGCCGGTGCGCACCGGGCCCGGCGGGATCGAGGCCGGTCATCTGCTGGAGCAGCTGCTGCCGCCCGTGCAGCGGTTCCTGGACCGGTCCGGCGGGCGGGTGGTCGCCGTGGCGATCGGCGCCGCGGGCATGGCCACGCTCGGCGACGAGCTGCGGGCCGAGCTGCCCGGGGCGTTGGAGAAGACGCTCGGGGTGCGCCGGCTCGCTCTGGCCGCCGACGCCGTCACCGCGTACGCGGGCGCGCTCGGGCAGCGGCCCGGGGCGGTCGTGGCCGGCGGGACGGGTCTGATCGCGCTCGGCACCGATCTGACCGGCTGGCGGCGGGCGGACGGCTGGGGCCATCTGCTGGGCGACTGCGGCAGCGGCGCGTGGATCGGGCGGGCCGGCCTCGAGGCGGCGATGCGGGCGTACGACGGCCGCCGGGGCGGCTCGTCCGCACTGCTGGCCCGCGCCGAGGAGCGCTTCGGCCCGGCGGCC
>NZ_DATCVQ010000667.1:0-3633 GCF_036566765.1 Streptomyces sp.
GGAGGCCGGCTCGCTGCGGGACGCGGACGGCGATCTGATCGCCTTCTCGGTCACCGACACGGGCATCGGGATCGCCGCCGGGAAGATGCGGGTCATCTTCGAGGCGTTCAAGCAGGCGGACGGCACGACCAGCCGCAAGTACGGCGGCACGGGCCTGGGTCTGTCGATCAGCCGGGAGATCGCCCGGCTGCTCGGCGGTGAGATCCACGCGGCGAGCGAACCGGGCCGCGGCTCGACCTTCACTCTCTACTTGCCCCTTCACCCGAGCGAACTGCCGCCGCAGGGCTACCCGCAGCTCGGCCCCGGCGCGGCCGATCCGCTGCGCGGCGGCGCCGACGACGGTGGGGAGGACTTCATCCCGCAGGGGCACCAGGAGCCGTCGGGGCCCTTGGATGCCCACGCGGGTCCGGCTGCCCTGTTCCGGCGCCGGCGCAACGCTCTCGGCTCCGTGGAGCAGCGGCACGCGCTGCCCGGGCGCCAGGGCGCGGCGCCCGGCTCGGAGCAGTGGGCCGCGGCGAACGGCAGCCAGGAGGCGCCGGAGGCGAGGCGAACCTTCGTGTTCGACAGCGAGAAGGTGCTCATCGTCGACGACGACATCCGCAATGTCTTCGCCCTCACCAGCGTGCTGGAGCAGCACGGCCTGTCGGTGCTGTACGCGGAGAACGGCCGGGAGGGCATCGAAGTCCTGGAGCAGCACGACGATGTGACGGTCGTACTGATGGACATCATGATGCCGGAAATGGACGGGTACGCCACGACGACGGCGATCCGCAGGATGCCGCAGTTCGCCGGTCTGCCGATCATCGCGCTGACCGCGAAGGCGATGAAGGGCGACAGGGAGAAGGCGATCGATTCCGGTGCTTCCGACTATGTCACCAAGCCTGTTGATCCTGACCATCTGCTCTCCGTCATGGAGCAGTGGATGCGCGGAGAGTGATCGTCGTTTGAGCGGATCGCGATAAGTTGCTGATCGACTGTGCTCGAAGGGGTGTGAGGAGGCGGTGGACGGGGAACCTTCTGGTCTCCCACCGCGTTTCTGGTATGTGCACAGTGACATCGCGGTGACAGGGTGTGGTGACGGGCGGGGTGCGGCTACCATGACCGGCACAAGGACGGACGGCGCATGGGAGTCGTCTTCTGGGGCGGCCCCCGGTGCTTCCCCTGGCTTGACCGGCCGGGGAGAGCCCACGCCGGGGCGAGGAGGACGGGGCATGGTGCAGAAGGCCAAGATCCTCCTGGTCGATGACCGGCCGGAGAATCTGCTGGCGCTGGAGGCCATCCTCTCCGCGCTCGATCAGACGCTGGTGCGGGCATCGTCCGGGGAGGAAGCGCTCAAGGCGCTGCTGACGGACGACTTCGCGGTCATCCTGCTGGATGTCCAGATGCCCGGCATGGACGGATTCGAGACCGCCGCGCACATCAAGCGCCGGGAGCGGACCCGGGACATCCCGATCATCTTCCTCACCGCCATCAACCACGGCCCGCACCACACCTTCCGCGGCTACGCGGCCGGCGCGGTCGACTACATCTCCAAGCCGTTCGACCCCTGGGTGCTGCGCGCCAAGGTCTCGGTCTTCGTCGAGCTGTACATGAAGAACTGCCAGCTGCGCGAGCAGGCGGCGCTGCTGCGGCTGCAGTTGGAGGGCGGCGGCCCCGGCGGTCACGCCAGCCAGTCCGCCGGACTGCTCGCGGAGCTCTCCGCCCGCCTCGCCGCGGTCGAGGAGCAGGCCGAGGCGCTGTCCAAGCAGCTCGACGACGACTCGGCGGACGCCGCGGCCGTCGCCACCGCGGCCCATCTGGAGCGCAAGCTCACGGGTTTGCGCCGGGCGCTCGACGCGCTGGAGCCGGGCGCCGGCGGCGCGGCCACTCTCCCCGCCCAGACCTGATACTCCGTCACACCACGCGCCGCGCGCCGTGAACGGGCGTCAGTTTCCGGCCCGGTGACGGGCGACACGGACGGGTGAAGCGGTGGGCGGGAGTGTTCACCGCCGTCTCCACCGGTAACCTCAGCATCATGGCCTCACGTACGTCCGGCAAGGGTTCCCAGGGCACGGCGGGCACCGCGAAGCCGCGCGCCGGCCGTACGACGGGCGCCGCGAAGAAGGCTGCGCCCGCCAAGCCCCCCGCGAAGAAGACCGCGGCCAAGAAGGCCGCGCCCGCGAAGAAGGCGACCGCCCGCAAGCCCGCGGCGAAGAAAGCCGCCCCCAAGCCCGCGCCGTCCCCCACCGGGGGCGTGTACCGGCTCGCCCGCGGACTCTGGCTCGGCCTCGCGCACGCCGTGGGCGCGATGTTCCGGGGGATAGGGCGCGGCGCGAAGGGCCTGGACCCGGCGCACCGCAAGGACGGCATGGCGCTGCTGCTGCTCGCCCTCGCGCTGATCGTCGCCGCCGGCACCTGGTCGAATCTGCGCGGCCCGGTCGGCGATCTCGTCGAGATGCTGGTCACCGGGGCCTTCGGCAGGCTCGATCTGCTGGTGCCGCTGCTGCTCGGCGCGATCGCGATCCGGCTGATCCTCTACCCGGAGAAGCCGGACGCCAACGGGCGCATCGTCATCGGACTGTCCGCCCTGGTCATCGGCGTCCTCGGCCAGGTGCACATCGCCTGCGGCTCACCCGGCCGCGACCAGGGCGCCGGGGCCATACAGGACGCCGGCGGGCTCGTCGGCTGGGCCGCGTCCAAGCCGCTGATCTTCATGATGGGCGAGGTCCTCGCGGTCCCGATGCTCGTCCTGCTCACCGTCTTCGGCCTGCTCGTCGTCACCGCCACGCCCGTCAACGCCATCCCGCAGCGGCTGCGCGCGCTCGGCGCCCGGCTCGGCCTGGTCGAGCCGGAGTACGAGCCCGAGGAGGGCGAGGCGTACGACGACGACGCCTGGCGCGAGAGCGAGGCGCGGCGCGGCCGTGCCGCCCGCCGCCGGTCGCTCGCGGCCGGTGAGCCGTACGACGCCGAGCGGGCCGAGGAGGAGGCGCTCAGCAGCCGCAAGCGGCCGCGCGCCGTGCAGCCCGCCTTCGACCGGCCCATGGACGCGGTGGACGTGGCCGCCGCCGCGGCCGCCGCCCTGGACGGGGCGGTGCTCAACGGCATGCCGCCGTCCCCGCTGGTCGCCGACCTCACCCGGGACGTCGGCGTCGACCGGGAGCGGGCCTCAGCCCTGGCCGCCGAGGCCGCGGCGGCGGAGCTCGTCGAGCAGCCCGGCCGGGCCGTGCCGCCGGCCCGCGGCGCCGAGCGGCCCGGGGGCGTACCGGACCTCACCAAGCCCGCCCCCGAGCCCACCGACCTGCCGCCGCGCGCCGAGCAGCTGCAGCTCTCCGGGGACATCACGTACGCGCTGCCCTCGCTCGACCTGCTGGAGCGCGGCGGCCCGGGCAAGACCCGCAGCGCCGCCAACGACGCCGTCGTGGAGTCGCTGTCCAACGTCTTCAGCGAGTTCAAGGTCGACGCGGCCGTCACCGGCTTCACCCGCGGCCCGACGGTCACCCGGTACGAGGTCGAGCTCGGCCCCGCCGTGAAGGTCGAGAAGATCACGGCGCTGACCAAGAACATCGCGTACGCCGTCGCCTCCCCCGACGTGCGGATCATCTCGCCGATCCCGGGGAAGTCCGCGGTCGGCATCGAGATCCCGAACAGCGACCG
>NZ_DATCVQ010000668.1:0-3352 GCF_036566765.1 Streptomyces sp.
ATGCAACGGACGCAACGCCCGCTCATGCAGCAGGTGAACCCGCCGGATCAGCCCGATCACCTCCATCGGGGAGGTGTCCATGTCCGGATGCCGCGCCGTCCACCGCGCACGCATGTCTTCTACGGAAGGAAGCACACCCAAACCAATCGTTAACCAGTTGCCAATTAGTTTCACTATAGGTCACTCGGATGCGCCGCTGAGGTGGTTTGGCATGTCTGGGCGGGGCCGTCCTTCTGACGTGGCCGTCACGGAAGAGCGGTCAGAGCCTTCCAGGCTCTGTCCGCAGTTCCGTGAATCGCCAGGTCAGCGGCGGGAACGGCGGATCGTTTCGGCAGAGTGTTTCCTGCCGTGGCGAGCAAGACGGTTGAGGATGTGCTGTTTCCCGGCATCAATGTGCGGGTGGAACGGGTGAGCGACGCCTCCAGCGTCCTGGTGGTAGAGGCGGTGTCGACGGCTCCTCCGGGCCGGTGCCCGGACTGCCGGAAGCAGTCGAGACGGGTGCACAGCACCTACCAGCGCACCCTGGACGAGCGGCCGTTGGGCCCTCGCCGGGTCAAAGTCCGGCTGCAGGTCCGCCGGTACTTCTGCGACCGGAAGGCCTGTTCCCGCAAGACGTTCGTCGAGCAGGTGCCGGGCCTGTCCGAGCGGCACCGCCGCTCTAGCACCGGGCTGACGGGCTGGCTGCGCTCGATCGCGATCGAGCTCGGCGGCCGTCCCGCCGCACGGCTGTGCCGACGCCTGCGGCTGGCCGCGGGCCGGACCCGGCTGCTGACGGCGCCGGCGGTACCGGACCGTGCCCCGCGGGTGCTGGGGGTGGACGAGTTCGCCTTCCGCAAGGCTGCACCTACGGCACCGTGCTGGTCGACGTCGAGGCCGGCCGAGTCGTGGACGTGCTGCCGGACCGCACCTCGGAGACGTTCGCGGCCTGGCTGACCGAGCATCCCGGAGCCGAGATCATCTGCCGGGACCGGGCCACCGCCTACACGAAGGCGGTCAGGGAAGCCGCTCCCAACGCCCTGGAAGTCGCTGATCGCTGGCACTTGCTGCAGAACCTGTCCGCGGCAATGGAGAAAACCTGTCACCAGCACCGCAACTGCCTGCGCAAACACGCCGAGGAGGAGTCGGTGACCAAGGTGCCGGAGCCGCCCCCGATGCTGCTACCGCCCGCCGAACTGCCCCGCACCCAGATCATCGAACGCACCCGTCACCGCTACGAAGACATCCACCGCTTGCTGGAGAAGGGCTGGACGATCAGCGCCATCGCCCGCCGGCTGAACCTCGACCGCAAGACTGTGCGGCGTTTTCGTGACACCGATCTCGACGAGCTGCTGGCCTCCGCCTGCGATCGCCGCCCCAACGGTGTGCTGGAACCGTTCAAGGCATACCTGAACACCCGCTTCACCGAAGCGCAAGGCCAGGTCAACGGCACCCAGTTGTTCCTGGAGATCCAGACCCGCGGCTACCGGGGCAGCCGCCAGGTCGTCCGCAAACACCTCGCCGCCCTGCGGGCGGGCACCGCCGAACCGGTCAAGGCCGACATCCCCAGCCCCCGCAAGATCACATCCTGGATCATGCGACCCCGCGAGACGCTCACCGAGAGCCAGGACGAGCGACTGCTTCAGGTCCGGCTCGCCTGCCCGGACATCACCCGGGCCTGCGATCTCGCCCGGACGTTCGCCGACCTGGTCCGCCACCGTCGCGGCTACCTGCTGCTGGAGTGGATCCGGCAGGCCGAGCAGGACGCCCCGAAGCCGATGCAGGGCTTCGCCGGCTTCCTCCGCCAGGACCTCGATGCCGTCACCGCCGGACTGACTCTGCCATGGAGTTCCGGAGCGGTCGAAGGCAATGTAAACAGGGTGAAAACGCTCAAGCGAGCCATGTACGGCCGGGCCTCGTTCGAACTCCTCCGAACTCGCATCCTCACCCATCCATGAGCATCACGGAACCACGGGAGCCCCTTTCAGGGGTTTAGGCCAAGGAACAGGGCGGCCAAGCGGGGAAGTCGACGCCTCATCTCCTTGTCGTCGTCGAAGTCGAAGTCCTCGCCCATATCAACGACGTTGACGCTCTCTGCAGCAGCCCCACGGAAGCCGTGCCAGGCTTCGTAGAAGGCATCCGCATCGCCCGTGATCCGCTCGAACGCCCCGCTGGCTGCATAGTTCACGTCCTCGTAGAACAGCACCTCGGAACGGTCACGGACGTTCGCAGCCTGCACTACATCAGGATGCCCAGCGAGGCTGTCCGGGTCGGTGGCCACGCGCTGGTACCACTGACAGCCCAAGGCGATCACCCCAGCTCGGAAGTCCATGAAACTGTCGTCGGAGCACCCACCCCCGATGAGGTAAGCAGCCGCCCACACATCCCAGCGGTACAGAGCGTCGTGCAGCTCGTCGAAGCGTTCCGCATACTCCAGGATCTCCTGCCGCGGTCTATCCGCGAGCTGCTTGACGAGGACCTCGTCAAATCGCTCGCCCGTTTCGGCTGCCCCGGCTTGCGCGGCTTCGATGACGTCCCAGAACGTGTCGGTGTCCATGACCGCGCACTCTGCCACGACCCGATGACAATCGATCCTGGCCACCCTGCCGACCCGTTTCACGGAACTGCGGACAGAGCCGTTTTCCAAGAGCGCCATCACGCCCGCTGCGCCCAGTGCGCCCACTGTGCTGGCTGCGCCCGCTGTGCGGACCGGGCTGCTCGCCGGGCGCGGTGGCAGGTGGCCGGGCCGGATGCGGCGCGGGCTCATGAATCTTCGCCCGTGAGGGCCGTGCCGCTGCGGGGGAGCGGCTTGTGGCGGTCCGCGGCAGGCGGATGGCGGCCGGGGTCGGATGGCGGCCCGCCGCTGGTCGGGGGTGGAAGCCTGGGGCGGTCAGTTTCCCCCTCTTGCGCGGGAGGTGTTGCACAGCGCGCGGTCGACGAGCTTGCTGGCGGTCTTGTGCTGCCGGAGGGTTTTGTTGAGGTCGTTGAAGCTGGTGGACATGGAGACGGTGACGGTGCGGCTGCCGTCGTCGGTGGCACCGTTGAGGGTGATGTAGCCGGCTTCGCCTCCTTCGTGGCTCCAGTATCTGCCGCCGCAGGTCAGGGGGCGGCTGACCAGGCCGAGGCCGTAGCGCCCGCCGGGCCAGAACGTCTCGAACTGCTTGGCGACCGGGACGGTGTCCCGCATCTCGGCGATGCGCGCCGCGGGCAGCAGCTCGCCGCCGAGCAGGCCCTGGAAGAAGCGGTTGACGTCCGCCGTGGTGGAGACGTAGCCACCGAGGTCGGGAACGATCTGTTCGGTGACGTCGGTCCGTTCGCCGGAGGCGAAGACCTGGTAGCCGTCGGCGTGCGGGCGGCGAATCGAGGCGGTGGCGCC
>NZ_DATCVQ010000669.1:0-6304 GCF_036566765.1 Streptomyces sp.
AGCGCTTCGGCCGCGGCGAGCCGGGCGTCGACGGACCCGGTGGCGGCGGCGATCCGACCGAGCGCGGCCACGGCCTCGCCGCCGGGGCAGGCGGCGAGCGCCGCGACCAGTTCATGGACGACGTCGCCGCGGAGCCGGTCCGCCAGCCGGGCCAGTACAGGAGAGGCCGGCGCGCCGATCCGGCCCAGGGACTCGGCCGCAGCCCGTGCCACATCGAGACTGGTGTCTCCCGAGACGAGCGCTCCGAGTGCTTCCGCGGCCTCGGGCACCGGGAAGGCGCCCAGTGCCTGCGCCGCGCGGATCCGCACCGCCTCGTTCGTGTCCCGGGTGCCGCCGAGCACCGCGGGTAGCGCGGAGGGATCGGCGATCGCGCCGAGGGCGCGCAGCGCACGGGCCCGCAGCGTCGCGGCCTCCTCGCTGTCGGAGGCGAGGGCCGCCAGTTGTGTCGATGCGGGTCGGTGGCGCAGTGCCGCGAGCGCGTCGGCGGCGGCGACGCGCGGCCCGAGGGGCCCCTCCTCGTGAAGGGCGTCCATCAGGAGCGGAGCGGCCGCCTCGCATCGGGAGTGGCCGAGCGCGAGCGCCGCCCCTCGGCGCTGCGCCGGGCTCGCGCCCGGGTCGAGCAGGGCCTGCAGGTCGTCTAGGGGCGGTGACGGCAGCCGGGCGAGGGCCAGGGCGGCGCTGTCGCTGACGCGTGGATCGTCGAGAGCGGATACGAGCGTGGCGGCCGCCCCTTCGTCGGCGACGGCGGCCATGGCGGCGGCAGCCGCCCTGCGCACCAGGGGTGCGGGCGCCTCGGTGAGAAGACGGTGGAGGATGCCGAAGTCGCGGTAGTCGTGGCGCGAACCGAAGTGCTCCGGGTGGGCCTCGACGACGGCGCAGCACTGGACGACGGTCTGCTCGGGGACCGGCTGGGGACGGTTGCGGCGCCTGTAGTCGAGCAGCACCCCGCGCAGTTCCGAGCGTCCCTCGTGAGTCCTCACCATCAGCTCCGCCGCGAGCCGCGCCGTCTCGGCGTCCGGGTCCCACAGTCCGCGTCGGAGCATGATGTCCACATGCCAACCTGCCGGTGGCGGCCAAGCGTCCTCGGGCAGCTCGGCCAGGGCGTGGAGCGCCGCCCGGCGCAGCGCGGGGGAGGACCCTTCGGAATCGACGAGGAACAGCAGCGCCGGCCCCGTGCGCGGATCGCGCTGGGCGCCGAGCACCTGTACCGCCTTCTCCCCGTAGAACGGCAGCAGTTCCCACAGCGTCGCGAGAAGCAGGGGCACCGACTGCGGTGCCCGTAGCCGGGTGAGTACGTCCACCGCGGTCCACCGCGGCCCGCCGCCGTCGGTGAGCCAGCCGAGCAGGACGGGTACGACGTCGGGCGCGCCGATGAGGACCAGCGCCGCCACGACTGCCTCGCGCTGACCGTCGTTCTCCAGCTCGCTCCCGAGCAACCGCATCAGGCCGGGTACCGCGCGCTGCTCCCGCATCCGTCCGAGCGCGCGTACCGCCTCGAGCCAGAGGTAGGGGTGCTCCGGAACCCGCCGCTCCAGGACTTCCAGCAGGAAGTCCCCTGCCGTCTCACCCCCGAGGTCGCCCAGCAGCGAGACGGCGAACCACGCGGTCTCACGGCTGCCGTCGCGTACGGCCCGGCAGAGCCCGGCAACGTCGGCGTTCAGCCGCATGCGGGCCACGTCGAACTCGGCCGGGGCAGGCATTCAGCGCCCCTCGGCCTCGTCGGACTGTGCCACGTACAGCGGTGTGCCGACGACGATCTGGAGTTCCCGGCCGCTCTCCGTCGTGAGCGTGCCGTGCATCAGCCGCCGCGCCAGAAAGTCGCAGTACACGGCCGGCTCCTTCAACAGGCGGGAAAACTCCAGTACTTGGCGTAGGGGTTCGTTCCTCCTCGCGCGGCCGCAGTCCCTGAGCGCGAGCCGCGGCTCGCCGAGCGGCCAGTCCTCAGGCGTTTCCCGCAACAGCCTGAACAGCGACGGCAGCGCCGCATGGGACGGCGGAATCGACTCGGGTCCGACCCGCTGCCCGACGAGATGGTGCGCCGAACCGATCAACGCGACGACCGTGTCGCCCTCTTGCCCGGTCATGAACACCGGCCCCGACGGTCTGCCGTACCCCGCGATCCGCAGTGGCAGATCGCCCCGGAACCAGGATGCGGGCTCGGTGATCCAGCTGACCTCGTACTCGCGTTCCAGATAGGACTCCACGACCTGCAGCCGGTCGTACTCACTGATCTCGTCGCGGGGCGACTGGAGTTGGACGCTGAGGACCTTCAGGTCGAGTTTCGCCTCGACGGCCAGGCACCGCAGTAGCTTCGCCGGGATCTGCCCGAACAGCATGTCGATCTTGGCCCCGGAGTTGTACAGGTAGTACCGCACGCGCGCTCAGCCCGTCCCACGTACGGACCGGTGCGGGAACTCCTCGGGCGCGAGGTTCCTCATCGCTCTCCTGGCAGACGTCGCGGACGATGGTGCCGGTGCGGAGCCAGGGTAACCGGCCCCGCACCGGCGTGTTCAGGCGGCCCTGTACGCGGCGGTCAGCTTGGTGACAGCGCCCGTCAGGTCCCCGGTGAGGAGCAGGTGGTCGGCCTCGGCGAAGGGGGTGGCCGTCGCCGCGGTGATGTTCTGGCCGATCTTCTGCTGGACGATGATCCGCGCCCTGGCGATCAGCTCCCGGCCCTCCGCCGAGGTGCCGTGGCCGGTCGCCTGGAGGACCTTCGCCGCGATGCCGATGGCCTTCAGAGCTGCTGCCCCGCCCACAGGTGCCGGGGTACGGGTGGTCAGCCGTAGATGACTTGCAGATCGTAGGCTGCGTCGCCGAAGTCGCACGCCTCCTCGAAGAGAGCCGCGAATTCACGAGCCAACCGGCGTCTCCACCAGCCGGCGCGCTCCGTTCTCAGGCCGAGGCCTCCACGAGGTCCCAGAAGCGGTCGACGACCTGTTCCAGATAGGCGCGGCCCTGCTCGCCGGAGGCCGCCGCGCCGGCGCCCCGACTCAGGGTCGCCGTCATCAGGTGCTGGTACTCCTGGTGCATCGTCCGCAGCGGGCCGTCGAGCGTGCGGCGGTCGTGGCCGGTCAGTTTGGCGATGGCACGGATGTGCGCCTGCCAGCGGGTGCTCACCGCGTCACCGAGCAGTCCGGCGAGGCGCTCGTCGTCACCCGTGACGCCCATGCGGTCGCGCGACGACAGGCCGAGCACGGAGGTGAGAGCCGCCGTCTGCCGAGCGTCGCCCGTCCAGACACCGGTGAGTTCGGCGTGCTCGTACGCGCCGACGTCCATGCCGATCGCGCGAGCGACGTCGGCGGCGGCGTAGCCGCGGACGAGGCGGTGCTCCCTCAACCCACGTGGCGTACCGATGAGTTGGGTCGGATCGCACCACAGCACGCTTGAGAGGGCGGTGAGCTCGCTGGGGCTGGGCGCGGCCGTGCCGCGTTCCCAGGCGATGACGGTGTCAGGGGTGACATGACGTAAACCGAACGCGGCGTGCAGGCCGTGCGCGACATGGCTCGGTGTCATGCCCAGCGACTCGCGGATGCGGCGCGCGGCAGCGGCGTCGAAGGGTGCGGGTCGGTCGTGGGGGGAGGGGGGTCCAGGCACAGCCGGGATGGTAGAGATCGTTTCGCGATCTGGCTACTGTGCGTTCTGCCGAGAGTGCGTTTCGTGCGTGTCTCCGAGGGCGGCCCGAGCGGGAAGCGGTCCAGGTGAGAGCGCGACCGCTGGATCTCCATAACATCCTTGCAACCATTGGCAGTTGCTACCAATCAAGTCCACGCGACAGGGCCACTGTCCGTATGATCCACACCACTTCGCATGTGCGTTCGCGCATCACGCGGCTGACCACGGCATCAGAGGATCGCCCCAACTGTCCCTGATTCCGTATGCGTTCCCCCAAGCCCACCCATGTGCCGCTCCCGAGGGCATGTGCTGATTCAGGAGAGTTGATGAATTCCCCCAGCGCGACCGGCGCACCGTACGACGTGCATCCCCAGGCCGGCGGCTCCCCCCGCACCCCCGGCGGCCCGCTCGACCGCTACTTCCGCATCACCGAGCGCGGATCGACGTACGCACGCGAGATACGCGGTGGAATCGCCACGTTCTTCACCATGGCGTACATCCTCGTCCTCAACCCGATCATCCTGAGCGCGGCCGAGGACAAGACCGGGGCCCAGCTCGACCCGGCGCAGCTGGTCACGGCCACCGCGCTCGTGGCCGCCGTGATGACCGTCATCATGGGCGTCGGCGGCAACCTCCCGCTCGCCCTCGCCGCGGGTCTCGGCCTCAACGCCGTCGTCGCCTTCCAGCTCGCCCCGCTGATGACGTGGGACGACGCGATGGGCTTGATCGTGCTCGAAGGACTCATCATCTGCGTCCTGGTACTCACCGGTCTGCGCGAGGCCGTCATGCACGCCATCCCGCAGCCGCTCAAGCAGGCCATCAGTGTCGGTATCGGCCTGTTCATCGCGTTCATCGGATTCGTCGACGCCGGATTCGTCACACGAATCCCGGACGCGGCCAAGACCACCGTGCCGGTGCAGCTCGGCACCGGAAGCCTCACCGGCTGGCCGATGCTCGTCTTCGCCCTCGGAGTCGTGCTGACCATCGTGCTGCTCGCACGCAAGGTCAAGGGCGCGATTCTGATCAGCATCGTCGCGATGACCGTCCTCGCCGTCATCCTCGACAAGGCCGCCGACATCAAGACCTGGGGCCTGACCACCCCCTCGCTCCCGGACTCCCTGGTGGCCTCTCCCGACTTCGGGCTGCTGGGCAAGTTCGACGTCTTCGGTGCGTTCGGGCAGGTCAGCGTCGTCACCGTGCTGCTGCTCGTCTTCACCCTCATCCTGTCGGACTTCTTCGACACCATGGGCACGGTCGTCGGCGTGACGGCCGAGGCCGGGCTCCTCGACGAACGCGGCCAGGTCCCGAACCTCGGCAGGGTGCTCCTCATCGACGGTGCGGCAGCCGTGGCCGGCGGCGCCGCGTCGGCGTCCTCCGCGACGACGTACATCGAGTCGGCGGCGGGCGTCGGCGAAGGCGCTCGCACCGGTTTCGCCAACCTGTTCACCGGTGGCCTGTTCGCGCTCGCGCTCTTCCTCACGCCGGTCCTCACCATCGTGCCGCTCCAGGCAGCGGCCCCCGCTCTCGTGGCGGTGGGCTTCCTGATGATGACGCAGGTCAAGCACATCGACTGGGACCGCTACGACATCGCCATCCCGGCGTTCCTGACCATCGCCGTCATGCCGTTCACGTACTCCATCACCAACGGCATCGGCGCCGGCTTCCTCGCCTACGTCATCATCAAGACCGCGCTCGGCAAGGCGCGTGAGGTGCACTGGCTGCTGTGGGGGGTCTCCGCACTCTTCCTCGTCTACTTCGCCATTGACCCGATCGAGCAGCTGCTCGGTGTCAAGTAGCGGCAAAGACGGTTGAGTTGACGACGACGGGGCCCGGTTGGGCCGGCCCCGTCGTCGTCCTCATTCCTGTCATCGCCGCTTCCTGGGGTGCGGACCCCGGCTCGGCCTGAGGCGTCGGGTGGGGACGCGACCGGCCGGCCGTCGGCCCGACCGAGTCCGGTCAGAACTCCAGCACCTCGCGGTCGAGCGGATACTGCGCACGTTGACATCCTCCCCGCCCTAAACGACGGGGATTCCCGCCTGGCTGCCGGCGGTGACCGGCTGGGCCTTCGGGTGGGTTCCCCGTTCAACGGGCCGTGCCTGGCGTGGGATCTCCACTCCAGGGCTTATCGGCCCTCCAGGGGCGTTTAGCCTCTCCGCCTGCCCGGCGGCGAGGATCACACGCGACGCATTGAGGGCACGATCATGCACAGCAGCACAGCCCGAGCACGCCCACTGCCGGACGTGCAGCGGCTTCCTCCCGTCCACGACCCAGCACAGGTGGCAGGTCTGCGAGGACGGCAGCCGGCGGGAGACGACACCCACGTGCAGGCCGAACCGGGTCGCCTTCTCCTCCAGAATCCGACGGAACACGCCCCGCGCGGCGTCGTGGACGGACTTGGCCATGCGAGTCCGCGCGAGACCGGAGACCGCCAGGTCTTCGAGGTAGACCGCTTGGTTGTCGCGGACCAGCCTCGAAACGTTCTGGTGGCACCAGTCCCTACGCGCGTCGGCCACCCGGGCGTGAGCGCGGGCGACCTTGACGCGGGCTTCGACCCGGTTCTTCGATCCCTTCGCCTTCCGGCTCAGGGCCTGCAGCGCCTTCCTCAGCCGCCGCTCGGAGCGGCGCAGGAACCGCGGATTGTCGATCACCTGTCCGTCGGAGAGCACGGCGTAGTGAGTCAGGCCCAGGTCGA
>NZ_DATCVQ010000670.1:0-33172 GCF_036566765.1 Streptomyces sp.
ATACGGTCCACTGACTGCTAGGTGGTTGGGGTGTCGGAGACGGTGATGGTCCAGCTGATTCCGTGTGGGGCGAGGAAGGTGAGGAAGCTGGTCGGGTCGAATGCCTGGGCCGGGGCGAGCACACCTGGTTCGGCGCCGTCCGCGGCCAGCCGGCGGGCGGCTTCGACGGCGATCACGGCAGTGATGCCGTAGGTGTCGTGGCCCCGTACAACCCCGCGGATTGATTGGCCGTCGCGGCTGACGGCGTCGATGAGGTAGGTGAACCGCTGGGTACGACGGTCCGCCTCGGTGGGTCCTTCGGGCAGGCTGTCGATGATCCCTGGAGTGAGCGGGGCGTCCAACTGGGCGGCGACCGCGGCGTCGACGTGGCTCTCGACGTGCCGGACCGGTATGTGGCGTGGGATGGTGACCACCTCTGACAAGGGGCATTTCACCACGTCGGTCGGTCGCGGGGCGTCGGGAAGAGTAACCGTGGTGTGCCGGGCGGGGGTCCCGGAACGCCAGCCTCCGTCGTCGTAGCTGAGGCCGCCGGCCTTGATCGCGTCGATCGTCTCGACGGCCGAGCGCAGCGAGCCGCGGGAGAACCCACCCCCGCCGGTGACGAAGTGGCTGACGCTGATCTCCTCGATCGACCGGACGCGTTCGGCGAGCAGGTGGGCGATCAGGTCCCCGGGGGCGCAGCCGTCGTTGGCGGCGGGGACGACGGTGACTCCGGCGCGCTGCGCGTCGCCGGTGAAGGTGTCGAAGACCGCTTTGGTGTAGAGCTGCTCGCCGGCGGTGTCGACGTAGTGGCAGCCGGCGGCGATGGCCGCTCGGACCACGGCGGGGCCGGAACTGGTGAACGGCCCGGCGCAGTTGATGACCGCGTCGCAGCCGCGGAAGGCGGCGACGAGGGCGTCGTGGTCGTCGGTGTCGGCTACCCGCTGCTGGGCCGCGCCTGCTCCCGCAGCCGTTCCCACAGTCGTCGCGGCCTCGAGCAGGCGTGTGGCGTTGCGGCCGACGAGCCGCATGTCGATGTCGCGGCGGGCCAGTTCCGCGAGGACGAGCTTCCCCTGGTATCCGCTTGCGCCGTAGACGGCGATCTTCACGTGGATCTCCTGGTTCGAGCAAAGAGTGATGTCGAGTGGTGTCGTGCGAGATGGCTGACCAATTCGCCCGCGAGTTCACCGTATGGCGGCATGGATGAGACTCCCTATGCGTGAGCGTCTACGGTTCATGCGCGACTGTCTTCGCTGGGATCGTGGCGATACGGTGACCGGGTGGATGTGCTCTCCGACGCGGTCACCGCCATGCGGACCGGCCAACCGCACTCCGGTCGGGTATGCCGGCCGGCGCCGTTCGGCATGCGGAACCCACCGGTCGCGGGGGCCGGCTTCCACATCGTTCTCCAGGGATCGTGCTGGCTGTTCCCACCGGACGGCGCACCGATCGCCCTCGGCGTGGGGGATGTGGCCTTCCTGCCCCACGGAGCCGCCCACGGCCTCGCCGACAGCCCCTCGACCCCGCTGGTGGACGCCGCCACGTCACCGGCCGAGATCCCACCCGGCCAAGACGGCAACGGGTCACCAACCGGACAGACGGACGGTTCGGCCGCCCCGACGGTCATGCTCTGCGGCGCGTACCTTCTGGACAGGTCCCGGGCGCATCCGCTGCTCGACGACCTGCCGGAGGTCATCCATCTTCCGGCCCGGGTCGGACACCACCCTGGACTACGCGCCGCCGTCGACCTGCTCGGCGGTGAACTGGAGCAGCCACGGCCAGGCGGCGACGCCATGCTGCCCGCTCTGCTGGACGTGCTGTTGCTGCACATCCTGCGCGCCTGGTTCGACGAACAATCCGCCCATGCCGCTCCCGGCTGGGCAGCAGCGCTGCGCGATCCCGCCGTCGCCGACGGGCTGCGCGCCATTCACAGCGACCCCGGTCGGCAGTGGACCGTCGCGGAACTGGCCTCCCAGGCCGGACTGTCCCGCGCGGCCTTCGCCCGACGGTTCGCCGCACTGGTCGGCCAGCCGCCACAGGCGTACCTGACCTGGTGGCGGATGACCCTCGCAACCCGGCTGCTGCGCGACGGTGACGCGACGCTGGCCACGGTGGCCAGGAAGGTGGGCTACACCTCGGCGTTCGCCTTCGCCCACGCCTTCAAACGGGAATACGGGCTAGCCCCCGGCGGATTCCGCCGATCCGCCCGGCGAACATAGCCGAGTGGGCGTGGTCCAGGGCGGCCGTGACGACCAGCCGTGCCGGTCCACGTCCCCGCAGATCAGGAGCGACGGCCACCCCGCCGACGCCCACCACCTCCCCGTCCCCGCCGAGCGTGCTCGTCATCGAGGCCGCGTACCCGGCGACACCGGACACGGCGGCGCGATCGGCTGTGGTGGTTCGCAGGTGTCAGGCGCCGGGCCGGTGAAGGCCGGCCACCGCCCATTTCGCCCGCGTGGACAGTCGGCTGAGCGCCTTCGCCGACTCCTTGGCGATGGTGTCCAGCAGGATCCGTCCGTGCGCCATGGTCGCACGCGCGAGTTCCGCGTCACCGGCCTCGACCGCGGCGAGCGTCAGCTCCAGATGCTGCTCCGTGATCAGTCGGCCGAGCCCCCGGCGGTGCCAATGGCCGCCATCGCCGCCGACCGCCGCCCGTGCGCGCTCCAGCGCCCGCCCAGCGGCCTCGAGGTCGCCCTTGCGGCGCTCCAGGCGGGCCAGGACGTACGCCTCCGTGGCCCGGTCCCATGCCGTGTCCTGGAGCGAGAGGAGGTTGAACTGGGCGCGGGCCGCCTGTGCGTGGTCGCCGATGCGCTCCAGGGCGCGGCTCAGCTTCCGGAGCCGGTCCGCGTCCGGGCCCGTGTCGTCGAGCATGTGGATGAGCGCGACCCGGGCGTGCTCGACACGACCCTGCCGGTGGGCCAGCTCGATCCAGGTGAACCCGCTCTCCGCAGCCTCATCACGCCCCTGTCGCCTCGCCTCCTCGGCGCGGGCCCACTCCACGGCTCCGGCGCTGTCGGTGACCTGCCCGGAAGTGGCCGCCCGCAGGAGCGGAACGTCCTCGTCCTGCCCGTGCCACGCCACCAGCATCGCGGCCAGCCACCGCTCCTCGAACCACTCGGTCTGCGCGGCGTTCTCGTGCTCCAGCAGGAAACGCAGCAGCGGAAGGTCGCTGTCACGGCGGTCGTACTGCGCCGCCCGCAGCGTCCCCGCCCGCAGCAGCGGATCCGCAGCCGCCTCCATCCGCGCGTCGAGGTCGCCGGAGCGCATCCGCTCCAGCGCCTCCCGTCCCGGGCCGAGGACGACATCGCGCAGGGGCTGCCGGTAGGACTCGTCCAGCCGGTATGCGCAGAGCTCATGGGAGTTGAGCAGGACGTGGTCCGGCTCGGTGCGCCTCGAGGCCGACTCCGACAGGGCGACGAGTTCGACCAGCGGCCGGTCCGGCAGACCCAGACCGCCGATCAACGCCGCTCGCTGCGCGTCCAGGTCGGGGGCGAACTCCTCCCGCGCCTTGTTGTCCGCCGCACTCGTCTCGGCGACCAGGTCCTTCTCGTCCAGCTCGCCGGAGATGTTCTCGCACCACCAGGGCAACCGGAGGAGGATCTCGAGCGCCTCGCCGACACTGTCGGCGAGCAGCACGGCGTCCCCCTCGGAGGACGCGTGGAGCACGGCCTTTCCCCCGCACAGGAAGTACGTGCCGCCGGTGTCGTCGCCGGCGATCGGCTCCAGCGACGCACCGGACGCCAGGTGCACCGCCTCGACGTGGTACGCCCGGCCTACATCGAAGTTGAACGGAAATGCGGCCAGTTCGGCCAGATCGGGGCGGCTGCGCAAGAGTTCCAGAACGCGGTCGGTCATACGACCGAACCCTACTGAGGCCGCAGCAGGAACATCCGGCGCCCGTGGGCGGTCAGTCCGCCTTGGTGCCAGGTGCCTTTACGCGTACTGCTGCCGAATCCGTTGCCGGTGTGCTGTGGCCGGCCGGTTGTCCGTCGAGTTCGGCGATGAGCCGGAGGAGTTCAGGGCGGTTGGGCCAGGCCGTGTGGGGGAACTCGTCCATGATGCGCAGTGCGGTCTGCCAGGCCGATCTCGCCTCGGCTGTGTCGCCTCGTCCGCGTTCGGCGAGGCCGAGGTGATGAAGTGCGTACGGTTCCGCGCAGCGGTCGCCGTGGTCGTGAATCAGGTCGAGCGCCGTGCGGTGGGCCTTGCCGGCCTCGTCGTACGCACCCAGACCCGTGTGGGCCTGACCGAGGGTGTCGAGCAGATACGCCTCGATCCAGGGTGAGGCCCGCAGGGCGAGCGCTTGGCCCGCCATGTCGACGGCTTCGTCGAACTGTCCCAAGAGGACATGAGACATGGCGATGTTGTTCATCAGCCGGGCGCGCAGATCCTCGGAGCCGGTTCGGCTGACCAAATCCAATCCCCTTCGTAGCGGGACCAGTGCGTCCGTGAACCGCATCAGGAGCTGATGTTCGCGGCCGAGCGAGCAGAGTGTGGAGGCGAGGCCGCTGTCGTCACCGAGGAGCGTCCACTGCCCGGCGGCACGCTCGATGAACCTCGTCGTCTCAGAACAAGGTGTCGATCAGGCGTGCGGGGACTCGAACGCGCGCAGGATGCGTTCCGCGGCGAGCGTTGCCGTCAACTCGCCTGTTCTTACCTGCTGTTCGAGGGTCGGTGTCAGGGCGCGGACGGACGGGGACGCGTGGAGGCGGGTCAGGAGTTCGTCTTGGACCATGGTCCAGGTCCAGGCCACCTGTTGGTCTCGGCGGCGGGCGGTCAGGGCGCCCGTCGCCGTCAGGAGGGTGTGGTGTTGTTCCAGGCGGTTCCAGACCGTGTCCAGGCCTGTTGAGTTGCGGGCGCTGCACGGGAGGACGGGTGGGGTCCAGGAGGGGTCTCTGGGTTGCATCAGGCGTAGGGCTCCTGACAGTTCCCTTGCTGCTGCTTGGGCGTCCTGCGAGTGGGGGCCGTCTGCCTTGTTCACTGCGATGACGTCTGCCAGTTCCAGGACGCCCTTCTTGATGCCCTGCAGCTGGTCCCCCGTTCTTGCGAGGGTGAGCAGGAGGAAGGTGTCGACCATGCCCGCTACCGCGGTTTCCGATTGGCCGACGCCCACCGTTTCCACCAGGACCACGTCGTAGCCTGCCGCCTCCATCACCAGGATCGACTCGCGCGTCGCCTTCGCCACCCCGCCCAGCGTTCCGGCCGAGGGGGACGGGCGGACGAAGGCCGACGGGTCCACGGACAGGCGTTCCATGCGCGTCTTGTCGCCCAGGATCGAGCCACCCGTCCGGGTCGACGACGGGTCGACGGCCAGGACCGCGACCCGGTGGCCCAGGCCGGTCAGCATCGTGCCGAACGCGTCGATGAACGTCGACTTTCCGACGCCCGGTACGCCGCTGATTCCGATCCTTCGCCCCTTGCCGGTGTGGGGTAGGAGCTCGGTGAGCAACTGCTGTGCCTGGGCCCGGTGTTGGGGGCGGGTCGACTCGACGAGGGTGATGGCTCGCGCCACCGTCGCTCGCTTTCCTTCGAGCACGCCCTTTACGTATGCGTCGACCTCCATCACAGGGCGTGCCCCAGGGCGGACGACAGGCGCCGCACCAGGTCGTGCGCCGCGTCCGGGATCACCGTTCCCGGTGGGAAGACCGCTGCCGCGCCCATCTCCAGGAGGGTGGGGACGTCTGCCGGCGGGATCACTCCGCCCACCACGATCATGATGTCCTCGCGGCCCTCCGCCGCCAGTTCTTCGCGCAGCGCCGGTACCAGCGTCAAGTGGCCTGCTGCCAGTGACGACACGCCCACGATGTGTACGTCCGCCTCCACAGCCTGCCGCGCGACCTCCGCCGGCGTCTGGAACAGCGGGCCCACGTCCACGTCGAAGCCCAGGTCGGCGAAGGCGGTGGCGATCACCTTCTGGCCGCGGTCGTGGCCGTCCTGGCCCATCTTGGCGACCAGGATGCGCGGACGGCGGCCCTCGGCCTCCGCGAAGGCGTTCACGAGGGTGCGGGTGCGCTCCACGGACGGGGAGTCGCCGGCTTCGGTTCGGTACACGCCGGAGATCGTACGGATCTGGCTCGCGTGCCGGCCGTACACCTTCTCCAGGGCGTCGGAGATCTCGCCGACCGTCGCCTTCGCACGGGCGGCGCGGACGGCGAGTTCCAGCAGGTTGCCGGAGCCTGCCGCCGCCCGGGTCAGCGCCTCCAGCGCGTCCCGGCAAGCCGCCTCGTCGCGTTCCTCGCGCAGTCGCCTCAGCTTGGCGATCTGCTGGGCGCGGACCGAGGAGTTGTCGACCTTCAGGACGTCGATCTGTTCGTCGGTGTCCACGCGGTACTTGTTCACGCCGATCACCGGCTGCCGCCCCGAGTCGATGCGGGCCTGCGTGCGGGCCGCCGCCTCCTCCACGCGCAGCTTGGGGATGCCGGCGTCGATGGCCTGCGCCATGCCGCCCGCCCGCTCGACCTCCTGGATGTGCGCCCAGGCCTTGCGCGCGAGGTCGTACGTCAGCCGCTCCACATACGCGCTGCCGCCCCACGGGTCGATGGCCCGGGTCGTGCCCGACTCCTGCTGGATCAGCAGCTGGGTGTTACGGGCGATGCGCGCCGAGAAGTCCGTCGGCAGGGCCAGCGCCTCGTCCAGGGCGTTGGTGTGCAGCGACTGGGTGTGGCCCTGCGTCGCCGCCATCGCCTCCACGCACGTGCGGGTGACGTTGTTGAAGACGTCCTGGGCAGTCAGAGACCAGCCTGACGTCTGTGAGTGGGTGCGCAGTGAGAGGGACTTGGGGTTCTTCGGATCGAATTCGCTCACCAGCTTGGCCCACAGCAGCCTCGCCGCCCTCATCTTGGCGATCTCCATGAAGAAGTTCATGCCTATCGCCCAGAAGAAGGAGAGGCGAGGAGCGAACGCGTCCACGTCCAGGCCCGCCTCCCGGCCCGCCCGGATGTACTCCACGCCGTCCGCCAGCGTGTACGCCAGCTCCAAGTCGGCCGTCGCCCCCGCCTCTTGGATGTGGTAGCCCGAGATCGAGATCGAGTTGTAGCGGGGCATCCGCTCCGACGTGTAGGCGAAGATGTCGGAGATGATCCGCATCGACGGCTTCGGCGGATAGATATACGTGTTGCGGACCATGAACTCCTTGAGGATGTCGTTCTGAATGGTCCCCGCCAGCTTCTCCGGCGGCACGCCCTGCTCCTCCGCCGCCACGATGTACAGCGCGAGCACCGGAAGCACGGCGCCGTTCATCGTCATCGACACGGTCATCTTGTCCAGCGGAATGCCGTCGAAGAGCTGGCGCATGTCGTAGATCGAGTCGATCGCCACGCCCGCCATGCCGACGTCGCCGGTCACGCGCGGGTGGTCGCTGTCGTAGCCGCGGTGGGTCGGCAGGTCGAAGGCGACCGACAGGCCCTTCTGGCCCGCCGCCAGGTTGCGCCGGTAGAACGCGTTGGACTCCTCGGCGGTGGAGAAGCCCGCGTACTGGCGGATCGTCCACGGCTGGTTGACGTACATCGTCGGGTACGGGCCGCGCAGGTACGGGGCCATGCCCGGGTACGTCTCCAGGAAGTCCAGGCCCTCCAGGTCCTGGCCGGTGTAGAGCGGCTTGACCCCGATGCCCTCCGGGGTCTCCCAGAGCAGGTCGTCACCGCCCGCGGCCTTCTTGACGGCCGTACGCCACTCGTCGCCGCTGCCGGCGGCGTTCGGGGTTCCCAGCTCGATCGCGGAGAAATCGGGGATGGACATCAGGACACTCCCATGCGGTCGAGCGTGGCGGAGAGCACGGCGACGGCGTCGCAGCCGGTGAAGACGTACGAGTCGACGCCGGCGTACGCGCCGGGCCGCCCCGCCAGGAACACATGCCCCGCGCCGCTCGCCCCGAGCTCCTGCGCGCGGGCCTCGGCCTGCTCCTCGTAGAGCGCGTCGCTGGAGCAGAGGCAGGCCTCGCTCGCCCCGCTCTCCTCGAACGTGCCCTCCATGACGGGCTCGATGCCGCCCGCCTGGAAGAAGTTGGCGGCGAAGGTGGAGCGCGCCGTGTGCGCCGCGGCGGGTCCGAGGGCGGAGAGGTAGATCCGCGGCCGGGCGCCCGTCGCGGCGAGGTGGGCGTCGGAGCGGGCGCGCAAGGCCTCGTACGCGTCGTCCCGACGGACGCGGGGAAGGCCGCCGGAGGGCCGTTCGGGTGCGGGCTCGCGCTCCACGAGGCGCTCGGCCAGGTTCGGGAACTCGCTGACGCCGGTGATCGGTTCGCGCCGCTTCGCGAGCTTCGTGCTGCGGGCCTCCCAGGTCTCGGCGAGACGGTCACGGATCATGCCCGAGCGCAGCGCAGCCTCCTGGCCGCCCATCCGCTCGATCTCCTGGAAGAACTCCCAGCCCGCGTGCGCCAGTTCGTCCGTCAGGCGCTCCACGTACCAAGAACCGCCCGCCGGGTCGATCACCCGGGACAGGTGCGACTCCTCGATCAGGATCGTCGACGTGTTGCGGGCGATGCGGCGCGCGAAGGCGTCGGGCAGGCCGAGCGCGTGGTCGAAGGGCAGCACGGTGACGGCATCGGCGCCGCCCACCCCGGCGGCCAGGGTGGCGACGGTCGTGCGCAGCATGTTCACCCAGGGGTCGCGGCGCGTCATCATCACCGGCGAGGTCACTGCGTGCTGCGTCTGCGCGCCCGCCCCGCCCGCTCCGCATGCCTCGGCCACCCGGGCCCACACGCGGCGCGCCGCTCGCAGCTTCGCGATCGTGAGGAACTGGTCGGCGGTGGCCGCGTACCGGAACTCAAGCTGCCCACAGGCCTGTTCGATGCTCAGGCCGGCGTCGGTGAGCTGCCGCAGGTACGCGACTCCCGTCGCCAGCGAGCAGCCGATCTCCTGCGCGGCCGAGCCCCCGGCCTCGTGGTACGGCAGTGCGTCCACGGTCAGCGCGCGCAGTCCCGGGTACTCCTCGGCGCATCGGCGCGCGAGTCCGGTCACGGGCGCGGCGTCCCAGGACTGTCCGGTACGGGCCTCGAAGCCGAGCGGATCGGCGCCCAGGTTGCCGCGCGCGGCCTCCTCGGCCACGCCCTGCTCCTCGTACAACCGCAGCAACTCCCGTGCGGCGGCGTCGACCTCCCGGCCGGCCTCCAGGACGACGGGGGCGAGGTCGAGGTACACGCCGTCCAGGACCGAGCCGAGCGAGGTCGTCGGGATCCCGCCCTCTCCGACGACCAGCCAGAGCGAGGTGACGCCGTTCTCCAGGTCCGCGAGCACCGTCCGGCCGTCCGCGGCCGTGTGCCGCTGGCGCACGTCCCAGCCGCCCAGCGTGTTGCCTTCGGCCCTGGCGCCCCGTACGAAGGGGGCGAAACCGGGGAGGCCGGGCTCGGGCGCGGAGTCGTCGGCCGCGTAGAGCGGGCGGACGCGCAGTCCGTCCTCCAGCGCGGTGGACAGGGCGTCCTCGGCGGCCGTGCTTTCCACGTCCTTGCCCGACTTGCGCAGCACGCCGGCCACCAGGCTCTGCCACTGCTCACGGGTCGCGTCGGGGAATTCGGCGGCGAGGGCGAGCCCGTCGTCGGGAAGGACTGTCATGCTCGGATGCTAGGTCAGGTTCACAAAGGAGCAGCAGGGCGCACGGCTGTGACCTTGCCCTCTCCGGGTAGGCCTTGAAGCTCCGGGAGAGTCCGTTCTATGGACCGTCCCGCTCCGGACCGTCCAGAGGGACGTCGCCTCATGCACCAGGCCGCGCCGATGACCAGGGCCGCGGTCCCGTACGCCGCCGTGGTCGTGCCGGCTCCGGGGGACAGGTACGACGCCGTGCCGGCGAGGGCCACGGCCAGCCATTCCCAGCGGGCGGTCAGGGCGGCCAGGGGGATGAGGAGGAGGGCGTACCAGGAGTAGCCGGGGGTGAGGAGGAGGAAGGCCGCGCCGGTGGTGAGGAGCGCGCCGTGGGCGGGGTCTTCGGGGTCGCCCTTCAGGACCACCAGCACCGCGACGGCCGCCAGGGCGAGCAGGGCGCCGGCCGGGGCCCAGGCGTCGGGGAGCAGCAGGCGGAGGAGGGCGTAGCGGGTGCCGTCGCCGGGGGTGGTGTAGCCCTCCTCCTGGGTGTAGCCGGTGAGGTAGCCGAGGACGGAGCCGTCGGAGAGGAGGACGTACGGGAGGTAGAGGAGAGCGACGGTCGCCGCTGCCGGGACCAGGGCGGCCAGGGCTGCGCGGGAGCTTCGTACGCCGGACAGCGCGCCCGGCAGCAGCAGGGCGGGCAGCAGTTTCGCCGTGATCGCGAGGCCGAGCAGCACTCCGCCCGTCACGCGTCGGCGGGGCAGGACGGCCAGCGCGGCGACCGCGAACAGGACGGCGAGGACGTCGACATGGGCGTTGTTGACCGCCTCCACCGCGACCGCCGGACACCACGCCCACAGCGCCGCCCACCGCGCCTCGCCCCGGCGGCGCCGCAGGACGAGCAGCAGCAGGCCCGTCACGGCCAGGGAGAGCAGCGCGCCGGAGACCTGGAGCGCCTTGTGGCGGACGTCGGCGGGGGAGACGGCGTCGACCAGCAGGAACCACGCCTCCGCGATCGGCGGGTAGATCGTGTGCACCTGGGGGCGGTTGATCCTGGTGCAGCCGCCGTCGCCGGGCGCGAGCGGCGTGACGTCCGGCCGCTCGCACGCGGCGCCCTCCGGGAAGAGCCACGCGTCGCGCAGCGGCTCCAGGGCCCGGTCGGCGGGCGCGTGGTCGTAGGGGGAGACGCCCGCCGCCTGCACCCGGCCGTCCCACGCGTAGCGGTACGAGTCCGTGCTCGTACGCGGCTCCGCCGCCAGGCCGGTGGCGGTGACCACGACCGCCCCCGCCAGGATCAGCGGGGCCACCGCGCGGGCCGGTACGCGCCACAGGGCGACGACGGCCACCGCGAACAGCGCCCAGGCCCCCGCGTACCCGGCCAGGAAGTCGACGCCCCGCGCGCCGCCGTGGAGCAGCGCCGCGAGGGCGGAGGCCAGCGCGGCGAGCAGCAGCGCGGTGACGACGACGGGGCGGATACGGCGGGCACGGGACGTACGAGGCATGGGGCGCAGCCTCGCAGCGCGCCGGGGCGGCCGGGGGGCGACCCGGCCGGGCGTTCGGGTTTCGTAAGGTGTCGGATCGCCTTTACGGGCGCTCGCGACGGTGTCATGGAGGGCATGACTTCCCGCTTGCCCAGGCCGCCTCGATCTCGCATGCCGAAGCTTCGGACGCCGCGATTCTCCGTGCCGAAGCCCCGGTTGCCGAGGATCCCCGTGCCGCAGCTCCAGCCGCCCGAGTTCAACGGTCGCCTGCACGACGCGCGCACGGCGACCGCGATCGGCCGGTGGCTCGGCATCGCCTTCGCCGTCTGCTTCGTGACCGGTCTCATCAGTCACTACCTGCAGCACCCGCCGGACTGGCTGGCCGACCATCTGCCCGCCCGGCCGACGTGGGGCTACCGGCTGACCCAGGGGCTGCACATCGCCACCGGCCTCGCCGCGATCGTGCTGCTCCTGGTCAAGCTGTGGGCGGTGTATCCCCGGCTGTTCGTCCGGCCGCCGGTGCGGTCCGTGCGCCATGGGCTGGAGCGGCTGTCCGTCGCCGTGCTGGTGGCGGCCGCCGTCTTCCAGGTGCTGACCGGGTTGCTCAACATCGTCGAGTGGTACCCGTGGCCGTTCTTCTTCGTCCCGGTGCACTTCGCCGTCGCCTGGATCGCGGCCGGTTCGATCCTGTTGCACATCGCGGTCAAGGCCCCTGACATCAGGGCCCATTGGAGCCGCAGCTCGGCGGGGACGCGCGAGCTGCCCGCCGAGGACGCGCCCGACCGCCGCTCGCTGCTGCTCGCGACCGGCGCGGCGGTCGGGGCGGTGACCCTGACGACCGTGGGCCAGGCCTTCACCCCGCTGAAGGCCTTCGACCTGCTCGCGCCCCGGCACCCCGACCGCGGCCCCCAGGGGCTGCCGGTGAACCGCACCGCCGTCGCGGCCGGAGTGACCGAGCGCGGCCTGCGGGCGTGGCGGCTGGAGGTCGTCGGGCCCCGCCCGTACACGCTCACGCTCGACGCGCTGCGGGCCCTGCCCCGGGCCGGGGCGCGGCTGCCGATCGCCTGCGTCGAGGGCTGGAGCGTCGAGGCGGACTGGGGCGGGGTGCGGCTGAGCGACCTGGTGGCGCGGGCCGGCGGCCGGCCGGGCTCGGCCGCGGTGCGGGTGACGTCGCTGGAGGTGAGCGGGTCGTACCGGGTGATGGAGATGGGCGCGGAGTACGTCGAGGATCCGCTGACCCTCCTCGCGCTCACGCTCAACGGGCAGCCGCTCTCGCTCGACCACGGCGCTCCGGCGCGGATCATCGCCCCGAACCGGCCCGGGGTGCTGCAGACCAAGTGGGTGTACCGGTTGGAGGTGAGGTGAGAGTGAGGGGAACCGTGAGTGAGAAGGGGACCGTGAGTGCGGTGCGGTACGCGGTCGGCGGGCTCGGGCTCGTCCTGATCGGCATCGGCGCGTGGCGCGTCGCGGAACAACCCGACCTGGTGGGCGTGCTGGTGTGGCTGGCGGGGGCGGTCGTCCTGCACGACGGGATCATCGCGCCGCTGGTCCTCGGCGTCGGG
Organism: Streptomyces sp.; assembly: GCF_036566765.1. Lineage (GTDB taxonomy): Bacteria > Actinomycetota > Actinomycetes > Streptomycetales > Streptomycetaceae > Streptomyces. The sequence goes on from NZ_DATCVQ010000670.1 coordinate 12,532, forward strand.
CTGCTGCTCGTCGGGCGCTCGCAACGGGGCCTGGTGCGCGGGGCGTTGATCGTCGGGGGCGCCCTTGTGTTCGTGACGCTTCCGCTGCTTCTGCGGCCCGGGGCCGCGCCCAATCCGTCCGCGCTGCCCCTGCCGTACGGGCGCAACCTCGCCGTCGTACTGGCCGTCGTCGCCGCGGTGGCCGGCGCGATCGCGCTCGTACGGTGGTGGCGGGCCCGTCCTCAGCGGCGTCCCGCGGGGGAAGACTGAGCGGTGAGCTCGATGAAGTGACGGTCCTTCAGGGACCAGCGGTCCGTCGCGGTCCAGCCTGCGCGGACCGAGTGCGCGGCCAGTGCTCGCGCGCCGACGCGGGCCCAGGGGAACGGAGTTCCCGGCGCGCCCCGGCCGTCGTCGACCCGTACGTCGTACCGTTCGTCCACGTCGACCGGCGCGCATTCGACGAGGACCGTGCCCGTGCGGGACACCACGTGCCGCAGCCGCAGCAGGAGGGCGGTCGGATCGCCGCCGATCCCTATGTTGCCGTCGATCAGCAGCGCCGTGTCCCAACGGCCCTCTCCCGGCAGGACGTCGAAGACCGAGCGGCACAGCGCCGCCCCGCCGAGCCGTGCGGTGTGGGCCACCGCCGCCGGGCTGATGTCGATGCCCAGCGCTCGCCGCCCCTCGGCGGCGAGCGCGGCCACGAGCCGGCCAGGACCGCAGCCGATGTCCAGGACCGCGCCCCGGGAGCGCTCCAGTACGGACCGGTCCGCGCGGTCGGGCGCCTCGCACCAGCGCTCCACCTCCAGCGGGAGCAGCCAGCCGTCGTCCCGGCGCAGGAAGAGCGGGCCCCGGCCGGCGCGCAGGGCCTCGGTGTACGGGTCCGCGCGCCAGGCTGTCGTGGCGGTCGTCGTGTGGCCGCCGCCCGTGTCGGTTGCTGTGCTGGTCATGGCCGCGCCCATCGCCGTCCCGGTCATGCGTCCACCCGTCGCGCGGCCGAAGCCGCTGCCGTCTCCGCCGCCGTCTGCGTCGCCGTCGTCAGCGCCGTATGCCGGGCCGCGAAGCGGGTGCCCGGGGCCTGCGCCGCCACCCGTCGTGCGTCGGCGGCGGTGTCCACGTCGCGTACGACGGGCAGGCCGCCGATCCGCAGGCCGGCCGCGCGCAGCCGCTCGTACTGCACCGATCCGGTGTCCGGCCTCGACATCGGGACGCCGAGGAGCAGGGCGGGGTCCGGGGCGGCGAGGCCGAGGGCCCAGAAGCCGCCGTCGGCCGCGGGGCCGAACCAGGCGTCGTACGCGTCCCAGCGCAGCGCGGGCGCGAGGAGTTCGGGGGTGACCTGCGGGGTGTCCATGCCGATGAGCAGCGCGGGCCCGTCGCAGGCGGCGAACGCGGCGGCGAGCCGTTCGTCGAGTCCGCCCGGGGCCTGCGGCACGACCTCGAAGCCGGGCGGCAGCCACGGGCCGGGCCGCCCGTCGAGGACGAGGACGCGACGGGCGGCCGGGATCCGGGCCGCGGTCGCGAGGGTGTCGGCGAGCGCCGCCTCGGCGAGGGAGGCGGCCTGGGCCGGGGTGAAGGGGGGAGTGAGGCGGGTCTTCACGCGGCCCGGCAGGGGTTCCTTGGCGATGACGAGGAGGGTGGTCATCGTCGCTCACCGCCCGCGAGCGTGTCGGCGAGTGCCGCCTCGGTGACGAGGAGGAGCGCGGTCATCGTCCCTCACCGCCCACGGCTGCCGGCTCGTCGAGCACGCGGCGCATGTCGTGGACGGCCTGCCAGGTGCCCTTCCACGTGCCGGTCACCTTCGACCGGCCCGCTCGCGGCAGGTACGGCACGTCCACCTCGCGGACCCGCCAGCCCGCGTCGGCGGCGCGCACCACCATCTGCAGCGGGTAGCCGCTGCGCCGGTCGGAGAGGTCGAGCCCGAGGAGCGCGGTCCGCCGGGCGGCGCGCAGCGGACCGAGGTCGCCGAGCCGCAGCCCGGTGCGGCGGCGCAGCAGCCAGGACAGGGCGAGGTTGCCGGCCCGCGCGTGGGCCGGCCACGCGCCGCGTTCGGTCGGACGGCGGCGGCCCAGGACGAGGTCGGCGGAGCCGTCGGCCACGGAGTCGACGAGGCCGGGCAGCAGGCCGGGGTCCAGGGACGCGTCGCAGTCGCAGAAGCAGACGAACTCGGCGGTGGAGGCGCGCAGTCCGGCATGGCAGGCGGCTCCGAAGCCGCGCCGCGGCTCGTGGACCACGGTGGCCCCGAGGCCGGCCGCGAGCGCGGGCGAGCCGTCGGTGGAGCCGTTGTCGACGACGATGGCCCGCCACCCGGCGGGGATGCGGGCGAGTACCCAGGGCAGGGCCTCGGCCTCGTCGAGACAGGGAAGGACGACGTCTACGGTCAGCGGTTTCACGCGTCTCACGGTAGGAAGCGAAAGGCGGTTCGGAGCCGCTGAACTCCTTACGAAACGCGGACGCCGCTCGCCGTCCCCCCGGGTGGCCGTGACCGGCCGGAGGCGCGGATGCGACGCTGTGCGGCATGAGCGAGCGGAACGACGACCCCGAACAGACGGCCCGGATCCTGGTGGTGGACGACGACCCGACGGTGGCCGAGGTGGTCGCCGGGTACCTGGAGCGGGCGGGGTTCGCCGTCGAGCGCGCGGGCGACGGGCCCGAGGCGCTGCGGCTTGCCGGGGGGCGGTGGCCGGACCTGGTCGTGCTCGATCTGATGCTGCCGGGCCTGGACGGCCTGGAGGTCTGCCGGCGGCTGCGCGCCGCCGGGCCCGTACCGGTGATCATGCTGACGGCGCGGGGCGACGAGGAGGACCGGATCACCGGCCTCGAGGTCGGCGCGGACGACTACGTCACGAAGCCGTTCAGTCCGCGGGAGCTGGTGCTGCGGGTGGAGTCGGTGCTGCGGCGCACGCGTACGGTGCAGGCGGCTTCGGCCGCGAGCCGTTCCGTGCTGCGCGCCGGGGGCCTCGCCGTCGACGTCGCGACCCGGCGGGCCACCCGCGACGGTCGTGAACTCGCCCTCACCCTCCGGGAGTTCGACCTGCTCGCGTACTTCCTGGAGCGCCCGGGAGCGGCGCACACCCGGGAGGATCTGATGCGGCGGGTGTGGGGCTGGGACTTCGGCGACCTGTCGACCGTCACCGTCCATGTGCGGCGGTTGCGCGCCAAGATCGAGGACGATCCTGCCCGGCCGCGGCTCATTCAGACGGTGTGGGGGGTCGGGTACCGGTTCGAGCCGGGGGCCGAGGCCGGAGTCGAGGAGGGGGTGGGGGTGGCGTGAACGACGTACTGCTCATCGCGCTGTTCGCGTTCGCGGGAGCCGTGTGCGCGGGGCTCGTCGGGGCGGTCGTGCTCCGTCTCGTACGGCGCCGGTCCGTCGCGGTCTCGCTGACGGTGGTCGCGGCGGTCACGGTGACGGCCATGCTCGCCGGGACGCTGGCGGTCGCGCAGGCGATGTTCCTGTCCGCGCACGACCTGTGGGTGGTGACCGTCGTCGTCGCGATGGCGGCCCTCGTCTCGCTGGGCACCGCGCTCGTCCTCGGGCGGTGGGTCGTGGCGCGCAGCCGCGCGCTCGCCCTGGCGGCGCGGGACTTCGGCGACGGCGGCAGCTTCTCGGCCCCCGACGGGGCGGCCACAGCCGAACTCGCCGCGCTCACCCGCGAACTGGCGGCCACCAGCGCCAAGCTCGACGCCTCCCGCAAGCGCGAGCGCGCGCTCGAAGCCTCAAGGCGGGAGCTGGTCGCCTGGATCTCGCACGACCTGCGCACGCCGCTGGCCGGGCTGCGGGCGATGGCGGAGGCGCTGGAGGACGGCATGGCCGCCGACCCGGCCCGGTACCACCGGCAGATCCGTACCGAGGTGGAACGCCTCACCACGATGGTCACCGACCTCTTCGAGCTCTCCCGCATCCACGCCGGCGCGCTCAGCCTCAGCCCGAGCCGGGTCTCCGTGTACGACCTCGTCGGCGACGCCCTGAGCGGGGCCGACCCGCTGGCCCGTGAGAACGGCGTGCGGCTGGTGGGGGAGGAGGTCGAGGCGGTGCCGGTGGAGGTGGACGGCAAGGAGATGACCCGGGTCCTCGCGAACCTGCTGGTCAACGCGATCCGCCACACCCCGGCGGACGGCACGGTCGCGGTCGCGGCCGAACGCCGCGCCGACGCCGTCGTGGTGTCCGTCACCGACGGCTGCGGCGGCATCCCCGACGAGGACCTGCCCCGCGTCTTCGACACCGGCTGGCGCGGCACCGAGGCCCGCACCCCACCGGCAGGCGCGGGCCTCGGACTCGCCATCGTCCGAGGCATCGTCGAAGCCCACGCGGGCCGCGCCGAGGTACACAACGTCCCGGGCGGCTGCCGCTTCGAGGTCACCCTGCCGACGGCGGCGGGCTGAGCGCGGGCCCGCGCCCCCGCTGTCCCCCCACGGCCGCCGAAGCCCGTTGCCCCGCTCGGGCGAAGGCCGTCATGCCCTCCTCGAAGGCGATCTCGGGGCGCCAGCCGAGGTCGCGGCGTAGGCGGGTCGAGTCGGCTGTGATGTGGCGGACGTCGCCTAGGCGGAACTCGCCGGTCACCACCGGGTCAGGGCCGCCGTGCGCGTGTGCCAGGGCCGTGGCCATCTCGCCGACCGTGTGGGGGGCCCCGCTGCCGGTGTTGTACGCGGTGAGGCCCGGGGCCTGCGGATCGGACTCCAGGGCGAGGACGTTCGCCGTCGCCACGTCCCGTACGTGCACGAAGTCCCGGCGCTGGCCGCCGTCTTCGTAGACGCGCGGGGCCTCGCCGCGGGCGAGGGACGAGCGGAAGAAGGAGGCCACGCCGGCGTACGGGGTGTCCCGGGGCATCCCCGGGCCGTACACGTTGTGGTAGCGCAGCGAGATCGCCGTGCCGTCCACCGACCGGGCCCAGGCCGCCGCCAGGTGCTCCTGGGCGAGCTTCGTCGTGGCGTACACGTTTCTCGGGTCGGTCGGGGCCTCCTCGCCGACGAGGCCCGGTGCGAGCTCCGCGCCGCACTCGGGGCAGCGCGGTTCGAAGCGGCCCGCCGCGAGGTCCTCCGGGCGGCGGGCCCCGGGTCGTACGACGCCGTGGCGGGGGCAGACGTACCGGCCCTCCCCGTACACGACCATCGAGCCCGCGAGGACGAGCCGCCGCACGCCCGTCTGCGCCATCGAGGCCAGCAGCACGGCCGTACCCAGGTCGTTGCAGCTCACGTACTCCGGGGCGTCCGCGAAATCCTTGCCGAGGCCGACCATCGCGGCCTGGTGGCAGACCGCGTCGATGCCGATCAGCGCCGCCCGGACGGCCGGCGAGTCCCTGACGTCCGCGCGCACGAACTCCGCGTCCGGCCGCTCCGGGGCCGTCGGGTGCGCGCTGGGCAGGAGCGCGTCCAGGACGACCGGCTCGTGGCCCGCCGTCCGCAGCGCCGTGACGATGTGCGAGCCGATGAAACCGGCTCCTCCTGTGACGAGTACTCGCATGTCCCGGACGCTACGGACCGCCGCCCCGCCTCGGGGGCCTCCGCGCCGCGCCGTAAGACTTCCGTCATCCCGTCGGATCTCCCGTCCGGCCGGGCGGTCGCGTTGGATGGGCAAAGAAAAGATCGTGCGGGAGAAGGAGGTGCGCCGTGGGGCGCGTCGCGAAGAAGCGTTGGTGGGCGGGGGCCGCGGTCGTGGCCGCGGCGGCGGTGGCCGCCGGGCTCGTGTGGTTCGAGCCCTGGGCGCTCGTGGTCGACGAGTCCGTGCACGACGCGCTGCCCTCCGCGAGCGCGCCGGCGACCCCCGGGCCGTCGGCAGCCGTCGACGCGCCGCCTGCCGGACCCGTCACCCTCGCCCAGGGCAGCTTCATCAGCCACGAGCACGAGACGAAGGGCACCGTGAAGATCGTCCGGCTCGCGGACGGCAGCCACACGCTCCGCCTCGAAGGCCTGGACACCAGCAACGGCCCCGACCTGCGCGTCTGGTTGAGCGACGCGCCGGTGAAGGACGGGATCGCCGGCTGGCGCGTCTTCGACGACGGGAAGTACGAGAACCTCGCCAAGCTCAAGGGCAACAAGGGCGACCAGAACTACCCGCTGCCCGCCGACGTGGACTGGTCGGCCTACAAGAGCGTCAGCATCTGGTGCGACCGGTTCGACGTGTCCTTCGGAGCAGCGACCCTGGCCCGCGCCTGACGGAGTCGAGCAGCTCGGGGAAGCGGCGCGTCAGGCGGGCGACCGCCGCCGCGTATGCGATGCCGAAGGCCAGCGAGACGACGAGGGCGAGGGGCTCCGAGAAGTCGTCGAAGATCGGGTAGATCTGCCAGTGGGGCAGGTAGATGGCCAGCGAGCTGCCCGCCAGGAGGCCGGCGAGCTGATTGACGCGGCGCGTGCTCGGCAGGGTCGGGAACCAGACCAGCAGGGCGAAGCCGGCCATGACGAACAGCTCGCGGCGCGGCTCGTCGGGGAAGAAGCCCGGGACGGTGGCGAGCCCCGCCGCGGTCACGAGGAGGTGCTGCGGCGGGGTCCGGGTCCTGGCCGCCGCCCAGCCGAGCGCGAACAGCCAGAAGACGGTGACCGCGTCGGTGATCCGGGTGCGGTCGGGCAGGCCGACCAGCTCGTAGCGGGTGAGCAGGCCGAGCGCGACGAGGGCGACGGGCAGTCCGTACGTGGTTCCCGGCCGCTCCTGAGCACCGTTCCGGCCATGTGCGGGCGGAACGATTCGTTTCGCCTGTGGCGGGAGGTACATCTGAGCTCTAACGACAAGTAGGGGGATGTGTGATGAGGATGAGACGAGTCGCGGGGCTCGCCGCCGCACTGCTGATGACCGCGGGGATCACGACGGCCGCGACGGGGACGGCGCAGGCGGCGGACTCGTGCGGCGGGACGCTCTTCGCCCGGGCCACGGGGGACAAGGGCGACCTGAAGCTGTACCTGGATAACGGCACCTACTGCGCGGTGGCTCGCCACACCAGCGCGTACTGGGGCGTCTACCTGCCCACATCGGTCCAGATCCATCGGGCCGACGGCGCGCACAGCTGGAAGGACGAAGGCAGCTACCGCTACTACGCCGGCCCGGTCCGTATGGCTTCGAACGGTTGGTTCGCCTACGCGAGCGCCTGGGTCGGCGGCGAGAGCCTGGCCACCTGACCTGCTTCGGCGTCAGGCGTCCGCAGCGCGGGACGGGACTGCTCCTCTGCGGCGGTGATCGGCATACTGGCCGCTCCCGATCACCGCTGCACCCGCAGTCGTACCCGCAGGAGGAAGCATGGCCGCAAGTTTCAGGACCGTCATCGAGGTGGGGGCGGACCACCTCGAACAGGCCCGGGCCGTCGACCGGTTGTTCCAGGACGCGATCGCTCCCGCGACCGTGAACTTCGACTTCGAGCACATCCGGGAGGCGGCCGCGGCCGTGCCCGGCAGCGAGATCGTGAAGATGGTCCGCGGCTGGGGACTCCAGGAGAACGCCCCCGTCATGGTGATGGTGCTGTCCCTGAAGGAGGCGGTGCGCCAGGCGCTGCCCGCCGAGTTCGCCGAGGCGGGCTTCTGGGAGACCGTCGAGAAGGAGCTGGTCAGCGCCTTCACCGGACTCGCCGCGCAGGAGGGCGCGCCCGGGCTCTCGTACTACGAGGAGGGCGCGGACCGCACCAGTTACTACCGGGACCTGTTCTTCGCCCTGCAGGACGCCGAGAGCGGCGAGCACCTGTACGCGATCGCGTTCTGCATCGACGTGACCCTCGGCGTGGACAAGGCCCGCGCCGGCGCCCTGGAGATGACGGACGTGGTGCCGTTCGCGATCCGGCTCAACGCGATCGTGCTGCGTCAGGAACTGCTCCTCGCGGCCTGACCGCGACGCGTGCCGGCCCGCCGTCCCGGGCCGCACCGGCCGCGAGCAGCGCCTCCGTGACGAGGCGGACGCCGCGGGCCAGCCGTCCGAGCTGATCGAGCTCGACGGCGTACATCTGGATCGCCGTCTCGATGACGGGATCGGGCACCCCGAGCGCGGGCAGTTCCGCCCGCGACGTCTGCAGTGCCACCCGTACCGTCCTGAGCTCCTGCTGGAGCTGGAGCTGCGCATGCCGCGCGAGCAGGAGGGGGTGGCGGGTGAGCGGGGTGTAGCCGGCGTAGCGGGCCGGCAGGAGGTCGCGCAGCCAGCGCGTGGCCGTGCGTTCCCAGTCGCGGTGGCCGGGGGTCCTGACCTGACAGGGCCAGTCGGCGCCGACGGGAGATGAGGTCGGGGACATCGTTGTCGCTTCCGAACGGGTACGGGAGGGGGCGGCGGTCCCGGCCCAGGGGTTAGCCAGGGACCGCCGCGGGGGACGCCAGGGGTCCGACGAATGAGGAGGGGGGTCGGTAGGGGCCCGGGCGTCCTCGACAGTAAATATATATACCGTCGAGTAAGCAAGGGTATGAAAAAATTCATGCCAAACGAAGGCCTGAATATGGGCCGCGAACGCGTCGTGGTTCCGGCCCTCAGTCGTCCAGGAAGAAGCTGTGCTGCTCCGCGGCCTGCTCGTACCCCTCCAGGCGTCTCTGTGTCCGTTCCGGATCCGCGTCCGCCATGGCCTGCAGCAGTGAGGCGGACACCAGCTGCGGCGCCGCGTACGAGTCGAACACCAGCCGCGAGCCCGTGCCCGCCGTGAAGACCGCGTCGGCCTCGTCCATCAGCGGACCGAGCGCCAGATCGGTGATCAGTGCGACCTTCAGCCCGATCCGCCGCGCCGCCCGGATCGCCGCCAGCGTCTCCTGCGCGTGCCGCGGCATCGCGAAGGCCAGCACCCAGGTCCCGCCCGCCTCCCGGGACTGCAGGAGCGTGTCGAAGGAGACGCTGCCGCCCCGGGTCACCACCCGGACGTCGGGGTGGATGCGCCGGGCCGCGTACGCGAAGTACTCCGCCAGCGACACCGAGATGCGCAGCCCCAGGACGGTCAGCGGCACCGAACGGGCCAGCTCCCGGCCGACGTCGAGGATCTGGTCGGTGTCGGCGAGGACCCGGCGCAGCGACTCCAGGTTGTCGATCTCGGCGTCCACGGCGGCCTGCAGCTCGTTGCCCCGGTCCTCCCGGATCTCGGAGGCGTCGGGCGCGCCGGCCACCGCGCTCAGCGCGATCGGCTGGAGCGCCTCGCGCAGCGCCGGGAACCCGCTGAAGCCCAGCGAGGTCGCGAACCGCGTCACCGACGGCTGGCTCACCCCGACCCGCTCCGCGAGGTCCGTGATCGACAGGAACGCAGCCTCGGTGAGGTGGTCCGTCATGTACTGCGCGATGCGCCGCTGGCCCGGGGACAGCCGGTGGCCGCCGAACACGGCCCGGACCCGCTCCGTGGGGGTCGCGTCCGACTCGGTCTCCGGCGCACGTCCGCCCGGTCGTCTGCCCGGCGTGATCGCGGCGGCCTTGGCGCGCGCCTGCTGATCTGATGGCACGGGGAGCCTCCCTCTGTGTCCCGCTCGAGTTCAAGATAGTTCACCGGGGGTGACCGCGGAGGGCGCGCGGCCACAGGCGATGATCTTGATTCGGTCGGTGGACGAGTCGTGTCGCTGTTGGGCCGAACGGGTGAGGAACGCGAGGATGGGCGCATGAGTAGGTACGAGAGGTACGACGTCACCGACGAGCAGTGGGAGGGTCTCGCCCAGGTGCTGCCGCTGCGTGGGCGCGACGAATGGCCGTCCAGGGTCGACCACCGCGCGTTCCACGACCCGTACGAGTCCGCCGAGCAGCGCCGCATGGTCGTGCTGCGCGTCCAGGTCTTCGCCGACGCCCGCGAGGTCGCGGAGTACCTCATCGCGCAGATCCCCGTGCTGCTCGACCTGACCGGCGCGGACACGGACGTGGCCAAGCGCATCCTGGACTTCAGCAGCGGCGTCGTCTTCGGCCTGGGCAGCGGCATGCACCGCGTGGACCGGAACGTCTTCCTGCTCGCCCCGGTCGGCACCGAGGTGGAGGGCGCGGCGGCGGACGTGGACGGGGCCGTGGGCCCGCGCGGTTAGGGAGGTCGTCCGTACGCGCCTGGGGATGATCGTTTCGCTGGGAGCGACGGGCGCGGCGCGACGGGCGCGGCGTGGAGCGTGGCCGTCCCCCGTACGGTGGAAGGTCGCCGCGGTGGAACGGTTCGCCGTCCGCCGGTCGGCCTACGGTCCGTCTCCATGGACGCCTCCCCCTCCAGCCGTCATCTGCCCTCCAGCACCTGCACCTCTTCTCGGCCCTCCCGTCCCACCGTCACCGAGGTGCGTCTGGCGGCCTTCAAGTCGCATCGCGCGGCGGCCTACCCGCTCGGGCCGGTGACCCTGTTCGCGGGGGTGAGCGGAAGCGGCAAGTCCAGCGCGCTCCAGGCGTACGAGGCGCTGGCGCGGCTCGGCGCGGGCGACGAGCTCGGGCGCGTCTTCGCCGACCCGGCCGGCTGCGTACCCGAACGGGCGGAGCCCGACGCGCAGGGGCGGCGCGGCTTCCGCATCGGCTGCACCGTCGACGGGCCGGCCGGCCCGGTACGGCTCGACCTCGCCGTCCAGGCCGAGCCCGAACTCCGCGTCGTCGGCGAACGCCTGACGCTGCGCGACCGGACGCTGCTGGCCACCGCCCTGCGGGACCCGGGCCGCAGCAGCGTTCAGGCCGAGTGGCACACGGCGGGCGCCGTGCCCGTCACCCGAGCGCCGTTCCCCGACGACCTGCTCGGCACCGCCCTGCTGCCGCTGCGCGTCGCCGGGAAGACGGAGGGCCAGCGGCAGGTGCTCGCCGCCGCCGAACAGGTCGTCGTCGGGCTGCGCTCGGTCTTCGCCTGCGACCCGCAGCCGCACCGGATGCGCGCCCCGGTGCCGCTCGGCGAGGGGCGGTTGCGGCGCGGCTGCGACAACCTGGCGGAGGTGCTGCACCGGACGCGGACCGGGTGCGCTCGGCGGCACGCCCGGCTGGCGGCAGTGGCGCGCGGGGGTTGCGCCGGGCCGGTCGCGGGCCTTGACGTGCAGGAACTCGCCGACGGCAGGGTGCGGGCGCTGCTCGCGCGGGGCGGGCCGGGCCCGGGGGCTTCGGGCACGCCGCTGGAGCGGCTGGGGGAAGGGGAACTCCGCTACCTGGCTCTCGCGTTGGTGCTGTTGACGGGGCCGGGGGTGCTTGCGGTCGACCAGGTCGCGGAGGTGCCGGACGCGCTGCAGAGCCTGACCGTGCTCGCGGACGGCTTCGACCGCGGGCTCGACCCGCGGCAGGCCGGCGAACTGCTCGGGCTGGCCGCCGAGATCTGCGCCGGGGGACACCTCCGGCTGGTGGGGACGGCCACCGCGGCCACCGCGGCCCGTGCCCGGCAGCTGCCCGGCGTCGCGGTGGTAGACCTGGAGCCGTGACAGAACTGGATGTAGCGGGATTGCAGCGCAGGCTGACCGAGTTCGCGGCCGCGCGGGGCTGGGAGCCGTACCACACGCCGAAGAACCTGGCGTCGGCGCTCAGCGTCGAGGCGGCCGAACTGCTGGAGATCTTCCAGTGGTTGACGCCGGAGCAGGCGGACCGGGTGATGGACGACCCGGAGTCCGCCCACCGGGTCGAGGACGAGGTGGCCGACGTGCTCGCGTATCTGCTGCAGTTCTGCGGCGTCCTCGGGGTCGATGTGCTGGCCGCCCTGGCGGCGAAGATCGACCGGAACGAGGTGCGCTTCCCGGCCGGAAGGCGGCCGGGAGGGGGCGCGCTGCCCGTCACGGAGGAGGACGGTCACTCTTCGGAGTGAGCCGGATATGCCTGTCGAGCTTCCTGTCCACAGATTTCCGAATTCCTCTGGCTTTTGTGCTCACACGCCCTCACGCTGGGTAGTGGACTAGTGGGCAGTAAGTCGTACGAACGGGGGCGGCGTACATGGAAGCGGAGCGACTGATCGCGGTGGGACGTCACGCACTGGCGCAGAGCCGTGCGGCCCTCGAGATCGTGGCGGAGGCCTGGCAGGCACAGGCCCTCGCCCAGGCCGTGGGCAGTCATCTCGCGGTCCGGGGACCGCTGGAGCTGCGCGGCGAGGCACGGGCGCTGAGCGAGATCGGCGGCGGGCGCGGGGTGATGGACCACCCGGTGCTGCGCACCGGGGTCCCGCGCGCCGCGCAGCTGACCGAAGTGGCCGACGTGCGCACGGCGTTGAACGCGCTGAGCGCGCTGCTCGGGGAGGTCGGCATCGCCCTCGTCGGGGTGGCCTGCGACACCGACGAGGAAGGGCTCTACTGGCAGTGCATCGAGGCGATCGACGCCGCCGACGAGTCCAACGACCGGGTGCGCGGCATGCTGCGCCGGCTCACCGTACGGGAGCGGGGCAGGCCGCCCGATGCGGCACGGGGCCGCGCCGACCCGGCGGACTCGCCGGCGGGACCGTCATGACCGCGGCGGCGTCGCGGAGGCGGCGGCGCCCGCCGTCACCGAGGGGCGTCGTCGACGGGAGCGGAGCGGGGGGACTCGGGCGCGTCGGAGCCGGAGGGGGCCGGGGCGCGGTCGGCCGAGGACTGAAGATCGGCGTCGAGTTGGTTCAGGTCGGCGTTGAGCGCCGCCATCAGCTCCTCCATCTGCTGAAGCAGGCCCTTGGGGGCGCCGCCGCTCTTCTGCTCGGGCACCGACTGCTGCACGGTCTGCTGCACCGGGTGCTCGGGCGTCGCCCGGTCGGGCACGGCTTCCTGGGACATGGCGGCCTCCTCGGCCCAGGCCCTCCCACCAGGGGGAAGGCCACAAGAAAGAACGACGCACCGGCAAAGGCCGCCGGCGCGCGGGCCGGGCGGTCCGGCTCCGCCCGAGCCAACGACGGGCGGACACGGACGGTCACTGGCCCGGGCGGAGGCGTCCCGCCAGGTGGTCGGATATTCACCCTACCGAGCAGCGGCGGGCCGGCCGCTGACGGAGAGGTTGACGGAGGCGTTGACGGAGACGGCGTCGCGACCGCGGTGACGCGGGAGCACCGCAGGCCCGACGCGGGCAGGATGGAGGCATGGATCTTCGAATCTTCACGGAGCCCCAGCAAGGGGCCGACTACGACACCCTGCTCACCGTCGCCAAGGCCACCGAGGATCTTGGCTTCGACGCCTTCTTCAGGTCCGACCACTATCTGCGCATGGGCTCCGCCGACGGGCTCCCCGGGCCGACCGACGCCTGGATCACCCTGGCCGGACTGGCCCGGGAGACCAAGCGGATCCGGCTCGGCACCCTGATGACCGCGGGCACCTTCCGGCTTCCCGGCGTGCTGGCCATCCAGGTCGCGCAGGTCGACCGGATGTCCGGCGGGCGGGTCGAACTGGGCCTGGGCGCGGGCTGGTTCGAGGAGGAGCACAAGGCGTACGGCATCCCGTTCCCGAAGGAGAAGTTCGGCCGGCTGGAGGAGCAGCTGGCGATCGTCACCGGACTGTGGGAGACCGAGGTCGGCAAGACGTTCTCGTACGAGGGCGAGTTCTACCAGCTCACCGACTCGCCGGCGCTGCCCAAGCCGGCGCAGGCGAAGGTCCCGGTACTCATCGGCGGCCACGGCGCCAGCCGCACCCCGCGGCTCGCCGCGCGGTACGCCGACGAGTTCAACATCCCCTTCGGGTCGATCGAGGACAGCGAGCGGCAGTTCGGCCGGGTCCGGGCCGCGGCGGAGGCCGCGGGCCGCGCAGCGGGCGACCTCGTGTACTCCAATGCCCTGGTCGTCTGCGTCGGCAGGAACGACGCGGAGGTCGCCCGCCGGGCCGCCGCGATCGGGCGGGAGGTGGAGGAGCTCAAGGCGAACGGGCTGGCGGGCACGCCCGCCGAGGTGGTGGACAAGATCGGCCGGTACGGCGCGATCGGCTCCTCCCGGATCTACCTCCAGGTCCTGGACCTGGCCGACCTGGACCATCTGGAGCTCATCTCCGCCCAGGTCCAGTCGCAGCTGGGCTGAGTCGATGCGACCCGTCCGCGCACTGGCCGACGTGCTCGCCGAGGAGGTCCTCGTCCTCGACGGCGGGCTCTCCAACCAGCTGGAGGCGCAGGGCTGCGACCTCTCCGACGAGCTGTGGTCCGCGCGGCTGCTCGCCGACGGGCCCGAGCAGATCGAGGCGGCGCACACGGCCTACGTGCGGGCGGGCGCACGGGTCCTGATCACCTCCAGCTACCAGGCCACCTTCGAGGGCTTCGCGCACCGGGGGATCGGCCGGGCCGAGGCGGCCCGGCTGCTGGGGCGGAGCGTGGAGCTGGCCCGGGCGGCCGGCGACCTGGCCGGCGAGGACGTGTGGGTGGCCGGGTCGGTGGGGCCGTACGGGGCGATGCTCGCGGACGGCAGCGAGTACCGCGGGCGGTACGGGCTGAGCGTGCGGGAGCTGGAGCGGTTCCACCGGCCGCGGATCGAGGCGCTGGCGGCGGCCGGGCCGGACGTGCTCGCGCTGGAGACGGTGCCGGACGCCGACGAGGCGGAGGCGCTGTTGAAGGCCGTGGCCGGATGCGGGGCGCCGGTGTGGCTGACGTACACCGTCGCGGGCGGGCGGACCCGGGCGGGCCAGGACCTGGCGGGGGCGTTCGCGCTCGCGGCGGGCGTCGAGGAGGTGATCGCGGTAGGGGTCAACTGCTGTGAGCCGGGCGACGTCGGGCCGGCGGTGGAGATCGCCGCCGGCGTGACCGGGAAGCCGGTCGTGGTCTATCCGAACAGCGGGGAGGTGTGGGACGCGCGGGCGCGCGGCTGGCGGGGCGAGGGGACCTTCGACCCCGGGCGGACGGGCGAGTGGCGGGCGGCCGGGGCGCGCCTGATCGGCGGCTGCTGCCGCGTCGGCCCGGACCGCATCGCGGCCCTGGCCGCCGCGTTGGGGGACGAGAGAGAGGAGTAGGGCGGGCGCCTGGGACGGGTCCCCTGGCGCCTTCTGTCAGCAGACCGGCAGGGGTGCGGATAATGCCTGGTCGTGGCGGGAAGGGAGGGCGATACTCGGATGTGTGTTCCTGACGATCAGTACCACCGGTACCCCTGAGCGACCCGCTACCGACCTCGGCTTTCTGCTGCACAAGCATCCCGACAAGGCGCAGCGGTTCTCCACCGCGTACGGCGCGGCGCATGTGCTGTATCCCGAGGCGACGGCGGAGCGGTGCACGGCCGCGCTGCTCATGGAGGTCGACCCGGTGGCGCTGGTCCGCGCCGGGCGGGGAAAGGGCCGGGGCGGCGCCCCTGACGCGGCGCTCGCGCAGTACGTGAACGACCGCCCCTACGCCGCCTCGTCGCTGCTCGCCGTCGCGCTGAGCACGGTCTTCAAGACCGCGTTGCGCGGGGACTGCGTGCTGCGGCCGGAGCGGGCCGCGGAGCCGATGCCGCTGCGGATCGAGGTGCCGGCGCTGCCGGCGCGCGGTGGGGCGGAGCTGGTGCGCAAGCTGTTCGGGCCGCTGGGCTGGAGCACGGTCACGGCCGAACCGGTGGCGCTGGACAGCGCGTTCCCCGAGTGGGGCGACTCGCGGTACGTCCGGCTCGTCCTCGAAGGCGAGCTGCGGCTCTCCGAGGCGCTGCGTCAGCTGTACGTGCTGCTGCCGGTCCTGGACGACGCCAAGCACTACTGGGTCGCCCCCGACGAGGTCGACAAGCTGCTGCGCGCCGGGGACGGCTGGCTCGCCGACCACCCCGAGCAGAAGCTGATCACCAGCCGCTATCTGTCGCGGCGCTGGGGCCTGACCCGGCAGGCGATGGAGCGACTGGAGTTGGTGCGGCTCGCCGAGGCCGACGACCTGGACGTGGAGGACGTCGACAACGCCGTGGACGAGACCACGGACACCGAAGACAAGCCGGTGCCGCTCGCCGAGCAGCGCCGTGACGCGATTCTGGCCGCGCTGCGGGCCGCGGACGTGAGCCGGGTGCTCGATCTCGGCTGCGGGCAGGGCCAGTTGGTGCAGGCGCTGCTGAAGGACGTGCGGTTCACGGAGATCGTCGGCCTCGACGTGTCCGCCCGGGCGTTGGGCATCGCCGCGCGCCGGCTGCGCCTCGAGCGGATGGGCGAGCGGCAGGCCGCGCGCGTGAAGCTGATGCAGGGCTCGCTCGCGTACACCGACAAGCGGCTCGGCGGCTACGACGCGGCCGTGCTCAGCGAGGTGATCGAGCACGTCGACCTGCCGAGGCTGCCCGCGCTCGAGTACGCGGTGTTCGCCTCGGCGCGGCCCCGGACGGTGCTCGTGACGACGCCGAACGTCGAGTACAACGTGCGCTGGGAGTCGCTGCCCGCCGGACACGTGCGGCACGGCGACCACCGCTTCGAGTGGACCCGCGAGGAGTTCCGCGCCTGGGCTCAGCGCGTCGCCGAGCAGTACGGGTACGGGGTCGGGTTCACCCCCGTCGGCCCGGACGACCCCGAGGTCGGCCCGCCGACCCAGATGGCCGTCTTCACCCTGAACGGCAACGACACGAAGGAGGACCAGGCCGCATGACCAGCACCAGCACGAGCACCAGCTCCACCGTCCGTACCCTGCCCGTCACCGACCTGTCCCTCGTCGTGCTCATCGGCGCCAGCGGGTCCGGCAAGTCGACCTTCGCCCGCAAGCACTTCAAGCCGACCGAGGTGATCTCCTCGGACTTCTGCCGCGGGCTGGTCGCCGACGACGAGAACGACCAGAGCGCCAGCCGGGACGCCTTCGACGTCCTGCACTACATCGCGGGCAAGCGCCTGGCGGCCGGCCGGCTGACCGTCGTCGACGCCACCAGCGTGCAGAAGGAGGCCCGCCGCCAGCTCGTGCAGCTCGCCCGCGAGCACGACGTGCTGCCGATCGCGATCGTGCTCGACATGCCGGAGTCGGTGTGCGTGGAGCGCAACGCGGCCCGGCCCGACCGGGCCCACCTGCCCCGGCAGGTCGTGCAGCGGCACCGGCGCGAGCTGCACCGCTCGCTGCGCGGCCTGGAGCGCGAGGGCTTCCGCAAGGTGCACGTGCTGCGCAGCGTGGAGGAGGCGGAGTCCGCCCAGGTCGTCCTGGAGAAGCGGTTCAACGACCTGCGCCACCTCACCGGGCCGTTCGACATCGTCGGTGACATCCACGGCTGCCGCTCCGAGCTGGAGACCCTGCTCGCCAAGCTCGGCTATGTGGACGGACACCACCCCGAGGGCCGCACCGCCGTGTTCGTCGGCGACCTCGTCGACCGCGGGCCCGACAGCCCGGGTGTGCTGCGCCGCGTGATGTCCATGGTGGCCGCCGGCGACGCGCTCTGTGTGCCCGGCAACCACGAGAACAAGCTGGGCCGTTGGCTCAAGGGCCGCAAGGTCCAGGAGACCCACGGCCTCGCCGAGACCATCGAGCAGCTCGGCCGGGAGAGCGAGGAGTTCCGCGCCGAGGTCGGTGAGTTCATCGACGGGCTGGTCAGCCACTACGTCCTCGATGAGGGCCGGCTGGTGGTCTGCCACGCCGGGCTGCCCGAGAAGTACCACGGCCGCACCTCCGGCCGGGTCCGCTCGCACGCCCTGTACGGGGACACCACTGGTGAGACCGACGAGTTCGGCCTGCCGGTCCGCTACCCGTGGGCGGAGGAGTACCGCGGCCGGGCGACGGTGGTGTACGGCCACACTCCCGTGCCGAACACCAGCTGGATCAACAACACCATCTGCCTGGACACCGGGGCCGTGTTCGGCGGCCGGATGACCGCGCTGCGCTGGCCGGAGCGCGAACTCGTCGACGTGCCGGCGGAGCAGGTCTGGTACGAGCCGGCCCGGCCGCTGACCACCGACGCCCCCGGCGGGCACCAGGGCCGGCCGCTGGACCTGGCCGACGTGCACGGCCGCCGGGTCGTGGAGACCGGGCTGCTCGGCAACGTCGGCGTGCGCGAGGAGAACGCGGCGGCGGCGCTCGAGGTCATGAGCCGGTTCGCGGTCGACCCGCGGCTGCTCGCCTACCTCCCGCCGACGATGGCGCCCACCGCCACCTCGCGTGCGGAGGGGTACTTGGAGCACCCGGCCGAGGCGTTCGCGCAGTACGCGGCCGACGGGGTCGAGCGGGTCGTGTGCGAGGAGAAGCACATGGGCTCCCGGGCCGTCGCGCTGGTCTGCCGGGACGAGGACGTGGCGCGCGAGCGCTTCGGCGTGACCGGAGTGACCGGGGCCCTGCACACCCGTACGGGCCGGCCCTTCTTCGACGATCCGTCCGTCACCGAGCAGGTCCTGGACCGGTTGCGGGCGGCGATCACCGCCGTCGGTCTGTGGGACGAACTCGGCACGGACTGGCTGCTGTTCGACGGCGAACTGATGCCGTGGTCGCTGAAGTCGGCAGGGCTGCTGCGCTCGCAGTACGCGGCCGTCGGCGCGGCCTCCCGAGCCGTTTTCCCGCCCGTGCTCGGCGCACTGGAGCAGGCGGCGGCCCGGGGCGTGCCCGGCCTGGACGGGCTTCTCGCCACGCAGCGCGAACGGGCCGTGGACGCCGAGGCGTTCACCGAGGCATACCGCCGGTACTGCTGGCCGACCCAGGGTCTTGAGGGCGTGCGCTTCGCGCCGTTCCAGATCCTCGCCGCGCGGGGCCGCTCGCTGGCGGCCGTGCCGCACGACGAGCAGCTCCGGTGGATCGACTGGATCGTCGACAGCGACCCCACCGGTCTGCTCCAGGTCACCCGACGGCTCGTGGTCGACACCGGCGACGAGGCATCCGTGCGGGCCGGTGTCGCCTGGTGGCTGGAGATGACGGCGGCGGGCGGCGAGGGCATGGTCGTCAAGCCGCTCTCGCCGACCTCGCGCACGGTCGTGCACGGCCCCCGCGGGCCCGTGCAGCCGGGCGTCAAGGTCCGCGGCCGGGAGTACCTGCGGATCATCTACGGACCGGAGTACACCCGTCCGGACAACCTGGAGCGGCTGCGCAACCGCTCGCTGGGGCACAAGCGTTCGCTCGCGCTGCGCGAGTACGCGCTCGGCCTGGAGGCGCTCGACCGGCTCGCTGCCGGGGAACCGCTCTGGCGGATCCACGAGGCCGTTTTCGCCGTGCTCGCACTGGAGTCCGAGCCGGTCGATCCGCGGCTCTGACCCGGTCCAGGGTCGAAAAACACCACGTCCCACGGGGGGCGCAGGGATGCCGATCACGGCGCTCCCCTGCGCCCCCCGTGCACATTGACGCAGATCTTCGCCACGGCCTAGCGTTCTTCACCCCACGACGTGACGCAGCGTCAACAGTGTTACTGCGCACGTCACAAGAGGTGGGGAACACACACGACACACCAGCGGACGCGGCCCCGTCGACGCATGCCCGGACCCGGCCGCGGGCGCACTGCAACGGCGCGGGGTGAGGTGACGATGAGCCTTTTCGGCCAGGACCGGTCGTTCCTCGACGCCCTGCCGCCCGCCGACCGCACCGCCCTGCTCGCCGAGGGACGGCCGCGCGCCTACGAGCCCGGCGAGGTGCTGATCCGCGAACGCGACACCTCCGCCCATGTCCTCGCCCTGCTCTCCGGCTGGTGCGTGGTCTCCGTCGAGACCGAGCGCGGCGCACGGCTGATCCTCGCGCTGCGCGGCGCCGGCGAGGTCGTCGGCGACCTCGCCGCCGTCGACCAGCGCCCGCGCAGCGCCACCGTCACCGCGCTCGGCCGGGTCGAGGCGGTGGCCGTCTCCGGTGACCGCTTCCGCCGCTTCCTCGCCGCCCGGCCGCACGCCACCGCGCTGATCCTGCGCCAGCTCTCCACCCGGCTGCGCAGCGCCGACGTCGAACGCCGCTCGCTCGCCTCCGAGACCGTCCTGCGGCGGCTCGCGGCCCGCCTGGTCGAGCTGGCGCAGCGGGCCGGCCGCCGCGCCGACGCCGGGACCGTACTCGAACTGCCGCTGCCCCAGCACGACCTGGCGGCGGCCATAGGCGCCACCCGGGAGGCGGTCGCGAAGGCCCTGCGGCTGCTGCGCGAGCAGGACGTCGTCCGCACCGCCAACCGGCGGGTGATCGTCATCGACATGCCCGTCCTGCTCCTCCTCGCACGCGGCCGCGAACGGCCGCCGGCCGGGCCCGGACCGGGCTCGGGAGCAGGGCCCGGCGGACCCGCGGAGAAATCTCCGCCGGGTGTGTAAACGGCTACATCGCCGGCCGCCGGACGCGGCCAGGCTGGACCTGTCACACAGCGACACGGCACACAGGGAGTTCCGAGTGAGCAGTGCGGGAGCCAACACGGGAACGGAAGCCGGAGCCGGCGCCCTCCACAGACTCGTCGTCTTCGGGGACGCCGTGGGCTCCGGGAAGCTGGGCATGGACGCCAAGCAGCGGATGCGCGCCGCCATGTACCAGGCCTTCGGCGAGGCGTACGCCGCCGTCGGCGTCGAGCCCGGCGCGGTGCACCAGGAGGACCGCGGCGACGGCATCCTCGGCGCGCTGCGCCCGGACATGCCCCCGACGCTCATGGTCGGACGCTGGATCGACACCCTGTACGAGTGCCTGCGCGAGCACAACGCCGGCCGCGAGCAGCGGCTCCGGCTGCGCGTCGGCATGAACGCCGGACTCGTCCTCGACGACGGTCGCGGGCTGGTCGGCCGGGCCGTGGACCTGACCTGCCGGCTGTGCGACAGCCCCACCGCCAAGGAGATCATGACCGCCGAGCCGACGGCGGACCTGCTGGTCGTGGTCTCCGACTGGCTGTACGGGAACGTGGTCGTCGAAGGCGGCCGCTATGTGGAACCGGGCCACTACCGCCAGGCCCGGGTGCGCTCCAAGGAGACCGACGAGAGCGCCTGGTTCCACATCCCCCGCCGGCCCGCGCCCCCGCTCGACGAGCACGGCGCGGTGCTGCACGCGGGATCCGAGACCGGCGGTGGACCGTCAACGGGGGACGGTCCACCGCCGCTT
>NZ_DATCVQ010000671.1:0-4090 GCF_036566765.1 Streptomyces sp.
CCGGCCTACTGCGGATGCGGGTGTGTGCTCGGCGTGGTGTCAGGCGGGTACGGGTACGGCGCCGACGAGGCCGCCGTCGATGAGGAGGTCTTGGCCGTTGATGTAGGAGGCGTCGGTCGAGGCGAGGAAGGCGACGGCGGTCGCGACTTCCTCGGGGCGTCCGAAGCGGCCGGCGACGATCTGGCCGGTCACCGCTGCCGCCTCCGCGGCGCTGAGCGAGGCGGCGGGGTACATGGGGGTATCGATGTACCCGGGGCTGACGGAGTTGACCCGGATTCCCCGTGGGGCGAGTGCGGCGGCGAGGGTGCGGGCCAGGTTGTGGGCGGCGGCCTTGGTCGCCGAGTACAGGGTGAGGACGCTGTTGCCCCGGTGAAGGGTCCAGGACGCGTTGATGACGATCGAGCCGCCGTCGATCAGTAGCGGTAGTGCCTTCTGCACGGTGAAGAACACTCCCTTGAGGTTGACGTCGACGGCCGTGTCGAAGTCCGCCTCGGTGATGTCCTCGAACGGCAGGAAGGCGCCGGTGCCCGCGTTCGCGAAGAGGCTGTCGAGGCGGCCGTGGCGCTCGCGGACGGTGTCCATCAGTGCGTCCAGCGCTCCGAGTTCGGCGACGTCAGCCACCGCGCCCGTGGCTTTCGGGCCGAGTTCGGCGACGGCGGCGTCGACCCGCGCGCGGGTGCGCCCGGTGACGACGACACAAGCACCTTCGGCGACGAGGCGGTGTGCGGTTGCCAGCCCCATGCCGCTGGTGCCCCCGGTGATCAGTACGGTCTTTCCGGTGAAGCGGTTCACTCGCTTGCTCCTGTCAGTGCCTGTGTGATCCAGTCCGCGAGGCGGGGCAGCCAGTCGGCCCGGGCGTTGCCCAGGAGGTGGTCTCCGTGCGGGACGGACAGGTACGTGCCGCGTGGTGCGAGGCGGGCCAGCGGTTCGACGTTGGTCACCCCGGGGATGGTGTCGGCGCCCCCGTCCACGCACAGCAGCGGCACCTCGATGCGGGGCGCCAAGTGGGTGAGGTCCACGTGGTCGGCGAACGCGCGGGCTGCCTGGGCCCCGCCGGCGCGCCGGGTCAGGATGTCCCGTACGGGTTGCGGCAGTTCTGGCCAGTGGAGGCGGAAGGGACCGCTGACGGTTGCGGCGGCGGCCACCCGGGGCTCCAATGCCGCGGTCTTGGCCGCGTAGTAGCCGCCCAGGCTGAGGCCGACGACGGCGATGCGCGCCGGGTCGCCGAGGGCGTCGATGACCCGACCGACGACTTCGTGGTAGTCCGCTCGCATGGTCGTCGTGGCCCTGAGGACCCCTTGCCCAGGGCCGTCCATCGCGAACACTGCGAGACCCCGCGCCAGTAGCGCGGAGGCGAGATCGAGGAACTCCTCCTTGGCCGAGTCCAGGCCGGGGACCACGATCACCGTGCCCGGTGCGTCGGCCGGGCCGCGCAGCCAGCCGGTGAACCCCGGGCCGCTGACGCGCTGGGCACTCGGTTCCAGCACGGCGAGCGCCCTGGCCAGGGCGTCGTCGGCCTCGGCCGCGGCACGGTCCGCCTCCGCGAACGGTGCCAGCGTCGCGACGTGGAACCACCGCGCCGCCGTCAGCAGGTGCTCACCCGCCGACACGGGTGAACTCGCGGCTGTCGCACGTTCGACGTAGTCGCCAGCGGTGCGCCGGAAGGCAGGCCCCCAGTCGGCGACGGCGTCGAGGCATTCGGTGACGCGACCGTACTCGTGTGGGTCGAGACCCGCGCCGGTGGCACGGGTCCACTGGGCAGCTGCGAACTCGGCGGCGTGCTCGGCGGCGCGCATCGGCGTGGCGGCGTTCTCGGCCGCGAACTGAGCGGCGGCGCGCTCGCCGGCGAACTCAGCGGCGGCGTGCTCGGCGTCGCTCATCGTACGGCTCCTGTCGTCAGCACGGCCTTGCCTCGGATTCGTCGCTCCCGCAGATCGACCAGGGCGCCGGCGGTCTCGGACCAGTCGGCGACCCGGCCGATCTCGGGGTGCAGCCGCCCCTGCTCCACGAGACGGACCAGCGTCGCGAGTTCAGGTCCGTACGGGGCGCCCGCGTAGTGGAAGTGCTGGATCGTGACCCCCGCCGGTCCGCCCAGGAGTTCGAAGAAGTCCAGGGTGGCCGGGGTGCGGCTCGCCTGGCCGAACCAGAGAAGCAGCCCGCCTGGGCGCACCTTCGAGACGGCGAGGGGCAGCTGCGGGCCGCCGGTCGACTCCAGCACCACGTCGAACAGGCCCCCGGCGGCCGCGACATCGTGGACCACCTCGGCCGCGCCCAGTTCGGCGAGCCGCATCCCCCGCTCCGGGGTGGCGCTGACCACGGTGACTTCGGCGCCGGCCGCGGCGGCCAGCTCGGTGACGTAGTGGCCGACGCCGCCCGAAGCGCCGGTCAGCAGCACCCGCCTGCCGGTCAGGGAGCCGGCCGTGCGCAGCAGTCGCAGCGCGGTGATCCCCGCCAGCGGCAGGGCGGCCGCCCGTACGCTGTCGATTCCGTCCGGGAGCACGGCGAGAGAGTGGGTGGGGACGGCGGCGTACTCGGCCCAGCCGCCCTGCGGAGGGTGCCCGACCACGCGGGCGCCGACGCCGGGCCCGGAGCCGTCCGCCGCGGCCTGGACGACGAGCCCCGCGACGTCCTTGCCGGGCAGCAGCCCCGGGGTGGGACGTTCCAGCAGGAACGTCTCGCCCCGGTTCGGCGCGAACGCCTCGACCTCGATCAACGCCTCATCAGCTTCAGGGACGGGCCGGGGGACGTCGGCGAACTCCACCGGCCGCATCGCCTCCCCCGTGGGAATCAGTCTTCGCATACGGACGATGCAACCCCGTCCGCCGCCCAGTGATCCAACAACAGGCAGGAAAACCCGACAACCTTCGGTTGTCACCTATGGTGGGAGGCGTGGCGGAAGGCTTCGTGAAGGGCGTGGCGGAGGGCGTGGATCTCGACATGGCGCAGGTACGTGCCTTCGTGCACGCCGCCCAGGAGCTGCACTTCGGCCGGGCGGCCGGGGACCTGGCCATCTCTCAACAGGCCCTGTCCAAACGGATCGCACGGCTGGAATCACTCCTCGGTACGAAACTGTTCGCTCGCCTCGGCCACACGGTGGCTCTCACCGAGACGGGGAGGCGCTTCCTCGAACCGGCCCGGCGCGCCCTGGCCGCGGCTGACGACGCGGTGAGGGCGACGGTGAGCGAGGATCGCCCGCTGCGCGTCGACGTGTGGGGCCACCTTTACGCGCCGATGCGAACCCTGGCCCAAGTCGCCGCGCAGGACCAGGAATTGGAGCTGGGCCACGGCCGAGACCTGCCCGCGGTGACGACAGCGCTACTGCACGGCGACATCGACGCGGCCCTGGGCCGCGTCCACCCGCCGCTGCCCGCTGGACTGACGCACCGCCTCGTCCGCCTCGAACCCGTCGACGTCATCCTGAGCGCCGACCATCCCCTCGCAGCCCAGCCGGCACTCCGGCCCGAGCAACTGCGCGACAGCGTCCTGTGGGCCCCCGGCGCACTGGACCGCCTCGACTTCCTCCGCCAGTTCGCCGACCACTTCGGCATCCGGGACCGCGCCGGCAGCGTGAACCTGGGCCTGGCCCACTTCCTCGCCGAAGTGGCCGAACACCCGCGCCGCTTCTCCCTGATGCCCGCCGACGTACCCCTGCCCAACATCCCCCGACTGCGCTCTATCCCCCTGGTCGACCCCACACCCCTCTACGCCTGGTCGCTGCTCTGGCGCACCGAAAACCCCCACCCCGGCGTGAGCGGCCTCGCCGCCGCCTGCGCCCGGCAAGCAGCGCAGAGCCGGTGGCTGGAGCACGCCCCGACCCGCGACTGGCTGCCCGACGGCCCTGGCGCGCAGGCGGGATGAGAGTCTCCAGGGATACGGTGCCGGCATGTCCTCGAGACCAGATGCCGAGATACCTGGCCGTGAGGAACTGGCTGCCTTCCTCCGCGATCTCAAGGGGTGCCGTTCTCGCTCCGGTTCAGGTCACTGGGGTGGGGTGGCTGTGGTCACCATGCGTTGATGGCCGGCGCGCCAGGTTCGTGCTGCCGCCAGGCCTGGTTGAGGCGGGTGAGTCGGTCCGTGGCGGCGATGCCCT
>NZ_DATCVQ010000672.1:0-7501 GCF_036566765.1 Streptomyces sp.
CCATTTCACAACACACTACAGCGGTGATGACGGCCTCCCGTTCGGCAACAATCAGGGAACGATCGAATTCCGTAATCATCAGCTCACCAGCTGGTGGTTCCTCACTGCGAAGAAGCGGATAAAGCTAGTCTGACCAGCGAGTGTCCCGGGACTGCATACCCCACACCAGTCCGAGAGCAACGCTCTCCGTGACCCACTGCTCGAATGCGGGCAACGAGCGCTGACACAGCCAGCTCCATAGAAAGTGCGTGGCGTACGACGAGGCTCGCACCCTACAAGTCGGGCCTGCGCGGTGCGCGCCGACGCGCCCATCGCTCGGATCAAGCGGGCGCAGAGCCTGCTCCGGACATCACGAAGCGCCGTCGTCGGCGTTTTGGCCAACCCCCTTGCTCCGCAACCCTGTTGCGGGGGACGGGTCGATGCACTCTCCACGCTCCTCCGCGCGCTCTATCTCGGGATTCCGAGCCGTCGGGGTGGGCGAGCGCAGGGAACGGCCGTCGCCCTCCTCGCGTTCGTTCCAGACCCGCACGCCGTGAGCGCGCAAAGCGGCGGACGGTTTCCCGCACGTTGGCCGTGTACAGGACGAGCACGGGCCGGCCGGCGGCGCAGGGCGCGGACGCGGCGGCGGCACGGCCGCCGACGTGCTGACGGCTGATCAGCTCGCTCTCCCGGGCCGTGGTCGCGGGCATCAGCCAGAGGCCGACCCGTGCCTGGCCGGGCAGGCCCGGCGCAGACAGCGGTAGCCGCCGACCGTCGCGTCGTGCAGTACCTCAAAGCCCAGGATGCCGCGGCAGAAGGCCAGGGCGGGCGCCATCGGCATCCGCTACGGGCACCACCATCCGACCGAACGCGGAGAACGACTTCTGATCGGGAGAAGACGGAGACATGAGTGAACCTCCGAGTCGGGGACGGGGTCCCGTGCCGTCGTGCCGGTCAGTCGACGCCCAGCAGGCGACGGCGGTCATCGGGGCGGGATGCGAATTCCGTGCAGGGCGCCCGGTGGACGATGCGGCCCTTCTGCATGACGGCGACGTTCTGGGCGACGGAGAAGGCGAGCCCCAGGTTCTGCTCGACGAGGACGACCGCCATGCCCTGTGCGGCTACTTCGCGAATCACCTCGCCGACCTGGGCGACGATCGCGGGAGCGAGGCCGTCGGACGGCTCGTCGAGCAGCAGCAGGCGTGGATTGCCCAGCAGAGCCCTGGCGATCGCGAGCATCTGCTGTTCCCCGCCGGAGAGCTGGTCCCCGCGGTGTCCGAGCCGCTCCCCCAGCCTCGGCAGCAGGTCGAGGACGCGGGCCCTCGTCCATGGGCCCGGTGCCCGACGCCGCGAGGCGATCGCCAGGTGCTCGGCCACGGTCAGCGGCGCGAACACCCGGCGCCCTTGCGGAACGACGCCGACCCCGGCTCGGGCGATCGCATCGACGCGGGCGCCTGCGATCTCCCGGCCGTCGAGGGTGACGCTGCCTTCGTAGGGTCGGACGAGCCCCATGACGGTCGAGATGAGAGTGGTCTTCCCGACCCCGTTGCGCCCGAGGACCGCCACGATCCCGCCCGCGTCGAGATCCAGGTCGACACCGCCGAGTACGACGCCGCCGGCGTAGCCGGAGCGCAGCTCACGCACGCTGAAGAACGGCTTCACGAGGAGACCTCCACGGTGCCGAGGTAGGCGGTCTGGACTTCGGCTGAGGCCCGTACCTCGTCCGGGGAGCCGGTCTTCAGGTGTCTGCCGAGGTGCATGACGGTCACCGTGTCGGCGAGCCCGAACACCATGTCCAGGTCGTGTTCGATGAGGAGTACGGTCACCTCGGCGGGCAGGGCGGCAATCAGTTCGGTGAGCCGCGCGGTCTCCGCGGGCGACATGCCGGCGGCCGGCTCGTCCAGAAGGAGCAGCCGGGGGCCGGTGGCCAGCGCGACGGCCACCTCCAGCTGCCGGCGCTCGCCGTGCGAGAGCGCGGCCGCCGCTACCTCGTGCCGGGTGGGCAGGCCCACCTGCTCGAGCAGTGCGTGCGCCTGGGCGATCGTGTTCGGCCGGGCACCGAGCTTCCGCCAGCCCCCGAGCCCTCCGCCGTCCCGGCGCACCACTGCGAGCAGGACGTTCTCCAGCACGGACTCGCGCAGGAAGAGACTGGAGTGCTGAAACGTCGCCGCGACGCCCAGCCCGACCCTGCGGTGCACGGGGAGCCGGGTCACGTCCTGCCCGTCGACGAGGATGGATCCGGCGGTGACCGTGCGCGTTCCGGAGATCAGGCCGAACAGGGTCGACTTGCCCGCACCGTTCGGGCCGATGATCGCGTGTCGCGCCCCAGCCCGCACGGTGAGGCAGACGTCGTCCAGGGCCCGGAAGGACCCGAAGTGCCGTGACACCTGCCGTAGTTCCAGTAGATCGTGATCGTGATTGTGATCGTGATCTGTCACGCCGTCCTCTTCCGGGTCAGCTTGAGCGGGAGCCGTACGCCGGCCAGCCCGCGGGGCAGCGTGTAGACGGCGACGACGAAGAGCACTCCAAGGAGCAACGGCCCGCGTCCGGCGACGGCTTCGAGGTTCCCGAGGTAGTCGCGGGTGAGCCAGACCAGTGCGGCACCGGCGCAGGCTCCCCACATCGAGCCGGAGCCGCCGATGACGACGGCCAGCAGCGCCAGGGCGGCGATCTCGAATCCGGCGTCGCCGGGCGAGACGAACCGCTGTACCGAGACCCAGAGGGCTCCCGCGGCCCCGGCCAGGGCCCCGGCGCCGCAGTAGACGGCCAGGGCGTACCGCTGCGTCGGATATCCGATCGCCCTCATCCGCTGCTCGTTGTCGCGGATTCCGCGCAGGGCCAGGGCGAACGGTGTCGAGCCCAGGCGGGAGACGGCCGCGAAGAGCAGCAGGAACACGGCCAGTACATAGAAGTAGACGAGCCCGTCCAGCGCCAGCGCGGGCAGGCCGGGCAGCGGAACGACGGGCGGGATGCCCGAGACGCCGTCGGTGCCGTTCGTCAGCGACTTCCAGTTGACTGCGGTGCTGTAGGCGATCTCGCCGATGGCCAGCGTCAGCATCAGGAAGACCACGCCCCTGGCTCTCACCGCCAGCCACCCGGTCGGTACGGCCACCAGCGCGGAGACGCCTGCGGCGATGAGCAGTTGGAGGATGCCGATGTCGGTGAGCCTCGTCGCCACGATCGCGGCCGTGTAGGCGCCGACGCCGAAGTAGGCCGACTGGCCGAGGGTCGGCAGTCCGGTCAGGCCGGTGAGCAGGTTCACGCTGATGGCGAGCAGCCCGAACACGAGGATCCGCGACAGGGTGCCGATGGCGTACGCGTCGAGGACGAAGGGAGCCAGGGCGAGTCCGACGACCACGGCGGTCACGGACAGCCGCCGCCTGACGGAGCCGGCGGTTCCGATGCTTTCGGCGCTTCCGCTGGTCTCGGCGGTTCCGCTGGTCTCCGCGGTCCCGCTGGTCTCGGCGGTTCCGTTGGTCTCGGCGGTTCCGGACGGGCTCATGCGCGCACCGCCGTCGGGACCAGGCCGTGCGGGCGGACGACGAGCACGAGCAGCATGGCGCCGAAGAGGAGGAAGGGCGCGTACTCGGGGAGCAGCGCCACCCCGAGTGTCTGCACCTGACCGATGAGGAGCGCGCCGGCGAGCGCGCCGCGCACGGATCCGAGGCCGCCCACGACCACGACGACGAGGGAGAGGACGAGGACGGTCTCGTCGACGCCGGGACCGGGGCCCAGAATCGGCGCCCCGAGGACGCCGCCGACCGCCGCCAGGGCCGCGCCGGCGGCGAAGACCCCGTACAACACCTTGCGGACGTCCACCCCCAGCGCGCGCACCATGTCCCGGTCCGCGACGGCGGCTCGTACCAGTGCTCCGAGCGAGCTGCGTTCGAAGGCGACGTGGACGAGGAGCGCGAGGCCCGCCGCGACGCCGATGAACACCAGCCGGTAGACCGGGTATGCGTGCCCGGCGAGGTCCACCGTCCCGCGCAGGGCCGTCGGCGGGTCCGTGGGCAGCACCTCGCCGCCGAAGGCCGCGGCAAGGAGGTCGGCGACGATGAAGGTGATGCCGAGCGTCAGCACAGCCTGGTCCAAGTGCCCACGCCGGGCCAACGGCTGGGTGAGGAACGTCAGCGCGGCCCCGCCCATGCCGCCCGCCAGGGCGCCGGCCGCCAGGGCGAGGAGCAGACCCCACAGGCTTCCGTCGGACAGAGCGTAGGCGACGTAGGCCCCGGCGAGGTAGAGCGTGCCGTGGGCCAGGTTCAGCACGTCCATCATGCCGAAGACCAGGGAGAGTCCGACCGCGATCGTGAACAGCAGCAGACCGAAGGCGACCCCGTCGACGACGCTGACGAGGTTGCCGTCCAACCATCCGGGCATGTCAGCCGCCCAGCCGGCCGAGCTCGGAGGTGGCGGTGTTGGCCCCCTGCTTGACCTCGCGCAGGTACCAGGGCTGGATGGGCGTGCCCCTGCTGTTGAACTGCCAGGTACCGCGCGGGCTGTCGATGTCCCCCACCTTGGCGATGGCGGCGTTGACCGATTCCGGCGTCACCGATTCCGGGGTCGTGGTGCCACCGGCCGCCTTGATCGCTTTGTCGAGCACCTGTGCCGCGTCCCATGACGCCATCGCGTAGGTGGTCGCGGGCTCGCCGTACGCGGACTGGTAGGCGGGCGCGAACCGCTTGTTGGCCGCGTTGTCCAGGTCCGCGCTGTAGTTGAGCGCGGTCAGGATGCCGTCGGCCGCTGCTCCCTGCCCCTTCAGCACGCCGCCCTCGGTGAGGAAGCCGGGCGCGTAGAGCGGGATCCTGCCGGCCAGCCCGAAGTCCCGGTACTGCTTGACGAAGTCGACGGCCGCACCGCCCGCGTAGAAGCAGAAGACCGCCTTCGCACCCGAGTTCTGGATCTGCGCGAGGTACGGCTGGAAGTTCTTGGTCCCCGGGAACGGGGTGTAGACCTCCTCCCCCGCGAGCTTGCCCCCGGCGGGCAGGAAGGTGGACTTGAATCCCTCCACCTCGTCCTTGCCCGCCTGGTAGCCCGCGGCGATCAGGAAGACCGGACCGCCGGCGTTCTCGGCGACGTGCTTGCCCAGCGCCTTGCCCGGCTCGTCGTTGACGTACGAGGTGCGCCAGATGTACTTGGTCCCGGTCAGCGTGGTCGGCGAGGCGTTCGATCCGACGAGCGGGATCTTGCTGGTCTCGAAGAGGTCCTTGACCCCGTTGATGGTCGCCGAGCTCACCACGCCGCTCACCGCCAGCACCCGGTCCTGCTTGACGAGCTTCTCCGCCGCCGCCTTGCCGGAGTCCGCCGTCTCCCCTTCGTCGGCGATCACTATCTCCACTTCTCGGCCGCCGAGTTTGCCGCCGTGCTGTTCGACGTAGAGCTCGAAGCCCTGCTTCATGTCGTCGCCGAGCGCCTTGTAGGTCCCGGACTGCGGGAGGAGGAGCCCGATCTTCACGGGCCCGCCCTGCTTGTCGCCGTCACCGGTCCCGAGGCTGGCGCCACCGCATGCGGTGCTCAGCAAGAGGCCCGTCGTGACGGCGATCAGACCAACGGGACGAAACCGACCTGCCATGGAGACTCCGTACGTTGTCAGCCGGCCCTGGTGGACCGGGTGTTGCCGATGGGGTGCCCGGAAGGGGCCCTGGGGTGAGGGCCGCTCTCAGAAGTGGTGGCCTGGCTTGAGGCTGGGGGACACGCGTTGCGTCGCTGATCGACGGGCAGCATCCGAGGTGACACGTGTCTATCGCGTAATTGCGACGCCCGTCAATACTTCGCAAGATTTTGACGGGAAGACCCGTTCCCCCCTTGACCCCGATCAGCTTCCTGCCGTAACACTTGCGATCGTCAAATTTCCGCCATAGCGCGAGCGGCGGGCCCGTGATCAGTCAGGGAGTGAAGCACCATGACCGACGATCCATCGCGACGCAAAGTCCTCAAGAACAGCGGCCTGTTGGCCGGTTCCGCGCTGCTCTCCGGGATTCCGGTCGGGCAGGCGGCGCAGGCTGCCCCCAGCGGGGACGAGCCCTCGCCTGTCGTGGAGTCGCCCGCCGGCCGGCTGCGGGGAGCCTTCGAAGGAGGTCTCACCGTCTTCAAGGGGGTGCCCTACGCGGCACCGCCGGTCGGCGCCCTGCGCTGGCGGCCGGCTCAGCCCCATCCCGGCTGGTCGGGAACGCGCGAAGCCACCGCGTTCGGCCCGAGTGCGCCGCAGCTCTACCGGGAAGGGGGCGACGCGGTGCTCGGAACGCACGGCGCGCCACCCTTCGACGAGGACTGCCTCACCCTCAACGTCTGGACCCCGCGAGCCGACGACGCCAAGCGGCCGGTGATGGTCTGGATCCACGGCGGCGGCTTCATCTCCGGATCCGGATCACTGCCCATCTACTCCGGCGAGACCTTCGCACGCGACGGCGACCTCGTCGTCGTGACCATCAACTACCGGCTCGGGCCGCTGGGATACCTCTACTTCGGCGAGGACGGCGCCGGGGGGAACTTCTGGCTCACCGACCAGCTCGCCGCACTGCGCTGGGTACGGGACAACATCGCCGCGTTCGGCGGAGACCCGGACGACATCACGCTCGCCGGCCAGTCCGGCGGCGCACTGTCGGTCGCGGCGCTGGCCGGCGCCCGGCCCCAGGGCCGCCCGCTGTTCCGGCGCGCCATCCTCCAGAGCCCGCCGCTCGGGCTGCAGATCCCCACCCGTGCGGAGTCGTTGCAGCGCAGCGCCGCCTTCCTCGACATCCTCGGGGCCAAAGACGTGGCGCAGCTGCGGACCCTGCCCTGGCAACAGCTGATGGGCGCCACCCTCGAGATGTTCAAGCGCACCGGGCGGTGGGGATACTGGTCGACCCCGTACCTGCCGGTACTGGACGGGGTGACGCTGGACCGCCACCCCTCCGACCTGCTGCTCAGCGGTCCCGGGGCGGACATCGACATCCTGATCGGCTACACCAGGGAGGAAGCCAACTTCGCCTTCGCGCTCAACGAGACGTACACCGCCGCGACCAAGGACCAGGTGCTCGCACGGGCACGGGACACCTTCGGGAACCGCGCTGCCGAGGCATACAGCGCGTACGAGGAAGCCCGGCCGGGCGCCCGTCCGGTGGACGTACTCATGGACCTGATCAGTGACGACCTGTTCCGCATGCCCGGCCTCGCGCTCGCCGAACGACGGGCCGCCCGCAAGCGGCCGGTCTGGGCGTACCAGTTCGACCTCCCGACGCCCGCACACGGCGGCCGGCTGGCGGCGGCTCACTGCCTGGAACTGCCGTTCGTCTTCGACAACTTCGACAAGTGGTCGCAGGCGCCCTTCCTGACGGGGCTCGACCCCCGGGTCCGTGACGGCCTGGCCAAGACCATGCACGCGGCATGGATCTCCTTCATCCGCACCGGCGACCCCAACCACCACGCCATGCCGAACTGGCAGCGCTACGAACGGGCCTCGCGCACCACGATGAGCCTGGACACGGTCACCAGCGCCGCGGACGACCTCGCCGGCCACTGGCGGCGCCTGTACCAGCCGACGGCG
>NZ_DATCVQ010000673.1:0-3556 GCF_036566765.1 Streptomyces sp.
CAAACGGCCCTCGGCTACGACAGCGGCGTCCGCGCCGACTTCCGCGACGAGGTCGAGGACGACGCCGACCATGTTCTCAGGACCGCGAAGTGCCCCAGGCCGAGGTCGATGCCGACCACGGAATCGGTCTCGGGCAGCGTGCCAGGCTCGGCCCTCGACCACGAAGGACGCGAAGTACCTGCCGGCCGCGTCCTTGATCACGGTCACGGTGGACGGCATGGAGGGCAGGTTGCGCAACCACTTCACCCGCACGTCGCCGATCTTCGGCACAGACATGTCCCCGCCCGCGGTGATCTTCCATCGGGCGTTGGCTGTGAACCGTACGGCCTGCCGATGGTCCTTGCGAGACTTGAACCGAGGCGCGCCCACACGCGGCCGCTTACCCTTCAAGCAGTCGAAGAAGTTCCTCTAGGCGGCATCCAGGTCCCGCAAGGATTGTTGCAGCACGACCGACGACACCTCGCCGAGCCACGCCCGCCCCACCGTCTCCTTCGCCTCGGTGATCAACAGCTTGGACAGGTCCCGGTCTTCGGAAACGCCTCACCTGCGGCGCGGGAGGTCTCGCGAGCGCGCGACGCGTCGTTGTCAGAATCGCTTCACCACCGTGCCAAAGCCCGATGCACTGCGATTAGACCCGGTAGCGGAACGGGGTCGAGCGCGCGGTCTCGGGACGGCCGCTCCAGCAGAGGCCGATCGGGGCTCCCGGTTCCAGGCGTTCGGGGTTGAAGGCGAGGAAGCGGTAGTGGGTGGAGTCCACCTCCGTGACCTCGACCACGAGTGTGGTGCCGACTTTCAGGGCCGGGCCGAGTGCACGAGCCGGGATGGGGGCGACGGTCTCCACCAGGAATTCCACCACGTCCCCGCCCTCGGGCAGGGCCGAGCGGAAGTTGCGGAACTGAGGCGGCTCGTAGCGGATCGACCGGGTGTCGATCGACAGCACATCGGGGAGCTCGTGGCGTGCTCGCGGCGCTGGAGGTTCGAGCTCGCCAGGATCGTTCGTCATCTGATGATGCTCCTTCAGAGCGGCTTGACCAGCTGGAGGTCGTCGAAGGCCAGGGCGCGGCGTCCTCGGCGGTTGTATTCGATGAGGACTGTCCGGATCCGATCGAGCCGGAGCTTCGGGTTCGCGGCCTGGAAGCACGCGGGGCGGAACCGCAGGGTCTTGAGCATGGTCTTGGTCACGTCGGGGCGGTCGAACGGGCGGGGCACACCGCCCACGGAGTCGGAGTCGACCCATGACGTGGCGCCTTCGCTGTCCTCGAGCCCCAGCCGGAATCCGGTGGCGTCCGGCGGCAGTTGCCCCTGGGCGACTTCAGCGGCGCGCACCCAGAGCTCGACATCGCTGAAGTCCAAGGATTTTACGGACGAGCGGAAGATCCCGCCGGTCTCCTTCGGCTCCATGACCATGCCGACGCTCAGCCCGAAGAAGGACTGGTTGAAGGCAGCGGGCACCTGGTCGAACGGAAACTCGTCGGCGACCATGCCTCCGGACTGCGCGGTCGGCAGCCCGAGCGAGTTGGCGCCGATGCCGTTGCCGTCCTCGTGGTCGTCGATGGTGGGGGAACCCTCGTAGGCGAAGGACTGCTGGACGAGGGAGGTGAGGACTCCGGTCGGCCGTTGCTGCCCGTCGAGGAAGACGTGCGTGCCGTGGCCGAGCAGCCGGGATCGGAAGAAGGCCGTCCCGTAGACGTCGAGGACGCGTTCGTGCTCGCCTCGGGAGACCACGGTCGTCACCCCCTCGTCGAAGAGCCACTGGCGGTTGAAGAAGTTGTGGTTGGTGCTGTGCACGTACTGCTGGGACTTGTACGGGCTCGGCTTGGCGCGGTCGTAGAACTGCGCCCCGTTGTTGTCGACCACATCGCCGTCCGAGGCGGGAAGGATCGTCATGAAGGCGTAGTCGCCCGGCTCGATCGTGGGCATGCCGGCCCAGTAACGGAAGTTGGTCGGCGCCAGCGCGAGCACGGCCAGGATGGTGACCCCGATCGAGGGGAGGACGGTCGGAAGGGTGACCACCGCGTCCCCGCCGCGGGAGTGGCCCATCAGGCCGAGGCGGGCGAAGTCGATCCGTTCGAAGAAGCGGGACCCCGCATCCGCGTCGAGGCTCTGGAAGTGGCGGATGGAGTCGATGATCAGGTCGGCCCGGGCCTCGATGTTGCCGACCCCGGACGATCCGCCGTTGAGCGCGTTGCAGTCGACCGAGACGGCGATGATCCCCATCCGGGCGAGGCTGTCCTGGAAGTAGTCGTAGCCGAGATAGCTGGGATCGGCAGGGTCGTGGTTGCCGTGGGCGAGCACCACGATCGGCACCCGTCCCGTCCCGGCCAGCCGTGCGTTGAACGGCTGTCCCGGACCGTCGTCCTCCGCCGGGTAGCGGACGCTTCCGCGTACGGGGCCGTCGGAGTACTCGTCGGAACCGACGGGGAACAGGTCCAGCGCCGATGGATCGTGGGTGAACGGCGGGTCCACGCAGGCCACCGTCACTTGGAGCCCGAGGTGGGCGGGGCAGGCCGGCGGCAGCGACTGGGTGACCACGACTGTGTCCCCGACTGCGACCGGCTGGCTGAGCTGGACACGGGGCGCACTGCCGAGTCCGACCTGGACGCCGTTGCGGTAGACCTTGATCTGGGCGCCCGGTACGGAGCTCGTGATGGAGACGCTCTGGTCGCCGCCCTGGAGCGGGCCGACGCCGGGGGCCGGCAGAGCGGAGCACGGCTGGATCGTGACGTCTCCGGGCGGGCTCGGCGGGTTGGAGTCACAGAGTCGCTGAGTCGCGGTGACCGTCTCTCCGGCCGTGAACGGTGTGCCGAACGAGACGAGCAGGGCGCCGCCCCAGCATCGGTAGGTGCCGGCCGGCGCACCGTTGCGGGTGAGCGAGACGCGGGCGCCGTTGGCGATGCCGGTGATGCGCAGTTGCTCGCTGCCCTCGTAGCCCGCGTCGATCGCCGGGGTCGGCAGAGGGGTCGGGCCGGGCTGGACGAGATGATCGACCGAGGGCGGACTCTTGTCGCCGCACAGGTCGAAGTGTGCGCGGACGTGCTGGCCCAGACCGTACGGCGGGTCGACGTTCACGCCCTGTTGGGGCGCGGCGCAGCCGTCGACGCGGCCGACCTCGGCCCCGTCCGCGGTGATCCAGACGTTTCCGCCGCCGAGCAGATTGGCCACTCCGGTGCGAACCCCGCATTCGAGCGGCGGAGCGGGGTTGACCTGCGGCCGAGGAGGCCCGGCCGGGAACTCCTTCGTGTGGTCGAGGACGGTCGACGGCTGGCTCCAGTCGCTCTCCAGGCCGCCCAGGCGTTGCCGGGCACGCACGGTCTGCCCGGCGACCAACGGTGCGGGAATCGGGAGCGTCGCCCCGACCGGCTCGGGGAAGCCCACCTGCTGGGTGACGACGACGGCCCCGTCGACCTCGATGTCGATCTCCGCATGGGGGAGGAAGTCGAACAGCGTGACGGCGATGGCGCACTGGTACAGCTCGACCAGACGTGGCGGCGAGAGCAGCTTGGGATCGTCCTCCAGCTTCAGCTGGCGGATGTCCACCACTTGTTGACCCATGAAC
>NZ_DATCVQ010000674.1:0-13449 GCF_036566765.1 Streptomyces sp.
AGGCGCAGGGCCCGGAGATCCAGGGCAGCCCGCATTTCTTCGCGACCGGCGGCTACGCGGCCCACAACCCGGGCGCGACGTATGTCTTCACCGGCGACCTGTACGACGGCGGCTTCCCCCGCCTCGACCACTACGACGCCGACTGGGCGACGGCGCTGCTGGAATCGCTCGCGGACTGAGGCCTGTCCTAGCCTGTGCGCATGCTCGCGCGCGCTCAACTGCCGGTGGTCGGCGTCGTCGCCGCCGGCGGGGCGCTCGGCGCGGCCGCCCGGTACGGCGCGGCGCTGGCCTGGCCGACGCCTGCCGGGGCGTTCCCCTGGACCACGTTCGGCGTGAACGTCCTCGGCTGCGCGCTGATCGGCGTCCTGATGGTGCTGGTCACCGAGACCGCCGCCCCGCCGCACCCGCTCGTGCGCCCCTTCCTCGGCACCGGCGTGCTCGGCGGCTTCACCACGTTCTCGACGTACGCACTCGACACGCAGCGACTGCTGGAGGACGGGGAGACCGTGCGCGCCGTGGCATACATGGGGGCGACGGCAGCGGCGGCCCTCGCCGCGGTCTGGGCCGCGACCACGGCGACCCGTGGCGCACGCGCGAGGAGAGCACGATGACGCGACTGGCGGGCAGGGCCCTGCGGCTGACGGTCCTCGTCGGGGAGAGCGACACCTGGCACCACCGCCCGCTGTACTCCGAGATCGTGCACCGCGCCCACGCGGCCGGCCTCGCCGGGGCGTCGGTCTTCCGCGGCATCGAGGGCTTCGGCGCCTCGTCCCTCGTGCACACCGCGCGCCTGCTGTCGCTGAGCGAGGACCTGCCGGTCGCGGTCCTGATCGTGGACACCGAGGACCGGGTCCGCGCGTTCCTGCCGCAGCTCGACGAACTGGTCGCCGAGGGGCTGGTGATCCTCGACGACTGCGAGGTCGTCCGGTACACCGGGCGGGACGCGGGGGAGCGGGAGTGAACTGGCTGCTCGTCCTCGCCGGTGCCGCCGTCGGCGCGCCGCTGCGCTACCTCACCGACCGCGCCGTCCAGGCCCGGCACGACTCGGTCTTCCCCTGGGGCACGTTCACCGTCAACGCCGTCGGCTCGTTCGTGCTCGGTCTGCTCACCGGCGTCTCCTCCGCGCAGGCCCAGCTGCTGCTCGGCACCGGGCTGTGCGGCGCCCTCACCACGTACTCCACGTTCTCCTACGAGACGCTGAAGCTGTACGAGAGCGGGGCGAGGCGGTACGCGGCGGCCAACGTCGCCGGGAGCCTGGCCGCCGGACTCGGCGCCGTGTGGCTGGGCGTCGAGGCGGCGGCCGGGCTCTGAGCCTCGGGTCAGGCGACGATCCAGTCGCTGGTGGCGATCACCGGCTGCACCCCGTCGCGGTGGATCGTGCCCTCGATCAGGCCGTACATCCGGTCGGCGGCGAAGTACACCTCGTTGTCGTTCTTCAGCCCGAAGGGCTCCAGGTCGACGAGGAAGTGGTGCTTGTTCGGCAGGTTCAGCCGGACCTCGTTGACCGTCGAGACGTTGTCGAGGACCCGGTCCGCCATCGCGTGCAGGGTCTGCTGGAGCGAGTAGCTGTACGTCTCCGCGAAGGCCTCCAGCATGTGCCGGCGAACCTTCTTGTACGAGCGGTCCCAGTCGTGGTCCTCGTCCGCGGCAGCCGCGGCCGAGTTCGCCCAGCGGGCGGTGACCTTGGTGGCCAGGATGCGGTCGTACGCCTCCTTCAGGGTCGTGTACCGGTCCTTGATGTAGCCGTGGAACTCGGAGTTGGTCGAGTTCATCACCGTCAGGTCCTTCAGCCCCGAGATCACCTCCAGCTGACCGGTGTTCTCGCTGTAGGTGATCTGCGCGGTGCGCACCTCCTGGCCCTGCCGCGCGAAGGAGTGCTGCTCCTTGCGGGTCGGCACCGGGATGCGGTCCCAGGCGAACTCCTCGATGCGGATCTGCGCCTCGTGGATGACGGACTGCGAGGAGACGAAGTGCTTGGCCAGGAGGATGCCGAACGCCTCGGGCGACGTGACGCCGTGCTCCTTGGCGAACGCGTACACGGTGTTCTTGGTCGTGTCCGTCGGCAGACAGTTGCCGTTGTCGCCGGTCAGATGGACCTCGCGGAACTCGCCGCGCAGCGCCACGGACACGTTCAGGTCGCGGATCTCGTGCCAGGAACCGTCCGAGCCCTTGCGGGTGATCGCGACGATGCGGTTCTCGGCCTTGCCGTACTGGTTCTGGGCGAGGACGTGCTTGCTCATGTGCCTGCTCCTGCGGGTACGCGGATACGAAGATCCCGTACGCCCGGCGTCCAGCGCCCGCCCCGGTGGATCGGGACGCTCCCCGCCGTCCGGCCCCGGCAGAAGCGGAGCCGCCCCGGGACTGACGAGCATCCCGGTCCGTAGGTGTCGGCTCGAAGATAAGTGCCATTCCCGG
Source organism: Streptomyces sp. (assembly GCF_036566765.1). GTDB lineage: Bacteria > Actinomycetota > Actinomycetes > Streptomycetales > Streptomycetaceae > Streptomyces. The sequence goes on from NZ_DATCVQ010000674.1 coordinate 2,416, forward strand.
CCGGTGGCAATGGGTTCACTCTGTGTGCACCCGCCGTGCACCGCCGCCGGGCCTCACGAGGCGGTGGCCCGCTGCAGCGCCGGCAGCCGCGCCGCCGCCGAGAGCACGGCGACCGTGTGCGCGGCGGAGGCGAGGGTGACGTGCCGGTGCCAGCCGCTGTACGAGCGGCCCACGTAGTCCCGGATGCCGACCTGCGCGGTGACCTCCTCGAAGTCCTGGTCGACCCGCCGGCAGTAGCCGCTCAGCTGGGGCACCGACGCCACCTGCGTCGGCGGCAGGTCGGTCAGCCACAGCTCGTCCGCCTCCGGCCGGCCGGCCCGGCCGACGCCCACCAGGAGCAGCTGTCCCCCGTCGCGGTGCACCGAGGCCCCCGGGACGCGGACCCGGGCGACGGTGATCAGGCTGGTGCGGGCCCGCGGCCCGGAGGCGAAGTCCTGCCACATCACCGGCCGGCGCAGATGCCGGGCCGCCCGGACGATCTCGGCGGCGGCCAGCCGGTGCGCCCCGTGCCCGGTGAGCGCCGAGTCGCTGACCGTCAGCCGGGTCTCCCCGGTGACCCGGACCAGCGCCGGGATGCCCGCCGCGCGCAGCCCGGCGACCGTGGCGACCGGATCGATCTCGTCGATGTCGACGACCACCGGCCGGGCCGGCAGGTCCCACTCCCGCGCCATCTCCCGGCAGGCCGTCAGCAGGCAGTCGCCGAGGGTCTCCGGGCCCAGGTCGCAGGGGATCGACGCCTGGTTGCGGCGCAGCCCGTCCTTGAACCAGGCCTGCGGCAGGTGCAGCCGCCAGTTGACCGGCGCGGTCATCCGGTCCGACACCGCCCACACGCCGATGGCGCGCTGGGCGCTGAGCAACTGGCCCTCGGCGGGCGAGAAGTACTTGCTCACGCCGACCGAGTGCGTCCCCACCTTGGGGATGATCATCGGCCGGGCCACCCACGCCTGCGGCGGCGCGGTCTCGAGCAGGTACCGCGCCATCGCCCGGCGCACCAGCGTCCAGTCCCAGGTGGAACTGCAGATGAAATGGTGCAGTCCCTGACCCGTCCCGTTACCGCCGATCAACGCCGCCATGTTACGTATCGACTTACGGCCCCGGGTCGACAGCAGACCCTGAATGTATTCGACGCCCCTACGGCGTTGGTCACTGCGTCGCAGGGACTGGAAGAGCGGCGTGCACACCGCGTCGAGGATGGCATCGGCCGGGTTCTCGGTGACAGTGCTCATGCGCTTCACAGTAGGAATTGCGCGATGGCGATTTGAATGACAAGGGGATGGCAAGGTTCAGCGGTTGCCCTGGTCGGGAGGCATGGCTAGTTCGTGCTCGCTGTCATTGTCATGGTTGACGGCCGGTCCGCGCGGCCCCCAGAGTCGGTCCGTCGGACGCCGCCCCGGCGGCGCTGGACCAACTCTTTGAAGACGGAGCGAAGATGGGGCCGCAAAAGAAAGTCCTGCTCGCCGAACCGCGCAGTTTCTGCGCCGGAGTCCGGCGGGCGATATCAATTATTGAGCTGGCGCTCGAGCGTTACGGTGCCCCGGTCTACGTACGCAAGGAAATAGTCCACAATCACTATGTCGTTCGTCAGCTCGAGAAGCGCGGCGCGATATTCGTCGATTCGGAGGACGAGGTTCCGGAGAAGGCGGTCTGCGTGTTCTCCGCGCACGGCGTCTCGCCCCAGGTCCGGGAGAACGCCGCGCTGCGCTCCCTCGACGTGATCGACGCGACCTGCCCGCTGGTGTCCAAGGTGCACCAGGAGGCCCTCCGGTTCGCCCGCGACGACCGCACCCTGCTGCTCATCGGCCACGAGGGCCACGAGGAAGTCGAGGGCACGTACGGACACGCCCCCGAGCAGACGATCATCGTGGAGACCGAGGAGGACGCCGAGCGGCTCGACCTGCCTGCCGACGCCCCGCTCGCCTTCCTCACCCAGACCACGCTCTCGGTCGACGAGACCAAGGGCATCATCGCGGTGCTGCAGCGCCGCTTCACCGATCTGCGCGGCCCCGGCACCGACGACATCTGCTACGCCAGCCAGAACCGGCAGGACGCCGTCAAGGCGGTCGTGCCGCGCAGCGACCTGGTGCTCGTCGTCGGCTCCCGCAACTCCAGCAACTCGGTCCGGATGGTCGAGGTCGCCGAGCGGCTCGGCACCCGCGCCCATCTCGTCCCCGACGTCACGGAGTTCGACGACGGCTGGCTGGAGGGCGCGACGACGATCGGCGTGAGCGCCGGGGCGAGCGCCCCGCAGATCCTCGTCGACGAGCTGCTCGACCGGCTCGCCGAGCACGGCTACGACGACGTGGAGATCGAGTCGGTCGCCCAGGAGGACGTCGTCTTCCACCCGCCGGCCCGGCTCCTCGACGCCCCGTCCGCGCCCTGAACCGCACCCCCCACCAGAGAGGGAAGTCGTCATGTCACGTTCCCAAGTCCCCCAGGCCCGCGCGGCCCGGCTGGCCGTGCTGGAGAAGGTCGAGCGGCGCCTGGCCGGGTTCCTGACCGCGGAGCGCGACCACTGGGTCCGCGTGGACCCGCGCGGCGCCGTGCCCGTCGACGCGGTGACCGGCCTGGTCGCCGCCGGCGGCAAGCGGCTGCGGCCGGCGTTCTGCGTCAGCGGATTCCTCGCCGCCGGCGGCGAGGCGGCCGACGAGCAGCTCGTCGTCGACTGCGCCGCCGGCATCGAACTCGTCCACACCGGCGCGCTCGTCCACGACGACGTCCTGGACGCCTCCGAGCTGCGCCGCGGCGTCCCCGCCGTGCACACCCGCGAGTCCGCCACGCACATCGCCAGCGGCTGGCGCGGCGAGCCGCGCCGCTACGGCGAGGGCGTCGCGATCCTCTCCGGCGCGCTCGCCCAGATCTACGCCGAGCGCCTGGTCCGCGACCTGCCGCCGGTGGTGCGCGACCTGTGGGGCGAGATGCTCACCGAGATCCAGATGGGCCAGTTCCTCGACATGGCCGTCGCCGCCGAGGGCGTGATCGAGCCGGAGCTGTCCCGCTGGGTCGCCGTCTGCAAGTCGGGCCGCTACAGCATCCACCGCCCGCTGCTGCTCGGCGCCGCGATCGCCGGCCGGCCGGACCTCGCGCCGGCGTTCGAGGAGTACGGCGAGGCCCTCGGCGAGGCGTTCCAGCTGCGCGACGACCTCATCGGCGTCTTCGGCGACAGCGACGCGGCCGGCAAGCCGGTCGGCCTGGACCTGGAGCAGCACAAGATGACCCTGCTGCTGGTCGAGGCCGCCGAGCGGGACGAGCGGGTCCGCAAGCTGATCTCCGGCAACGACTGGGACACCGAGGAGATCCTCGACCGGCTCGGCGAGAGCCGGCTGCGGATCGAGCAGCGCATCGACGAGCTCGTGGCCCGGGCCCGTACGGCCCTCGAACGGGCCGACCTTGACGACGCATGGCGCGCCGAACTCGGCGTGATGGCCGACGAAGTGGCCTACCGGAGCAGGTGAGGGAGCTGAGGGAGCACCCCATGTCCTTGTTGAAACAGGTGCGCGGACCACAGTCGCTGCGCGCCCTGAAACCCGAACAGCTCACCGAACTCGCCGCCGAGATCCGGGACTTCCTGGTCGACAAGGTCACCGCCAGCGGCGGCCACCTGGGCCCGAACCTCGGCGTCGTCGAGCTGACCATCGCCCTGCACTCCGTCTTCGACTCGCCGACGGACCGGCTGGTGTGGGACACCGGCCACCAGAGCTACGTCCACAAGATCCTGACCGGCCGGGCCGACGGCTTCGACCGGCTGCGCAAGCGCGGCGGCCTGTCCGGCTACCCGTGCGCCGCCGAGTCCGACCACGACCTGGTGGAGAACTCGCACGCCTCCACGGCCCTGTCGTACGCCGACGGCCTGGCCCGCGCCGACGCGCACACCGGCCGCACCGACCGCGCGGTCGTCGCCGTCATCGGCGACGGCGCGATGACCGGCGGCATGGCCTGGGAGGCGCTCAACAACATCGCCGACGGCCCCGACCGGCCGCTGATCGTCGTGCTCAACGACAACGGCCGCTCGTACGCCCCCACCCGCGGCGGCCTCGCCGACCACCTCGCCGAACTGCGCGCCGGCCGGCCCGGACCCGGCCTGTTCGAACTGCTCGGCCTGGCCTACCTCGGCCCCGTCGACGGCCATGACATCGCCGCCGTCCAGGACGCGCTGCGCCACGCCCGGGAACTGCGCCGCCCCGTCGTGGTGCACGTCGTCACCGAGAAGGGGCGCGGCTTCCCGCACACCGAGAGCAACGAACTCGACCGCGGGCACGCCATCAAGCCGATGGACCCGGTCACCGGCCGCGCCCTCGGCGCCTCCGCCGGGCCCTCGTTCACCTCGGTGTTCGGGGCGCAGGTGACCCGTATCGCGGAACGCCGCCCCGACGTCGTAGCCGTCACCGCGGCGATGCTGGAGCCGACCGGCCTGCTGCCGATGCAACGGCGCTTCCCCGACCGGGTCCTGGACGTCGGCATCGCCGAGCAGCACGCCGTCACCATGGCCGCGGGCCTCTCGCTCGGCGGCGTCCACCCGGTCGTCGCGATCTACTCGACCTTCGTCAACCGGGCCTTCGACCAGCTCCTGATGGACGTCGCCCTGCACCGCAGGGCGGTCACCTTCGTGCTCGACCGGTCCGGCGTGACCGGCGACGACGGGCCCAGCCACAACGGCATGTGGGACCTGTCGGTGCTCCAGGTGGTGCCGGGCCTGCGGATCGCCGCGCCCCGCGACGGCGCCCGTCTCGAGGAGCTCCTCGACGAGGCCGTGGCCTGGGAGGAGGGGCCGACGCTCGTACGGTTCCCCAAGGGGCCGGCCGGCGAGGACGTGCCGGCGGTCGCGACCTTCGCGGGCCTCGACGTACTGCGCCGCTCCGGCTCGCTCGACGTCCTGATCGTCTCGGTCGGCGCGCTGGCCGGGACGGCGCTGCGGGTCGCCGAGGTGCTGTGGGCGCAGGGCATCGGGACCACGGTGGTGGACCCGCGCTGGGTGAGCCCGGTCAACCCGACGATCGGCGACCTGGCCCGCCGCCACCGCCTCGTCGTGACCCTGGAGGACAGCGGCCGCACCGGCGGCATCGGCTCCACGATCGCCCAGTTCCTGCGCGACGACCGGGTGCGCACCCCGGTGCGGGAGTTCGGCATCCCGCGCAGGTTCCTCGACCACGGCAGCAGGGCCGAGGTGCTGGCCGACTGCGGGCTGACCGCGCAGAGCGTCGCCCGCGCGGTGGTGGAGGAGATCAGCGGCCCCGAGGGCGCCGGCCCGTCCGGCTCCGCAGACGCAATCGCTGACGAACTCGCGCGGCTCCTGGACGGGGCCGGCGGAAGGGAGACACGGTGACCACGACCGTAGGGCTCGGCATGCCGAAGGTCCGGGACGAGCCGGAGCTGCCGCCGGTCGCCGAGCGACGGGTCTCGCGGCAGATCATGGTGGGCAAGGTGCCGGTGGGCGGCGACGCGCCGGTGTCGGTGCAGTCGATGACGACGACGCCGACCACGGACATCAACGCCACGCTCCAGCAGATCGCCGAACTGACCGCGTCCGGCTGCCAGATCGTGCGCGTCGCGGTGCCGTCGGCGGACGACGCCGAGGCGCTGCCGATCATCGCGAGGAAGTCCCCGATCCCGGTGATCGCGGACATCCACTTCCAGCCCAAGTACGTGTTCGCGGCGATCGACGCGGGCTGCGCGGCGGTCCGGGTGAACCCGGGCAACATCAAGAGGTTCGACGACAAGGTCCGGGACATCGCGAAGGAGGCCGCCAACGCCGGCATCCCGATCCGGATCGGCGTCAACGCCGGTTCGCTGGACGCCCGGCTGCTGAAGAAGTACGGCCGGGTCACGCCGGAGGCGCTGGTCGAGTCGGCGCTGTGGGAGTGCTCGCTCTTCGAGGAGCACGGCTTCCGCGACATCAAGATCTCGGTCAAGCACAACGACCCGGTCGTGATGATCGCTGCGTACCGGCAGCTCGCCGCCCAGTGCGACTACCCGCTGCACCTCGGCGTGACCGAGGCGGGCCCGGCCTTCCAGGGCACGGTCAAGTCGTCGGTCGCCTTCGGCGCGCTGCTCGCCGAGGGGATCGGCGACACGATCCGGGTCTCGCTGTCGGCCCCGCCGGTGGAGGAGGTCAAGGTCGGCAACCAGATCCTGGAATCGCTCAACCTGCGCGAACGCGGCCTCGACATCGTCTCCTGCCCGTCCTGCGGGCGCGCCCAGGTCGACGTGCACACCCTCGCGGAGAAGGTCAGCGCCGCGCTGGAGGGCTTCCCGGCGGCGCTGCGGGTGGCCGTCATGGGCTGCGTCGTGAACGGCCCCGGCGAGGCCCGGGAGGCCGACCTCGGCGTGGCCTCCGGCAACGGCAAGGGCCAGATCTTCGTCAAGGGCGAGGTGATCAAGACCGTGCCGGAGTCGCAGATCGTGGAGACCCTGGTCGAGGAGGCGATGCGGATCGCCGAGGAGCGGGGCATCGACGCGGACCCGGAGAGCGGGGTGACGGTCACGGCGCTGTAAGAGGCGCGGCGGGCGCCCGCGGTTCGCCCCTCCTTGGGGGGCGGACCGCGGTTCTCGCTTGTGTGGACGTCGTTCGTTGGCTTCGTTCGTTTCGTTCGTTTCGTACCTGACAGTTTCGAACAAGCTGCATTGATGCCGGACTGCCGACCGTGTTGGACTGCCTTCCCGTTTGTTTCCGCTGCCGGGCAGAGCAGTTGACGCCTTGCGCGATGCGATACCGCCGCCATCGGAACGGAGTCCCCATGCACGCGATTCGGCAATTCGGCAGAGACAGAGGGCCGGCGGTCGACCAGGTGCTCGGCGGCTCCCTTCCGTTCCGCGGACTGGTGGGGCGCGACCGGGAACTCCGGGAACTGCGCGGACTGCTCGCCTCCGACGCCCGGATCGTGACCGTCACCGGCCCCGTCGGCGTGGGCAAGAGCCGGCTCGCGACGGCCGCGTTCGACGACGTCGTGGACCGGTTCGCCGACGGCGGCATGTACGTCGAACTCGACGACCTCGCGCCCGGCGGCGACCTGTCCGCGCTCGTCACCGACCGCGCGGGCGCGCTCGACGACCGGCACTTCCTGCTGGTCCTGGACGGCTCGGAAGGGCACCGCGGGGCGCTGGGGCAGCAGGTCGTGGCCCTGGTCGGCCGCTGTCCCCGGCTCTCGGTGGTGGTCACCGGACCCGAGCGCCTGGGCGTGTACGGGGAGGCCCTGCTCCCTCTCGAACCGCTGGCGGTCCCGGACCTGGAGGCCCGCGACCTCATGGCGCTCGAACAGGTCCCGTCCGTCCAACTCTTCGTCGAACGGACCCGGCTGATCCGCCCCGGCTTCGCGCTGACCGAGGACAGCGCGGCGGCGGTGGCCGAACTCTGCGCCCGTACGGACGGCCTGCCGCTGGCGATCGAATTCGCGGCCGCGCGGATGAAGCTGCTCTCCCCGCGAAAAGTCCTCACGGAACTCGACGAGGATCTCGCCAGCCTCTCGCGCACGGATTGCGCCATGTTCACGCGGCATTGCGACATGAAATCGGCGCTGGCGAGAAGTCATGCCGGACTGGGCGAGGAAGAACGCGCGTTCTTGCACCGGATCGCGTTCTTCCGCCGGGAATTCGATTTCCCCGCGGCGGTCGGCGTGTCGGGTCTGGGGCCCGCCCGCACGCAGGAGCTGCTGGCCGCCCTGGTCGACAAGAGCCTGCTGAGCACGACGGAGTGCCCGGACGGCGACGTCATCATCACGATGCTGGGCCTGACCCGGGCGTACGTGCGCCAGCACTTGAGAGAGACGGCCGGCGCAGAGGAGGGCGAGGCGGCGCACGCAGGCTTCCTGCTGACACTGGTCGAGGCCGCGGAACCCACCCTGGAAGGCCCCGACCAGCCCTGGGCCCTGACCTGGCTGGACCACTGGCTCCCCGACATCCGCCAGGCCCTGACCCACTTCGCCCGCACGCACGACGCGACATCGGCGGTCCGCATCGCCGCCGCGCTGAGGGTCCACTGGCAGGCCGGCGGCCGAACGACGGAGGGCCTCCGCCGCCTGACAGCAGCCGTCACGGCCCCCGGCGTCCCGCCCGAGGTCGCGGCCAAGGGCCACCGCGCGCTGGCGGAGTTGCTGCTGTGCGCGGGGGAGTGGGACGCCGCAGAGAGGTCCCTGGCCGAGGCCCGGCAGGCGTACGGGACCCTGGCCGACGAGGCAGGCGAAGCCGCCTGCACCCGGCTGGCAGGCGCCCTCGCGTACCACCGCGGCGACGCGGAGACGGCGGCGGGAATGCTGGAGCGGACGTTGACACCTGGTCGGGTCGGCGCGGGTTCCGGCGAGCGCGCCGACGTAGGGGTGGCGGGGCCGTGGGAGCGGACCCTGGCGACCCACCGGTCGGAACGGGGTGCGGCTGCGGCCGGGCCCGGCGAGCGGGGGGAGACCCTGCGTACCCTCGCCGCTTGCCGGCTCGCGGCCGGCGACGCCGCCGGGGCGCGGCGGCTCGCCGAGGAGGCGCTTGCCGTCCTCCGGCCCGTCGACGACCTGCGCAACATCGTGCTCGCGACCTACGTGCTCGCCCACGCCGCGCTCCTCCAGGACGACCGGGACACGGCGCTCCCGCTGTACCGGACCGCGCTCCGGCAGGCGGCCGAGCTGGGGCACGCGCCGGTCGTCGTGCTCGGGCTTGAGCAGTACGCGGTCGCGCTCACCCGCAGTCGGCCCCGGGCGACCGAGACCTGGCGCCGGGTCGCCTCCGCGCTCGGCGCCGCCGCAGCCCTGCGCGTCACCACCCGCTGCGCGGCGCCGGCCGACGTGGCCCGCGAGGTGGAGACCGTGACCGCCCGTGCCCGGGTCCGCCTGGGCGAGGCCGAGGCGAGCCGGCTCGCCGCGGAGGGCGCGCGCGGGGACCTCGCGGAGGCGGTCGCCGCGGTCCTGGCCCCCGCCCCGCCGCTGCGTGTGCCCCGCACCTGGAACGCCCCCGATCACCCGCTCACCGACCGCGAGCTGGAGGTCGCCGAACTGGTCGCGAACGGCCTGACCAACCGCGAGATAGCCCGCCGCCTCGGCATCGCCGAGTGGACCGCGGTCAACCACCTCCGCAAGATCATGAAGAAGCTGTCCTGCACCTCCCGCGTCCAGGTCGCCGGCTGGATGGCCAAACGCGCCGACCCCACCCCACTCGCCTGCGGGGCGGAGTAGCGGCGGGGCCGGGGAGCGGTTTGGCGAAGGGCCGCCTCCCGTCGCCGCCGCGGTGTCAGCCGCGTTCTTCCTCTTCGGCCTCCATGCGGCGGATTCCCTGGTGGGTGAGGGAGACCATCGCGGGTGTGTTGCCGGGTTCCCAGTCGACGGTGATCAGGCCTTCGCCGGCGAGGTAGGTGCAGGCGGCGGCCAGGTCTTCCTCGGGGATGCGCAGGTCGCTCAGCAGCTTCGACCCCGGGACTCCGAGGAGGCGGTTGCCTTCGGTGGCTTCGTAGAGGGCGGTCAGGACCCGTTCGCGGTAGACCTGCCGCTCGCGGAGCGTCGCCATGACCGAGTCCTTTCATGCGGGTGAGGAACGGCCGGCGCTCCTCACACCTCGTCGACGTGGGCGCCGTTGCGAGCGGACGGTCTGCTGGTGGCGAGCCAGGAGAGGGCGGGTTCCGCGGCGGATTCGGTGTCGACGGTGAGGTGGAGCCGTGTGCCGCCTTCGAGTACGGGGTAACTGCGCTGTTCCGCCCCGGCGAAGGAGCGGCGGATCACTTCGGCGACCGCGCGGGCGGCTTCGGGGGTGGCGGCGACGATGCGGATCTCGGCGTGTCCGGCCGAGGGCAGGGTCGCGGTGTCGGTGGGGGTGGGGGTGGGGGTGGGGCACAAGGTGTGAGGTCCCTTCACGGGCGGGCGAGAGGCCGGCGGGTGGGTTGTCCCGGGTGTCGGGTGCCCCACCCGCGGCCTTCGGTCGGAGGAGTGGTCTGGGGGGTGGTCAGGGCCAGGTGCCCGTGGGCCTGCGGCTGGGGGCTTGCCCTGTCGGCGGGTGGTGGCTGTGGCCGGGTGGACGGGCGATGGCCGGGAAGGGGTCGCTGAAGTGGTGGGCCGCGATGCGTGCGTCGTGCTGGGCGTTGAGCTGGTGGATCAGGCGCGTGCCGAGCGCGATCAGCAGGGCGACTGCCGCGAGCGTGATCAGGGTTTCCATGACGTCACCTCCGCATGTTCCTCGGCAGGGGGATCACCCGCGCCCCGACGACCGGGTGCCGGAGCGGCGGCAGGGGCGGACCCGCCGTCGGTCTCCCAGGTTTCCTCGCTGCTTCGGGCGTCCCGCATACGGCGGCCGGTCGCCGCCTCGTCGGACATCAGGACACCGGCGGCCAGGACGCTCCCGGGGACGGCGGCGGCGGTCATGAGCCGGGCGGCTGCGGCGGGTTCGGTCTCGGGCGGGATCACCAGCAGGTCGCAGCGGCCGACGGTGTAGGAGAGCAGGATCATCTTGTCGGGGTCCTGCTCGGTGAACCAGCCGACGTGCACGGTGTGGCCGGTGGCGGAGACCTTGTGGGGGACGACGGGCCAGCGGGTGGGGTTCACCGTGACGCGTGTGATGCGTCCGAAGTGCTCGTCCAGCGCGTCGACCAGGGGCGGAAGTTCGGCGGTGAGGTCACGCGAAAAAGGCCACCAGGCACCGTCCAACTGGCCGGCGAGGGTGGTCTTCGGTGTGAGCGACAAGCGTGCCGGAAGCGCGGGTGCGAGGGTGGCGGTCATGATCGCGGACCCGTCTCCGGGCCGCCCTGCAGGACGGCCCAGTGTCTTGATCGCCGGAAACGACGTCCGCGTGGGAGCGGGTGCTCGACTTACTCCCGGTACTTTCAGCGTACTCCGCCCCGTGATCGGACGAGCGGTTTCTGACCAGGCACTTTCCGACCAGGAGCTCCGCCCGACGGTCGCGGACATGGTCGCGGACCTGGTCGCAGGCCCGCGCCTCACCGGCGCCTCGCGGTACGTGTCCCTCCGTCGCTCCGGGGCCGGCGTCAGCAGGTGCGCGGCAGACACGGGAGCCCGGCGCGTCACAGGCGGACCGGAAACCACCCCTGACCAGCAAAAAGGACCCTCCCGAAGG
>NZ_DATCVQ010000675.1:0-17265 GCF_036566765.1 Streptomyces sp.
GCCGAGTCGGACCAGGACGCCGAGGACACCGCCGAGCAGGCCGAGGACGACGCGGAGGAGGACTCCGACGAGGGCGGTTCCTCGTCCTCCAGCAGCCGTCGTCGCCGTCGCCGCCGCCGTCGTACCGGTGACAGCTCCGCCGACATCGAGCCCGGTGACGACCCCGAGCGCACGGTCGTCAAGGTCCGCGAGCCCCGCCCGAAGGCCGAGCCGTCCGACGAGGTGCAGTCCATCAAGGGCTCGACCCGTCTGGAGGCCAAGAAGCAGCGCCGCCGTGAGGGCCGTGAGCAGGGCCGCCGCCGGGTCCCGATCATCACCGAGGCCGAGTTCCTCGCCCGCCGCGAGGCCGTCGAGCGGGTGATGGTCGTCCGGCAGAGCGGTGAGCGCACGCAGATCGGCGTGCTCGAGGACGGTGTGCTCGTCGAGCACTACGTCAACAAGGAGCAGGCCACCTCGTACGTCGGCAACGTCTACCTGGGCAAGGTCCAGAACGTGCTGCCGTCGATGGAGGCCGCCTTCGTCGACATCGGCAAGGGCCGCAACGCGGTCCTGTACGCCGGCGAGGTCAACTTCGAGGCGCTCGGCATGGCCAACGGGCCGCGCCGCATCGAGACCGCGCTGAAGTCCGGCCAGTCGGTCCTCGTCCAGGTGACGAAGGACCCGATCGGCCACAAGGGCGCGCGTCTGACCAGCCAGGTCTCCCTGCCGGGCCGCTACCTCGTGTACGTGCCCGAGGGTTCCATGACCGGCATCAGCCGCAAGCTCCCGGACACCGAGCGCGCGCGCCTGAAGACCATCCTCAAGAAGATCGTCCCCGAGGACGCGGGCGTCATCGTGCGCACCGCCGCCGAGGGCGCGAGCGAGGACGAGCTGCGCCGTGACGTGGAGCGCCTGCAGGCGCAGTGGGAGGACATCCAGAAGAAGGCGAAGAGCGGCAACGCCCCGACCCTTCTCTACGGTGAGCCGGACATGACCGTCCGGGTCGTCCGCGACATCTTCAACGAGGACTTCTCGAAGGTCATCGTCAGTGGTGACGACGCGTGGGAGACCATCCACGGGTACGTGAACCACGTCGCCCCGGACCTGACCGACCGCCTGTCCAAGTGGACGAGCGAGGTCGACGTCTTCGCGACGTACCGGATCGACGAGCAGCTGATGAAGGCGCTGGACCGCAAGGTCTGGCTGCCGTCCGGCGGTTCGCTGGTGATCGACAAGACCGAGGCGATGATCGTCGTCGACGTCAACACCGGCAAGTTCACCGGTCAGGGCGGCAACCTCGAGGAGACCGTGACGAGGAACAACCTCGAAGCGGCCGAGGAGATCGTGCGCCAGCTGCGGCTGCGCGACCTGGGCGGCATCGTCGTCATCGACTTCATCGACATGGTCCTGGAGTCCAACCGCGACCTGGTGCTGCGCCGTCTCCTGGAGTGCCTGGGCCGTGACCGGACCAAGCACCAGGTGGCCGAGGTCACCTCGCTCGGCCTGGTGCAGATGACCCGTAAGCGGGTCGGCCAGGGTCTGCTCGAGTCCTTCTCCGAGACCTGCGTCCACTGCAACGGCCGTGGCGTGATCGTGCACATGGAGCAGCCGGCCACCCAGGGTGGCGGCGGCAGCGGCAAGCGGGCGAAGAAGCGCGGCCGCGGCGGCGCGGAGCACGTCCACGAGCACCCCGAGGCCCTGGAGGTCGAGGAGGTCGAGGAGCTCGAGACCGAGGCCGAGGTCGCGGCGGAGATCGCCGCGCCGGTGGCCGTCGAGGAGCCCATCGCACCGGACGAGGAGCTGTACGGCTCCGTCGCCGAGGCGGAGGCGGCCGCTTCGCGCGGTCGCGGCCGTCGCCGGGCGACCCGCCGCGCCTCCGCGCCGGTGACCGCGGCGAAGCCGCAGCCGGTGGCCGAGACGGTCGTCGAGACCGTGGTCGAGCCGGTGGCGGAGGTCGTCGAGACCGCGCCCGTCGTCGCCGAGGAGGCCGCCCCGGCCCCGCGGAGCCGTCGTCGCGCCACCCGCAAGGTGTCCGCGCCGGTCGTCTCGACGCCGGAGCCGGTCGCCGAGGTCGTCGAGCCGGCGCCCGTCGCCGAGCCCGCGCCCGCCGTGGAGCCGGAGCCGGTCGTCGTCGAGGCTCCCGTCGAGGAGGCCCCCGTGGCCGCCCCGCCGCGCGCCCGTCGCCGGGTCGTCCGCAAGGCCACCGCTCCCGCCGGCGCGCCGGCCGGAGCGGAGGAGGCCGCCGTCGTCGTGGTGACCAGCACCCCGGCCGCCGCGGAGGCGGAGTTCGAGACGTCCGTCACGGAGTCCGAGGGCGAGGCCGCGCCGGCGAAGAAGGCCGCGCGCAAGACCGCCAAGAAGGCCACGGCGAAGAAGGCCGCCACCAAGAAGACGGCGGCCAAGAAGACCGCGGCCAAGAAGACGACTGCGAAGAAGGCCACGAAGGCGGCGGTCAAGAAGACCGCCCCGGCCGAGCAGTAGAGGTCACATCGGGTGTGAGTGACGGCCGTCGCGTGACGGCCGTCACTCACCGCGCATGGTGTGTTTGAACGTAGGGTGGCCATCTTCGGAACGTCCTGTGCCGCTGATCTGGGAGTCCCGTAGGCGCATGGGCTTTTGTTTCAGAATTGATGCCTGGCCACGTAAACGGCCCCGAAATTGACTGGGAAATTCCTGATAATGTGACGCCCGGTCGTCGCCGCCTGCGGGCCTCGCCCGGAGACTCCCGGAGACTACGGTCGGTGACCGAAAGGGATCGGGGACAGACCGGTCCCAGCATTCCTCGGTAGGGCGTCGGCATCGCGCCGGAGGGGTACGCGCGGCCTCGCGAGACGTCCGCAACACCCCAGACCTCTGCCACATAGAGCTCTTGCGGTGTTCAAGGAGGACGTCCATGGCGAGCATCAACGAGCAGCCCATTCCCGCTGCCCGCCCGGTCATCGGTGAAGAAGAGATCGAGGCGGCGGTGCGCGTACTGCGCACCGGCCGCGTCGTACAGGGCCCGGAGGTGGCCGCGTTCGAGGAGGAGTTCTCGAAGGTCGTCGAGGGACGCCACTGCGTGGCCGTCAACTCCGGTACCTCCGCGCTGCACCTCCTTCTGATGGCCATGGGCATCGGCCCCGGCGACGAGGTGATCGTTCCGTCCTTCTCGTTCGCCGCCTCGGCGAACGCAGTCCGCCTGGTCGGCGCCGACGTCGTCTTCGTCGACGTGGAGGCGTCCAGCTTCAACATCGACCCGGCCGCCGTCGAGGCCGCGATCACCCCGCGGACCGCGGCGATCATGCCGGTGCACATCTACGGCAACCCGGCCGCGATGGACAAGATCATGGCCATCGCCGACAAGCACAAGCTGGCGGTCGTCGAGGACGCGTGCCAGGCGCACGCCGCGGCCCTGAACGGCACCCCGGTCGGCGCGTTCGGCACCGGCGGCACGTTCAGCTTCTACCCGACGAAGAACATGCACTCCCTCGAGGGCGGCATGATCTCCACGGCCGACGCCGAGATCGCCCGCACCCTGCGCCTGCTGCGCAACCAGGGCATGGAGCAGCGGTACGCGAACGAGATCGTCGGCGCGAACATGCGCATGACCGACGTGAACGCCGCGATCGGCCGCGTCCAGCTCGGCAAGCTCGGCGGCTGGACCGAGAAGCGCATCGCCAACGCCGCGTACCTCTCGGAGCACATCAAGGCCGAGAACGTGGTCACGCCGATCGTCGCCGAGGGCGCGCGGCACATCTACCACCAGTACACGATCCGGGTGAAGGGCGACCGCGACGCCGCGATGGCCCGGCTCACCGAGGCGGGCATCGGCAACGCGGTCTACTACCCGACCCCGATCCACCGCCTGAAGCCGTACTGGGAGCCGGACCAGAAGGCCGGCCGCAACTGGGACCTGCCGGAGACCGAGAAGGCGGCGGCCGAGGTCGTCTCCCTGCCGGTCCACCCGTCCCTGTCCGAGAGCGACCTGGAGCGCATCGTCACCGCCGTGAACGCGCTGGGAGAGAACCTGTGACTGCCGCTGTACTGCGAGCCGGCCTGGTCGGCCTCGGCTCCATGGGACGCCACCACGCCCGCGTACTGGCCGGGCTCGACGGCGTCCAGCTCGTCGGTGTCGTCGACCCGATGGGCGACAAGAACGGCTGGGCGCAGGGCGCCCCGGTCCTGTCGACCGTCGAGGAGCTCATCGCGCTCGGCATCGACTACGCCGTCGTCGCCTGCCCGACCGCGCTGCACGAGGAAGTCGGCCTGAAGCTGGCCGAGGCCGGTGTCGGCGCGCTCATCGAGAAGCCCGTCGCGGACACCGTCGAGGGCGCCCGCCGCCTGGTCGAGGCGTTCGAGTCGCGCGGCCTGGTGGCCGGCGTGGGCCACATCGAGCGCTGCAACCCGGCGCTGCGTTCGCTGCGCGAGCGCCTGGAGGCCGGTGAGCTGGGCGATGTGTTCCAGGTCGTCACCCGTCGCCAGGGCCCGTTCCCGCACCGCATCGCGGACGTCGGCGTGGTCAAGGACCTCGCCACCCACGACATCGACCTCACCGCGTGGGTGACCGGCCAGGAGTACACCTCGATCGCCGCCCACACGGTGTCGAAGTCCGGCCGTCCGCACGAGGACATGGTCTCCGCCGTCGGCCAGCTCGCCGACGGCACGATGGTCAACCACCTCGTCAACTGGCTGAGCCCGCTGAAGGAGCGGTTCACCTCGGTCACCGGCGATCGCGGCTGCTTCATCGCGGACACCCTCACGGCCGACCTGACCTTCTACTCCAACGCGGCGGTCGCGACGGAGTGGGAGGCGCTGCAGGCCTTCCGCGGGGTCTCCGAGGGCGACATGGTCCGCTTCGCCATCCCGAAGCGTGAGCCGCTGCTCGTCGAGCACGAGCTGTTCCGCGACGCGATGCGCGGCGAGGAGGCGGACATCTGCACCCTGCGGCAGGGGCTGCGTACGGTGGAGGTCGCCGCGGCGGTCCTGCGGTCCGCTGCCGAGCGGACTACTGTCCGTCTGGACGACAACGGCGGTGGAGCGGCCTAGATCCACCTCGGCGGCGGGTCGCCGCTGCCCGCCGGTCCCCGGCTTCCCTCGGTGGAAGCCGGGGACGCCGAACGTAAGTCTTCCCGGAGGAAGTAGCTCATGGAATCCCACGCCCGCCGGCCGCGGCTCGCGGTGATCGTCGCCAACGGAATCACCGGCGACTCGCGGGTACAGAAGACCGCCGTCGCGGCCGCCCGCGACGGCTGGGACGTCACCCTGATCGGCAGGAGCGACACCAGGCGCGTCCAGCACTCCAAGATGGGCCCGATCGATGTGATCCGGGTTCCCGTGGGCGCCGACTACCTTCGGGCGGTGACCGCGCGCAAGGCACACCCGGTGCGCGCCGCGGCCACCCAGTTCCAGCTCCAGGACCAGGCGGCGCTGAATCGCTACAGCGCCGCCTACCGGGCCTGGGTGCGCCAGAAGTCCGCCGAGTCCTCGTGGTCCGGCGGGCCGCGTCGTACGTCGCTGAAGGCGCTGTTGCGCGCGCGGCGGGCGGTGCATCGTTTCCGTGTGCGGGCGTTCAAGTGGGAGCAGCGCCGCAACAAGCCGAAGGACCCGGCGCCGGTGCGCGACTGGCGTCGTGACTGGCCGCAGGTGGTCGATCTCGACCTGGCCTTCGGCCCGGTGATCGAGAAGATCAAGCCGGACGTCATCCACGCCAACGACGCCACCATGATCGTCACCGCCGCGCGCAGCGCCGCGCGGCTGCGGGCGGCGGGGCACCGGTGTGCCTGGCTGTACGACGCGCACGAGTACATCAAGGGCGTGGAGTGGCCCAACAAGCGGCAGGCGTACGCGCTTCCGGCGATGGAGGCCGAGTTCATCGGCCGCGCCGACGCGGTCGTCACCGTCTCCACGCAGATGGCCGAGCTGCTGAAGAACGACCACAGGCTGCGCAAGCTGCCGCTCGTTGTGGGCAATTCGCCGGTCCGCGAGGTCATCGGCGGCAGCAAGTCGAGCAACTCGGTGCGCAAGGCCTGCGGTCTGGGCCCCGAGGTCCCGCTGATGGTGTACTCCGGCTGGATCGGCCGTGAGCGCGGCGTCGACGCGGTCATCGACGGCATGCCGGAACTGCCGGGCTACCACCTGGCGCTGGTCGTCGGCCGGACCACCCCGCTCCTGGAGGAACTGCTCGCGCAGGCCGAGGCGCTCGGCGTCCGCGACCGGGTCCACCTGGTGCCGTACGTGCCGCAGCACGAGGTCGCCGACTACCTGTCCTCCGCGGACGTGGGCCTCACCCCGTTCAAGAAGGTCCCCAACTGCGAGGTCTCCCTTCCCACGAAGGTCTCCGAGTACCTCCAGGCCCGGCTGCCGCTCGTCACCAGCGACGTCAAGGTCATCAAGGCGTACGTCGAGGAGAAGGGCCTGGGCGAGGTCTGGACCTGGGACGACCCGAAGACCTTCGCGGCCGCCGCGACCCGCGCCATGAAGAACCGGGACAAGCTGGCCGAGGCGATCACCGAGGACGTCCTCACGGACCTGTCCTGGGAGGCGCAGAGCGGCAAGCTGCTCCAGCTCTACCGCGAGCTGTCGAAGAAGACCCCGCCCGGCCCCCGGCCCGACGTGTCCTGGACCGTCCAGGAGACCCCCGGAGCGGTCCGCGAGGTGGAGATCACCACCGCCGACGGGCAGCCGGTCTGGAAGAAGCTCGGCAACACCAAGATCAAGCTCGGCCTCGGCCCCGCCAACTACGCGGGCCAGGGCGCGGCGTACGCGCAGGCCATCACGCGCCTCAACCCCGACGTGTCGGTCGAGGTCGTGATGAACAAGCGTCCCGAGTCCTTCGACTACCCGGCGGACGTGTACGTCGACGCGACCCGGCTGCGTGAGCTGGACGTCCAGTTCCAGCAGGTCGAGCGGGTCGTCGGGCGCTACACGCACCTGCTCGTCGACGCCTTCATGCCGGTCTTCGGCTACCTCAACGGCTCCTCCGTCCAGGGCGACCTGGCCGCGCTCAAGCAGGCCAAGGTCAAGGTCGGCCTGCTGGCCCACGGCAGCGACATCCGGCACCCGGGCAACCACATGAGGCGGCACGCCTGCTCGCTCTTCCACGACGCCCCCGAGGGCATCGCGGAGAAGCTCCAGGCCAAGGCCGAGCTGAACAAGAAGATCGCCGACGAGGCGGGTCTTCCGCTCTTCGTCACCACCCCGGACCTGCTCGACGACCTGCCGACGGCCAAGTGGGCCCCGCTCGTCGTCGACGTGAAGTCCTGGGCCAGCGAGCACCCCGTCATGGAGCGCGAGCGGCCGGTCGTGCTGCACGCCCCGTCCAAGCGCTGGACCAAGGGCACCGACCGGATCATGCCGCTCCTGACCGAGCTGCACGACAAGGGCGTCATCGAGTTCAAGCTCGCCGAGGGCATCCCCTGGGCCGAGATGCGCGAGCTGGTGCAGAGCAGCGACCTGGTGCTCGACCAGTTCACCACCGGCAGCTACGGCACCTTCGCCGTCGAGGCGATGGCGGCCGGGCGGCCCGTCGTCGGCTACATCAGCGACGAGGTCAAGGCGGTCACCGAGGGCGCGCTGCCGATCGTCAACGCGACCCCCGAGAACCTCCGCGAGGTGCTCCAGACGCTCCTCGACGACCGCGAGGCCACGGCCCGCATCGGCCGTGAGTCGGTCGAGTTCGCCCACACCTACCACGACGGAACCTGGACTGCCCAGGTCCTGAGCGGCTTCCTCAAGTGATCGGTCAAGAAAGGCTGTTCATGGAATCGCAGAATGCCGACGCGCCCCGTCCCCGAAAGGGCCGCGTCGTCATGCTGGTCGACAACAAGGTCGAGGGCGACTCGCGGGTGCAGAAGGCCGCGGAGTCCGCGGCCGCGGCCGGCTGGGACGTCACGCTGCTCGGCCTGGTGCGCTCCGGCAACGGACGCACGTGGAAGCTCGGCGACGCCGAGGTCAAGCTGCTTCCGCTGAAGACCCCGCTCGCCAAGCGCCACGCCGAGCGGCACCGCTCGCCGCTGCGCCGCCCGTTCGCGTACCAGCCCGGCCCGATGGCCGCGTACCGCCAGCAGTGGGCCAAGGCCTGGCGCGCGGACGTCGCGACCCGGCGCGCCGCGCTGAAGGTGGTGCCCGAGGCCGTCGGCTCGCCGCTGTTCCGCAAGTCCGAGCAGGCGCGGCTCGTGGTCGCCGGCCCGGTGTCGAAGTTCATGCAGAAGTGGATCGGCTTCCGGGCCCGGCAGACGCGTCAGGCCATCAAGGCCGGCAAGGCGCTGCGCGGCCCGATCGACCGCGCGTTCACCGCCACGTGGAAGGCCGCCAAGGGCAAGCGCGCCTGGCGCCGTCTCGAGCCGGTGCTGTGGGACTACGAGCTCACGTACGGCGCCGAGATCGACGCCCTGAAGCCCGACCTGATCCACGCCAACGACTTCCGGATGCTCGGCGTCGGCGCCCGCGCCGCGGTGCGCGCCCGGGCCAAGGGCCGGAACGTCAAGCTGGTCTGGGACGCGCACGAGTTCCTGCCCGGTGTCCGCCCGTGGGAGGACAACGCCCACTGGATCCCCGGCAACACCGCGCACGAGAGCGAGTTCGCCCCGTACGCCGACGCCGTCGTCACCGTCTCCGAGGGCCTCGGCGACCTGCTGCGCGAGCGCCACGGCCTCCGCGAGCAGCCGACCGTCGTCCTCAACGCCCCGGACCGCCCGGTGGAGACCGACCCGGCCCTGGACGACGCCGAACCCGTCCCGGACCTGCGCGCCCTGTGCGGCATCGGCCCCGACGTGCCGCTGGTCGTCTACAGCGGTTCGCCCGGCCCGCAGCGCGGTCTCGGCGACATGGTGGAGGCGCTGCCGAAGCTGGACGGCGTGCACATGGCGTTCGTCGTGCCCGCACCGGCCGCAGGCTACATCCAGGGGCTGCTGAAGCGCGCCGAGGAACTCGGCGTCGGCGACCGGCTGCACGCCGTCCCGTACGTGCCGCACTACCAGGTGGTCCGCTTCCTGTCCGCGGCGAACGTCGGCTGCATCCCGATCCACCACTGGCCGAACCACGAGATCGCGCTGATCACGAAGTTCTTCGAGTACTCGCACGCCCGGCTGCCGCTGGTCGTCAGCGATGTGAAGACGATGTCCGAGGTCACCCGCTCCACCGGTCAGGGCGAGGTCTGCCGGGCCGAGGACGTGGACGACCTGGCGCGCGCGATCAAGGCCGTGCTCGCCGACCCGGAGAAGTACAAGGCCGCCTACGACAAGCCGGGGCTGCTCGACACCTGGACGTGGGAGGCGCAGGCCGAGGTCCTCGACCGGCTCTACACCCGCCTCGTGCCGGGCGCCGCCGAGAGGGGCCGGATGTGACGACCGTCCCCGACGTCACGGTCGTCGTCGCCGTCTACAACACGATGCCGTACCTGACCGAGTGCCTGAACTCGCTCGTCGGTCAGACCATCGGGCTGAGCCGGCTGGAGATCGTCGCGGTCGACGACGGCTCCACCGACGACAGCGGCAAGGAGCTGGACCGGTTCGCCGCGAAGTACCCGGACACCGTCAAGGTGATCCACCAGGCCAACTCCGGCGGGCCGGCCGCGCCCAGCAACCGCGCCCTGGAGAAGGCCACCGGCCGGTACGTGTACTTCATAGGCTCCGACGACTACCTCGGCAAGGACGCTCTGAAGCGGCTGGTCAAGTGCGCCGACGAGAACGAGTCGGACGTCGTCGTCGGCAAGATGGTCGGCACCAACGGCCGTTACGTGCACCAGGCGCTGTACAAGAAGAACGACCCGGACGTGAGCCTGTACGACTCCGCCCTGCCGTTCACCCTGGCCAACACCAAGCTGTTCCGGCGCGACCTCGTCGAGAAGCTCGGCCTGCGGTTCCCCGAGGACATGCCGGTCGGCAGCGACCAGCCGTTCACCATCGAGGCCTGCGTCCGGGCCCGCAAGATCTCCGTGGTCGCCGACTACACCTGCTACTACGCGGTCAAGCGCGGCGACGCGAGCAACATCACGTACCGGGCGAACCATCTGGCCCGGCTGCACTGCGTCGAGCGGATCATGACGTACGCCGCCGAGCTGATCGAGCCCGGCCCGCAGCGCGACGCGGTCTTCCTGCGGCACTTCACCTGGGAGCTCGCCAAGCTGATCCAGGACGACTTCCCGGCCCTGGACCGCGCCACCCAGGTCGAGCTGTGCGCGGGGATCGCGAAGCTGGCCGACGCGTACTTCACCGAGCCGCTGCGTGACTCCCTGGACGTGCAGCGGCGCGTCCGGATCGCGCTCGCGCAGGCCGGGGCCGTGGACCGGCTGGTCGAGGCGATCACCGCCGACACCGAGGGCGACGGCTCGCCGTTCCTCCTGGAGGACGAGCGCGCCTACGTCCGCTACCCCGGCTTCCGCGACCCGGAGCTCGACCTGCCCGACCGCCTCTTCGAGGTGATCGGCGAGGCCGTGCCCAAGCACCTGTCCGCCGGTACCGGACTGGTGTCCGCCCAGTGGGACCAGAACGGCCAGGACCTGGCCGTTCACCTGTCGGTCCGCGTCCCGGTGGCCGGACAGGCCGGGTCGGCGGTGCTCCGGCTCGCCGACCGGGCGATGCCCAAGAGCGCCGACAAGCCCGGCGGCCGCCGGCTGCCCGTCGGCACCGAACTGCCCGCCCCGGCCGGCGAGCAGCGCAGCGAGCCCACCGAGGACGGCACCGGCACCGTGCTGCACGCCCGCTTCCCGCTCCAGGCGAAGCGCGCCACCCTCGGAGTCCGCGCCTATCTCGATGTGGCAGGCTCGACGTACGAGATCCCGGTACGGACCAAGAACCGTCCCCTGCCGCTGGCGCGGCGCTGGCGAGACATCGTCCCGTACCGTGTCTCGGCCACCGCGAACTCCAAGGGGCGGCTCGTGATCACCACGGCCCCGCTCTGGGAGCCGGCGCTCGGCGCGGGCAAGCGACTGCGCCAGACGATGTCCCGTGTGAAGAGGAAACTGACCCGATGAATATCTGTGTAGTCGCGCTCGGCAAGATCGGCCTGCCGCTCGCCGTCCAGTTCGCCGCCAAGGGCCACAAGGTCATCGGTGCGGACGTCAACGAGAAGGTCGTCGAGCTGGTCAACGCCGGCACCGAGCCCTTCCCGGGCGAGTTCGACCTCGACCGTCTCCTGAAGGAGACCGTGGGCGCCGGTCTGCTGTCCGCGACCACCGACACCACCGCGGCGGTCGCCCAGTCCGACGCCGTCGTGGTCGTCGTCCCGCTGTTCGTGGACGCCGAGGGCGTGCCGGACTTCGGCTGGATGGACGCCGCGACCGAGGCCATCGCCAAGGGCCTCAAGCCGGGCACCCTCGTCTCGTACGAGACCACCCTGCCGGTCGGCACCACCCGCACCCGCTGGGCGCCGATGCTGGAGCAGGGCTCCGGCCTCACCGCGGGCGAGGACTTCCACCTGGTCTTCTCCCCGGAGCGGGTGCTCACCGGCCGCGTCTTCGCGGACCTGCGCCGCTACCCGAAGCTGGTCGGCGGCATCGACGAGGCCTCCACCAAGGCCGGCGTCGAGTTCTACGAGAAGGTCCTCGACTTCGACGAGCGCGACGACCTGCCGCAGCCGAACGGCGTGTGGGACCTGGTCACCGCCGAGGCGTCCGAGCTGGCGAAGCTCGCCGAGACCACGTACCGCGACGTCAACATCGGCCTGGCGAACCAGTTCGCCAAGTTCGCCGACAAGAACGGCATCGACGTCAAGAAGGTCATCGAGGCCTGCAACTCGCAGCCGTACAGCCACATCCACCAGCCGGGCATCGCCGTCGGCGGCCACTGCATCCCGATCTACCCGCGGATGTACCTGTGGAACGACCCGGAGGCGACCGTCGTGCGCTCGGCCCGTGAGGCCAACGCCGCGATGCCCCAGTACGCGGTGGACCTGCTGGCCGCCGCGTACGGCGACCTGACCGGCGTGAACGTGCTCGTGCTCGGCGCCGCCTACCGCGGCGGCGTGAAGGAGACCGCGTTCTCCGGCGTGTACGGCACCGTGGAGGCCCTCAAGGCCCGCGGCGCGGTCCCGTTCGTCTCGGACCCGATGTACACCGTGGAGGAGCTGGAGGCGCACAAGCTGCCGGCGCACCGCGGCGAGACGGTCACGGCCGCGGTCCTGCAGGCCGACCACGCCGAGTACCGCGAGCTGGCCTCCTCCGACCTGCCGGACGTCACCGTCCTGGTCGACGGCCGTCGCACCACCGACCCGGCCAACTGGCAGGGCGTGCGCCGCGTCGTCATCGGCGGCTGACGCTTTTCACGCATGACGAAGGGGCCCTGCCCCGGCCGACTGGCCGGGGCAGGGCCCCTTCGTCATGGCGTCTTGTCATGGCGTCTTCGTGGCTCAGGCCTGCTTGCGGAGCATGCGGTCGAGCAGGTTGACCGTCGCCTTGCGGACGGCCTTCCGGGCGTCCTTGTTCTTGATCTGCTCGTCCGCCCACGAGTCGCCGTCCACCAGGGCGATCGGCCAGTGGAAGGTCCCGGCCACGAACACCGAGCCGCCGCTGGGGAACTCGGTGAACGCGGTGTGCTGGACGGTCCGATGCCTGACCCCGGGGCGCGAGTCCTTGTACGGCGACTCCGCGAGCAGGGTGCGCCGGGCGCCGAGGGGCTGGACGGCCTTCGGGTCGTGGGCGTCCGCCTCGATGCCCACCAGGCCGGGCAGCTTGTCGCCGTCGCGCACTCCGGTGCCCGCCCACAGCCAGTGCTGGGCGTTCTTGACCACCAGCGGGAACGGCTTGTCGGTGGGCACGATGCCGTTGAACTGGATGCCGAGCAGCTGCTGTTCGGCATGGCGGCCGTCGAGGGCTATCTCCCGGAAGCGGGACGTGCGGCCGGCCGCGTCCGGCGTCGGGTCCGGCGTGGACTTGTAGCAGGCCATCAGCCGGTCCTTGACGCCCGTGCGCGAGGGTTCCATGCGGACGTGGAAGTAGACGTTGTTGGCGCCCAGGAACGCGAGGTTGGTCCCGGCGCCGACGGCCTTCGTCGCGGCGTCGAACATGGGCCGCGACCAGTACTCGTCGTGGCCGGGGAAGAACACCGCACGGTACTTGGCGGGGTCGACGGTCCCGTCGTGCAGGTCGAGGCTGCTCGCGTACGTCACGTCGTACCCGGCCGCCTCGGCCCAGCGCGTGAAGCTCGTGTCCATGTTGAACCAGCTCGGCACGCCGCTGCCGGAGTAGGGCCGGTCGAAGGAGACCTTGTGGGCCCGCAGCTCGGGGCCGCCCAGCTTCCCGCCCGGCGCGTACCCCCGGTAGAGGTTCTTGCCGATGCGCTTGTCCTTCGGCCACATGTTGTAGGCCTGGTAGGTCGCGAAGGGGATCACGATCAGCAGGTCGGAGGCGCGGGCCGGCTCGCGCACCACGAACGGCGTGCTGGTGCGGCACCCGTCCTCGGTGGTGAACACGGCCTGGTAGAGCCCGGAGAGCCAGCCCTCGGGTATGCGCAGGCTCCAGGAGACGGGCCAGGCGCACTCGATGGCGCCGGTGAGCGGGTCGGCCTCGGGGACCGTCCGGCGGATGCCCCGCAGCCGGTCGCTGGTCGTCATCAGCCGGGCGCCCGTACCGCCGTAGTCGCCGATGCGGTAGACGGCGATCCGGTAGGCCCGGCCGTCCCGCACGGAGACGTGGAAGTCGACGGTCTCGCCGCGCCCGGCGGACGTCGTCGACGCGTACCCCATGATCTGGCCGCGCTTGTCGTCGGTGACCATGACGGTGTCGCGGTACTGGACCCAGTCCGTGGAGCCCGGCAGCCGGTTCTCCGCGAGAATCGACGCCGAGGGCGTCGCGGTGGGCTCTACGGGCTGCGGCGTGGGGTCGGCGGCAGGCGTCGCGGGAGGGGTGTCCGCCTCCGCGGCCATGCCCGAGTCGCGCAGCGCGTACGCCGTGGCTCCGGCGGCCCCTCCGAGCCCCAGCAGGCCCAGCACCGCGCGGCGTGATCGATTGCCCATCCCCTACCTCCCCAGACACTCCGGGGAGGTAGATGCAGTTCGATCAGCCGAGGTTGTATCCGGGGGTGAACTTTCTTTGGGGAATCCTCACCCTGTGTTCGGCCCGGCGTGGTGGACGCGTGGATTCCGCACTGCTAGGGGTCTACCGGCGCGTAGGGAGCGTCGGCTTGGGCACCGGCTCGGGCACCGGCTTGTGCACCGGCTTGCGCCCCCGCGCGGTCAGCGGCGCGACAGTTCCTTCGGGGCGGCGGACTCGCGGGCCAGGCGTCCCTTGAGCCAGCGCACCGACGGCTTCTCCACCAGGACGTGCGTCAGCCACGCCAGCACGATCAGACCCACCGTCGTCACCGCGAGCGTCGGCCACGGCCCCAGGCCGCGCTCGTACAGCTCGCGGATCACGGCCCAGCCGAGCTCCTCATGCAGCAGGTACAGCGGGTAGACGAGTGCGCCGGCCGTGGTCAGCCACTTCCAGGAGACCCACTCCAGCTTTCGCAGTGCCACGGCCAGTACCAGCAGGTAGAACACCGTCACCAGGGCGAGGGCCACGTAGGGGGAGCGGTCGTACCCCTTCTTGACCAGGCTGTCCGCGTGCTCGATGAGATCGCTCTGCATCACCAGCCAGCTCGCCGCCAGCAGACCCCACAGCTTCAGGTCCGGACCGAAGCGGTACATCAGGTACATCGCGATGCCGCCGACGAACAGCGCCGTGTTCAGCGGCTGGGCGAAGATGCCCGCCAGCGGGATGCTCGTGTCCTGCTGCGCCAGCACGCTCGCGAGCAGCCACAGCCAGCAGAAGACCGACACCCGCTTGTAGTCCAGGCCCTTCCAGATCACCACCAGGAAGAGCAGGTAGAACGTGAGCTCCACCCAGAGCGTCCAGTACGCGCCGACCAGGTGCGCCGCCTTCAGCGGCACCTGGAGCATGGTGACGTTCGTCAGCGCGTCGCTGAACGTCGGCACCGCGCGCTGACCGTCCGGCAGCCCGCGCCACACCAGCAGCGCCACCACGATGGAGAACCAGTACGCGGGGAAGAGCCGCAGGAACCGCGCCTTCACGAACGCGCCCGGCGTGCGCCCCCACGCCGACAGGCAGATCACGAAGCCGCTGATGATGAAGAAGAGCTGCACGCCGTACGAGCCGTACTTGGTGTACGGGAAGAGCCACGGGAACAGCTCCCGCGGGTTCACGCCCCAGTTCGCCTTGGTCGCCGCGTCCACGCCGGTGAAGTGGAACAGCAGCACGGACAGCGCCGCGACGACGCGCAGTGCGTCGAGCGCGTACAGGCGGGCCGGGGCCGCCTTGGGCGCGGCCGTCTGCTCGGCGGGCTGCTCGGCGGGCTGTGGTCCGTCGCTCGTGTCCCTGCGCGGGGGGACCTGGACGTCGGTCTGGGACATGGTGTCGGCCTCGCATCATCGGGGCGCCTGGGGCGGGGGAGTCCCTCGCCGGGGGCGGGGGAAACCCGGCCATCCTATGCGTCCGCTGTGGGCCGGAACGAGGGAGGGGACCGGCGGACCGGTCCCCTCGAAGTCAAGCGGTGCGGCTCATGCCGTGCCGTGCCGTGCGGCGGGCCGCTCAGGCCTCGGACAGCGTCCCGTCCGACTCGCGGTACAGCGCGCCCGTCTTCGGGCACTCCCACAGCCCCGGCTCGCCCTCGCGCTCCACCAGCCGGACGCCGGACTTGCCGACCCAGCCGATCTGGCGCGCCGGCACGCCGACGACGAGGCCGAAGTCCGGCACGTCCTTGGTGACGACCGCGCCGGCCGCGATCATCGCCCAGCGGCCGATCTCCAGCGGGGCCACACACACCGAGCGCGCGCCGATCGAGGCGCCGTCGGCGATCTTCACGCCCACGGCCTCCCAGTCGCCGCCGCGCTTCTGCTTGAAGTCGGGGTCCACCGAGCGCGGGTTGTGGTCGTTGGTGAGCACCACCGCGGGGCCGATGAAGACGCCGTTGCCGAGCTCGGCCGGCTCGTACACCAGCGAGTAGTTCTGCAGCTTGCAGTTGTCGCCCATGCGCACGCCCGTGCCCACGTACGCGCCGCGGCCGATCACGCAGCCCTCGCCGAGCACGGCCTTCTCGCGGATCTGGGCGAGCTCCCAGACACTGCTGCCGGCGCCGATCTCCGCGGTCTCGTCGACCTGCGCGGTGGGCTGGACCCTGTAGTTCACTCTGCTGCCTTTCCCAGTGCCTCTGCGGGCTCTTCGACAGGTGAGCATACGTCGCGGTCCGCGGCCAGCAGCAGCCGGTCGAAATCACCCTGTACGCGTGTCCAGTCCCATGCGCCCATCGCGTGCGCGGCGGCCTCCCGGCCGGCCCTGCGCCAGCCCTCCTCGGTCGCCGTCAGGCTCAGCACGCGCTCCGCGGCCTCCGCCGGACCGGGCACCACCCAGGAGTCCGGGAACAGCGCCCGCGCGCCGCGCGGCCCGGCCGCGAAGAACGGCCAGTCGCGGACCACCGGCACCGCGCCGCTCGCCGCGCCCTCGACCAGGCCCAGGTGCCAGCTCTCCCGTACCGACGAGCTCAGGATCACGCCGACCTCGGACAGCGCGCCCGGCACGTCCGGGGTCTGCCCGATGTGACGCACCGCGCCGGCCGCCTCGAGGCGGCGCAGCTCGCGCGCGTAGGCGCGGTGGTAGCGGGCGGCCGCCGGGCTCACGCCGGGGTCGAGCGGGGAGCCGATCAGGTGCAGCCGGTAGCGCTCGTCCTTCTCCCGCAGCAGCCGCAGCACCTCGAGCGCCCAGCGCGGGTCCTTCGCCACCTGCCCCACGCCGACCAGGCCCAGCGTGAACCGGGCGTCCGGCTGCTTGGGACGAGCGAAGGGGGCCAGCTCGACCGCGTTGTCGACGACGTGGAGCCGGGGCGCGCCCTTCTCCTTGAGCCGGGGCACGGCCGCGATGCACAGGTCGCGCAGGTGCTCGCTGACGAAGACCAGGTCGTCGACGCGGGAGAAGTCGACGATGTGCGGCCAGAGGCTGAAGGCCTCGTAGCTGTGCAGCCGCACGACGATCCGGGTGGTGGCGGGGTCCACCAGGGTGAACAGCGCCGCGCCCATCCCGCACCAGTCGATGAAGACGGTGTCGGCCCAGTCGAGGTGCGGGCGCAGCGCGGCCTCGACGTCCTTGCCGTACGCGACCTGCCCGCCCATCGCCCGCTGGACGATCCGGGTGACGCCCTTGGCCAGCGGCCCGACGACCGGGTCGGCGGCGGTGTCCAGGACCCGCACCTCGACGTCCGGGTGCGCGGCGTACCGCTCCAGGACGGGGCGCAGGAAGTTGTCGTTGTCGTGGTGGACGAAGAGCAGCCGCTGCGGCCGGTCGGCCGGCGGCGCGGCCGGCGTCCCCGTGCGCCCGCGCGG
>NZ_DATCVQ010000676.1:0-4898 GCF_036566765.1 Streptomyces sp.
CGTCCGGGAACTCGGGGCCGTACGCCGCGTACCCCAGGCGCTCGTAGAACCCCAGCGCATGGGTCTGCGCGTGCAGGTCGACGGCGCTCAGACCGCGCTCGCGCGCCGCGTCCTCGATCGCCCGGACCAGCGCCGCGCCGACGCCCAGGCCGCGCGCCGCCTTCGAGACCGCGAGCCGGCCGAGCGAGCCGACCGAGGCGTCGCCGCCGGTCTTCCCGAGCGCGTCGGCCCCGAACAACAGCCGCCCGGTGCCCAGCGGCAGCCCGTCCGCGCGGACCGCCAGCACGTGCACGGCCGTCTCGTCGTACGCGTCGTACTCGATCTCCGCCAGCACGTTCTGCTCACCGACGAAGACCTCCCGGCGGACCGCGAAGCAGGCGTCCCGGTCCTCGTGGCCGCGGACCTCCCGGATCTCGTACGCCTCGGCGGCCCCGCCGGTCACGCGGACTCCGAGGCGATCTTGTCGAGGGCGTGCTGCAGGTCCTGCGGGTACGTGCTCTCGAACTCGACCCAGCGGCCGTCCGACGGGTGCTCGAAGCCGAGCCGGACCGCGTGCAGCCACTGCCGGGTCAGCTTGAGCCGCTTCGCCAGAGTCGGGTCGGCGCCGTACGTGAGGTCGCCGACGCAGGGGTGCCGGTGCGCGGACATGTGCACCCGGATCTGGTGGGTGCGGCCCGTCTCCAGCTTGATGTCGAGCAGCGAGGCCGCCCGGAACGCCTCGATCAGGTCGTAGTGGGTCACCGAGGCCTTGCCGTCGGCGGTCACGGCCCACTTGTAGTCGTGCTGGGGGTGGCGGCCGATGGGCGCGTCGATGGTGCCGCTCATCGGGTCCGGGTGGCCCTGGACCAGCGCGTGGTAGCGCTTGTCGACGACCCGCTCCTTGAACTGCGCCTTGAGCAGCGTGTACGCCCGCTCCGACTTGGCCACGACCATGAGGCCGGAGGTGCCGACGTCGAGCCGGTGCACGATGCCCTGGCGCTCGGCCGCGCCGGACGTCGAGATGCGGTAGCCGGCCGCGGCGAGGCCGCCGATGACCGTCGTGCCGGTCCAGCCGGGGCTCGGGTGCGCGGCCACGCCGACCGGCTTCATGATCACGACGATGTCGTCGTCGTCGTGGACGATCTCCATGCCCTCGACGGGCTCGGCGACGATCTGCACGGGCGCGGGGGCCCCGGGCATCTCGACCTCGAGCCACGCGCCGCCGCTCACCCGCTCGGACTTGCCGACGACGGAGCCGTCGACCAGGACTTTCCCGGCGGCGGCGAGCTCGGCCGCCTTCGTACGGGAAAACCCGAACATACGGGCGATGGCGGCGTCGACGCGCTCGCCCTCCAGGCCGTCGGGAACGGGCAGCGTGCGGATCTCGGGACTTGTACTCACCCGTCGAGTATGCCTTGTCAGTCCTTGTGGACGGTGCCGTCGGGGTCCAGGCCCCGGAACGACAGGATCACGATGAGGAAGCCGCCGCACACGATCGCCGAGTCCGCGAGGTTGAAGACCGCGAAGTGCGCGGGCGCGATGAAGTCGACCACCGCGCCCTCGAACACGCCCGGCGACCGGAAGATCCGGTCGGTCAGGTTGCCCAGTGCACCGCCGAGCAGCAGACCGAGCGCGATCGCCCACGGCAGGCTGTACAGCTTGCGGGCCAGCCGCACGATCACGAAGATCACGACCGTCGCGATGCAGGTGAAGATGATGGTGAAGGCCTCGCCCATGCCGAAGGCGGCGCCGGGGTTGCGGATGGCCTCGAACTTCAGCAGGTCGCCGATGACCTTGATCGGCTCGTGCCCCTCCAGCTTCGCCACGACCAGCATCTTGCTGCCGAGGTCGAGCAGGTACGCGAGCAGCGCGACGACGAGCAGCGCGACGATCCTGCGCCGGCCCGTGGGCTGCTCGGACCGGTCGGCCCCGTCGGACCGCTCCGGCTGCCCGGCGGGCGTCACCGCCGCCTCGTCGGCCCCTTCGGCCCCTTCCGAATCCGGAGTACCGATGATGCGCTCCGCCTCTGCCACGTGAGTCCCTCAACCCTAGGTGCCTGACTGTGCACGAGGGTACGGCACACACGTGCGGAGTCGGCCTGGGGTGTCAGCCTCTGCGCTCCTGCTTCTGCTTGTCCTCCACGCACAGCGTGGCCCGCGGGAAGGCCTGCATCCTCGCCTTGCCGATGGGCTTGCCGCAGACCTCGCACAGCCCGTACGTGCCCGCTTCGAGCCGCTCCAGGGCGTGCTCGGTCTGCTCCAGCATCTCGCGGGCGTTGGCGGCGAGCGCCAGCTCGTGCTCGCGGGTGATGTTCTTGGTGCCGGTGTCGGCCTGGTCGTCGCCGGCCCCGTCCCCGGAGTCCCGCATCAGACCGGTGAGCGCGGAGTCGGAGGCGTCGAGCTCCGCCCGGAGCCGGAGCACCTCGCTCAGCAGTCCCGTGCGGGCCTCCTCGACCTCCGCCGGGGTCCAGGGGTCCTCCCCGGGGCGTACGGCGAGCTCTCCGGCCCGGGCCTGGGGCACCGCGCCCGCGTCGGACACGCCCTCCGTCGCCGTGCCCACGGTCTTCTTCGCTGCCACCGTCCTGGCTCCCGTCTGCTCCGCCGCGGTCGCGGCCCTGGTCTTCCCACCCGCGGCCCTCTTGGCGGCGGTCTTCCTGGCGGCGGTCTTCTTGGCGGGCGCTTTGGTCCCGCCGACCTCGTGCGCGTCCACGACGTCGACCGCGGCGGTCTTCGTCGCGGCAGCCCGCTTCCGCACCGGGGCCTCCTTGGCGGCGGCCTTCGAGGCGATCTCGGCAGCCGGCTTCCCGGCCGTCGTCTTCACCGTGGTCCTCGTCGTCGTATTCGCCTTCGCCTTCGTGGCCGACGCCGTCTTCGTCGTCGCCTTCGTCGCTGTCTTCGTCGCTGTCTTCCTCGCCGTCGACGTGGCCGCGGTCTCCTTCGCCGAGGTCTTCTTCGCGGCGGTCGCGGCGGTCTTCTTCGCCACCATGTCGCGGCCCCTTCACATTTTGTGATCTTGCGCGCGAATCGTGCTGGGACGATAAATCGACACCAGCCCCGCGGCAACGGGGCACGCCGCCCGTCGCACTCGCCCGGCGCGGGTGCGCGGCGAGCCTGCATCCGTTGTGCCCAGCTCCCCGCCCCGTAATCCGCCGCGCGGGCGCACCGGAAGTCCGACCCGCCCCATGTGACCATTCGGGTCACTCCCGGGCTCCGCGCGACGCCCCGGGAAAACCGGTCTGCCGGGGCCGCCGGGGCCCCGTACACTGGGCGAAGCGAAAGGCTTGGATGGGGACGAGTAGCGTCGCACGCAGCCAGGAGCGACCCGGGGACGGTGAGAGCCCGGGGGCGAGCCCGATGTGAAGCATCACCCCGGAGCCGCCGGAAGAAAGCCGTCAGGCGAGTAGAACCGGCATCGCGACCCCAATGAGGGGGCTCAGGGCGTCCGCGCCCGGGGCCAAGGAGGGTGGTACCGCGGGAGTCGCACCAGGCGCTCTCGTCCCTCCGGACGGAAGAGGATCAGTCCGCCGGAGGAAGATCGATGTCGCAGTACCGCCAGGTGCCCGCCCAGGTCGACCTGCCCGCGCTCGAGCACGCCGTGCTCGATTTCTGGCGCGAGAGCAAGGTCTTCGCCAAGACCCTGGAGCAGTCCGAGGGCCGCCCCGAGTGGGTGTTCTACGAGGGCCCGCCCACCGCGAACGGCATGCCCGGCGCGCACCACATCGAGGCCCGCGTCTTCAAGGACGTGTTCCCGCGCTTCCGGACCATGCGCGGCTACCACGTCGGCCGCAAGGCCGGCTGGGACTGCCACGGTCTGCCGGTCGAGCTGGCCGTCGAGAAGGAGCTCGGCTTCTCCGGCAAGAAGGACATCGAGGCGTACGGCATCGCCGCCTTCAACGACAAGTGCCGCGACTCGGTGACCCGGCACACGGACGCGTTCGCCGAGCTCACGACCCGGATGGGCTACTGGGTCGACCTGGACGACGCGTACCGGACGATGGACCCCGAGTACATCGAGTCGGTGTGGTGGTCGCTCAAGGAGATCTTCAACAAGGACCTGCTCGTCCAGGACCACCGCGTCGCCCCGTGGTGCCCGCGCTGCGGCACCGGCCTGTCGGACCACGAGCTGGCGCAGGGCTACGAGACGGTCGTCGACCCGTCCGTGTTCGTCCGCTTCCCGCTGACCTCGGGCCCGCTCGCGGGCGAGGCCGCGCTGCTGGTCTGGACGACGACCCCGTGGACGCTGGTGTCCAACACCGCCGTCGCCGCGCACCCCGACGTCACGTACGTCGTCGCGACGAACGGCGAGGAGAAGCTCGTCGTCGCCGAGCCGCTGCTCGAGAAGGCGCTCGGCGAGGGCTGGGAGGCCACCGGGCAGACGTTCACCGGCGCGGAGATGGAGCGCTGGACGTACCAGCGCCCGTTCGAGCTGGTGGCGTTCCCGGAGCCGGCGCACTACATCGTCAACGCCGAGTACGTCACGACCGAGGACGGCACGGGTCTGGTCCACCAGTCCCCCGCGTTCGGCGAGGACGACCTCAAGGTCTGCCGCGCGTACGGCCTGCCGGTCGTGAACCCGGTCCGGCCCGACGGCACCTTCGAGGAGGACGTGCCGCTGGTCGGCGGGGTCTTCTTCAAGAAGGCCGACGAGCAGCTGACGGCCGATCTGGGCGCGCGCGGGCTGCTGTTCAGGCACGTCCCGTACGAGCACAGCTACCCGCACTGCTGGCGCTGCCAC
Source organism: Streptomyces sp. (assembly GCF_036566765.1). Taxonomy (GTDB): domain Bacteria; phylum Actinomycetota; class Actinomycetes; order Streptomycetales; family Streptomycetaceae; genus Streptomyces. The sequence goes on from NZ_DATCVQ010000676.1 coordinate 4,714, forward strand.
ACGGCCCTGCTGTACTACGCGCAGCCGTCCTGGTACATCCGCACCACGGCGGTCAAGGAGCGGCTGCTCCAGGAGAACGAGAAGACCAACTGGTTCCCGGACTCGGTCAAGAGCGGCCGCTTCGGCGACTGGCTGAACAACAACGTCGACTGGGCGCTGTCCCGCAACCGCTACTGGGGCACCCC
>NZ_DATCVQ010000677.1:0-14785 GCF_036566765.1 Streptomyces sp.
CGTGCTCGGCGCGCTGCGCGAGACCGTGCGCTCGGACGGGCCCGACGCGGCCGCCCTGTACGCGCTCGTCGACGGCGTCGGCCGGCTCGGCGTCGCCTGCGCCGCGCCCGTGCTGCGCCACGTGTACCGCGAGACCTCCTCGTCCGAGCTGCGCGGCCGCACCGCCCGCGCGCTCGCCGCGACCGACCCCACGTACGCGACCGGCTTCGCCGTCGAGTGCCTGTGGGACTGCGAGGAGACGACCCGCGAGCTCGCCGCCCAGCACGCCGAGACCGGCGACGTCCGAGTGGCCGACCGATTGCGCCGCCTCGCCGCCGACCCGGCGGAGGAGGCAGAGGTCCAGACGGCGGTCCGCACGCGCCTGGGGCCTGACTTGCAGGTCTGAGGGCGGGCTTCTGCATGGGGGTGGCGCGGGGGGTGTCGGCGCTGCGGCCACGCGCCGCCCTCCGGGCCTCACCCCGGCCAGGGGGCCTGGGGCAGCGTTGCTGGGGGACTGCTGGGGCGGCTGCCGGGGTTCCGCCCGGCGTGCCCGGGGTTCGCCCTGCGGGCCCCGCGGGGCGCCGCCCCGCCTCTGAGGGCACCCCCCTCGCGCCCCCTGCGGCGGTGCCTCCCCCTGCTTCGAGGGAAACGCTCATGGGACGTTCGGCGGGGGGAAAGATCCACGTTGGCGGGAGAGCCCCGGGCCCGACGACAACACGGGTATGCGTGTCGTCATCGTCACCGAATCCTTTCCTCCCGACGTCAACGGTGTGGCGCATTGCGCCCTGCAGACCGCCCGGCATCTCGTCCGGCGCGGTCATGATCCGCTCGTGATAGCACCGGCCGCGCCCTCCGGCGCGGCCGAGACCGCGGACGCCGACGCACCGTGCCCCGTGGTGCGCGTCCCGTCCCTTCCGCTTCCCGGATACCCGCAGGTCAGGGTGGCTCTGCCGAGCCGCCGGGTGGCCGCCGCGATCGCCGCTCACCGCGCGGACGTCGTCCACCTCGCCAGCCCGTTCGTGCTCGGCGTGCGGGGCATGACGGCCGCGGCCCGGCTCGGCATCCCCGCCGTCGCCGTCTACCAGACCGACCTCGCCGGGTACGCCCGTACCTACGTCGGCGCGGGCGAGGGCGCGGCGTGGCGGCGGCTGCGCGCCGTGCACGCCGCCGCCGACCGGACCCTCGCGCCGTCCTCGGCGGCCGTCCGGGACCTGGAGGCGCACGGCGTCCCCCGGGTGCGGCTGTGGCAGCGCGGCGTCGACGCCGTACGGTTCCGGCCCGACCTGCGCGACGAGGCCCTGCGACGCGAACTCGCGCCCGGCGGGGAGGTGCTGGTGGGGTACGTGGGGCGGCTCGCGCCCGAGAAACGGGTGGAGCTGCTCGCCGGGGCGTGCGACCTGCCGGGCGTGCGGGTCGTCGTGGTCGGCGACGGGCCGAGCGAGCCGGGGCTGCGGGCCGCGCTGCCCGGAGCGGTGTTCCTGGGGCGGCGGACCGGCGACGAACTGGCCCGGATCTTCGCCTCGCTCGACGTGTTCGCGCACACCGGGCCGTACGAGACGTTCTGCCAGACCGTGCAGGAGGCGATGGCGAGCGGGGTCCCGGTCGTCGCCCCCGCTGCCGGCGGCCCCCTCGACCTCGTCGACCACCGCACCACCGGCTTCCTGGTCCCCCCGAACGACGCGCCCGCCCTCCGCCAGGCGGTCGCCACCCTGGCGGACTCCCCCGACCTGCGCGCGGTCTACGGACGCGCCGCCCGAGAGGCCGTCGGCACCCGCACCTGGGAAGCCATCGGCGACCAACTCCTGGCCCACTACACGGACATCCTGGAAGCCCGACGCACGGCGGTGGCGGCGTGAACGGGGCGCGGGGGACGGGCGCGGGGGCGGAGATCCGCCGGGGCGCGGGCGGTGCCGGCACCGGTGCCGCTGCGGAACCGATTCCGCGGCAGGCGGGCGGGGAGGGGGTGCGCGGGGGAGCGGGCGCAGGCTCGGCCTCCCCGGCGATCGACGCCCCCGCCCGGCCGGCGGGCGCGGACGCGCTTCGCGAGAGCGCGGGCTCAGATTCTGCGGCGCCGGCAAGCGCTGTCGCCGGACCCTTCGCGGGCGCAGGCCCGTCGGCCCCGGCGATCGGCGCACCCGCCCGGTCGGCTTTCCGGCCCGGCTCCGGGGCGGGGACAGCCTCACCGGCTACGCCCGCGAGTGGGCTGAGGATCGTGCGGGTCGCCAACTTCGTCACGCCCACCTCCGGCGGGCTGCGCACCGCGCTCGAGCGGCTCGGGCGGGGGTACCTCGCGGCGGGGCACGAGCCGGTGCTCGTCGTGCCGGGCACGGAGTACGACGACCGGGTCACCGAGCAGGGGCGGGTCGTCACCCTCCCCGGGGCTGTCCTGCCCGGGACCGGTGGGTACCGCGTCCTCGCCGACCGCGCCCGGGTCCGACGGCTGCTCGAAGAGCTCGCGCCGGACCGGCTCGAGGTCAACGACCGGACCACGCTTCGGTGGACGGGGGAGTGGGCGCGCCGCGCCCGCATCCCGTCAGTGATGGTCTCCCACGAGACCGCCGACGGCGTCCTGCGCACCTGGGGCGTGCCGCCCGCCGTCGCCGCGCGTGCGGCGGACCGGCTCAACCGACGCAGCGCCTGGGCGTACTCCCGGATCGTCTGCACCACGGAGTGGGCCGAGCGGGAGTTCGCCCGCATCGGCGCGCGCAACGTCATCCGCGCGCCGCTCGGCGTGGACCTGGACCGCTGCCGCCCCGGCCGACGCAACGCGGTGCTGCGCGCGCAGTGCGCGGACGGCGAGCGCGTCCTGCTGCTGCTCTGCTCGCGGTTGTCCGTGGAGAAGCGGCCCGGGACCGCGCTGGACGCCCTCGCCGAACTGCGCGCCGCGGGAGTCGGCGCGGCGCTGGTGGTGGCCGGGGACGGGCCGCTGCGGGGCGCACTGGAACGGCGGGCACGGGCACGCGGCCTGCCGGTCCGGTTCCTCGGGCACGTCGCCGACCGCGAGGCCCTCGCGGACCTGCAGGCCTCGGCGGACATCTGCCTCGCGCCCGGCCCGGCCGAGACGTTCGGGCTGTCCGCCCTGGAGGCGCTGGCCTGCGGCACCCCGGTCGTGGCGAGCGCGTCCTCGGCGCTCCCCGAGGTACTCGGCTCCGCGGGCGCATCGGCCGCCGACGACCCCGCGGCCTTCGCCGCCGCGATCCGCACCCTGCTCGCCGAACCCGAGCCCACCCGCCGCGCCCGGGCCCGAGCCCGCGCCGAACTCTTCTCCTGGCAACGCTCCACCACCGCCTTCCTCCACGCCCACGACGCCCTCACCCCCGAGGCAGCCCCCCGATGACGCCCCGCACGGAAAACCCGCCTCCCCCGAGCCCGCCGACACACCCCCCGGGGGCATCCGTCCCCGTCCGACACCCGGAGCCGGAGGCCTTGACGGACGGCGGGCTGCCGCTGCCGCGCCGCTCGGTCGGCGACGGCCCCGCCCCCCTCCGCTTCGCCGTTCTCGGGGACTCGCTCAGTGAAGGCGTCGGGGACCGGGTCGACGGGGCCTGGCGGGGCTGGGGGGCGCTGCTCGCGGCGCACCTCGGGGGGCCCGAACAGGGCGTGGAGTTTCGGAACTTCGCCGTCAGCGGGGCGCTCAGTCGGGACGTCGCCGAGGAGCAGGGGCCCGCGGCGCTCGCGTTTCGGCCGGATGTCGCGTCCGTCGTCGTCGGGGTCAACGACACGCTGCGCATGACGTTCGACATCGCGCAGCTCGCCCGCAGCCTCGACCGGGTCTGCGGCGAGCTCGCCGCCGCGGGGACCGTGCTGCTCACCGCCTGTCTGCCCGACCCCGGGCGGATGCTCGCGCTGCCGCCGCCCCTCGCCCGCCCGCTCGCCCGCCGGCAGCGGGCCGTCAACGCCGTCGTGCACGCCCTCTCCGGGCGGCACCGCACCGTCCACCTCCACCTCGCCGACCCCGTCTGGACCGACGACCGCACCCTGTGGAGCGCCGACCGGCTGCACCCGGGCGAGCGCGGGCACCGGGCCATCGCCGCCCGGTTCCACGAGCTGCTCGCCGACCGCGGCCTCGCCCACGGCGCGCCACCCGCCCGCGAACCCCAGCAGCCCCCGCCCACCCGCGCCGACACCCTGCTCTGGCTCGCCACCTCCGGCACCGGATGGGTCGTCCGCCGCTGCCACGACCTGCTGCCCCAGCTGGTGGTCCTCGCGGGGGACGAGCTGCGCCACTGGGCCCGGGGCACCGGCGCGCGGCTCGACCGCCGCGCCGAACAGGCCCTGTCCGCCGCGCTCGCGGCCGTGTCACTCGACGTCCCCCGCGCCAGAATGGGGGAATGACCGGACGCTGGGAGTTCTGGATCGACCGCGGCGGCACCTTCACCGACGTCGTGGGCCGCCGCCCCGATGGCCGCCTCGTCACCCGCAAACTGCTCTCGCACGACCCCGCACGCCGCCAGGACGCCGCCGTCACCGGCATCCGGCTGCTCCTCGGCCTCGCCCCGGACGAACCCGTACCCGCCGACCGGATCGACGTCGTCAAGATGGGCACGACCGTCGCCACCAACGCCCTCCTGGAGCGCCGCGGCGAACCCACCCTCCTCCTCGTCACCCAGGGCTTCCGCGACGCCCTCCGCATCGCCTACCAGAACCGCCCCCGCCTCTTCGACCGTCACATCGTGCTCCCCGAGGCGGTGTACGAGCGCGTCGTCGAGGTCCCCGAACGCGTCGACGCGCACGGCCGCGTCGTCCGCCCCCTCGACGAGGACGCCGTCACCGCCGCCCTGCACGCCGCCCACGACGATGGCTACCGCAGCGCCGCCGTCGTCCTCCTGCACGGGTACAAGCGCCCCGACCACGAGGCCCGCATCGCCGACCTCGCCCGCGCCGCCGGCTTCTCTCAGGTCAGCTGCTCGCACGAGGTCAGCCCGCTGATCAAACTCGTGCCACGCGGCGACACCACCGTCGTCGACGCCTACCTCTCGCCGATCCTGCGCCGCTACGTCGACGAGGTCGCCCGCGAACTCGCCGGAATCCGGCTGATGTTCATGCAGTCCAACGGCGGACTGCGGGAGGCCGCCCACTTCCGCGGCAAGGACGCCGTCCTGTCCGGCCCGGCCGGCGGCGTCGTCGGCATGGCCCGTACCTCCCAGCAGGCCGGCCACGACCGGGTCATCGGCTTCGACATGGGCGGCACCTCCACCGACGTGTCCCACTACGCGGGGGAGTTCGAGCGCGAGCTCGGCACCCAGGTCGCCGGCGTCCGGATGCGCGCACCGATGATGAACATCCACACCGTCGCCGCCGGGGGCGGGTCGGTGCTCCACTTCGACGGCCGGCGCTACCGCGTCGGCCCCGACTCCGCCGGCGCCGTCCCCGGCCCCGCCTGCTACCGCCGCGGCGGCCCGCTCACCGTCACCGACGCCAACGTCATGCTCGGCCGGGTCCAGCCCGCCCACTTTCCCGCCGTGTTCGGCCCCGACGGCGACCGGCCGCTCGACGCCGACGTCGTGCGGGAGAAGTTCACCGCCCTCGCCGAGCGCGTCGGCGGCGGCCGCACCCCCGAGGAGGTCGCCGCCGGATTCCTGGAGATCGCCGTCCTCAACATGGCCAACGCGGTCAAGAAGATCTCCGTCCAGCGCGGCCACGACGTCACCCGCTACGCACTCACCAGCTTCGGCGGCGCCGGCGGCCAGCACGCCTGCGCCGTCGCCGACGCCCTGGGCATCGACACCGTCCTCGTCCCCCCGCTCGCCGGCGTCCTGTCCGCGTACGGCATCGGCCTCGCCGACGCCACCGCCCTGCGCGAGCAGTCCGTCGAGGCCGAGCTCGACGCCGCCGCGCTCGCCCGCGTCGAGGAGCTGTGCGCCGCCCTGGCCGACCGGACCCGCTCCGAACTCCGCGCCGACGGCCTGCCGGACACCGCGATCACCACCCGCGCGCGGGTGCTCCTCCGGTACGCGGGCACCGACGCGAGCCTGCCCGTGCCGCTCGGCCCCGCCGCGGAGATGGCCGAGGAGTTCACGGCCGTGCACCGCGCCCGGTACGCCTTCACCATGGACAAGCCGCTCGTCGTCGAGGCCGTCCAGGTCGAGGCGACCGGCGTCGCCGGGCCGCACGAGCCCGTCGCCGTGGACGTCGGCGAACGCCCCGGCCCCCTCGCCCCGTACGACACCGTCACGATGCACTCCGACGGCAAACCCCGCGACACTCCGCTGCACCGGCGCGCGGACCTGCGGCCCGGCGACACCGTCACCGGCCCCGCGATCCTCGCCGAGGCCGACGCCACCACCGTCGTCGACCCCGGCTGGCAGGCCACCGCCACCGAGCAGGGGCACCTGCGGCTCACCCGCGCCACGCCCCGGCCCGCCCGGGTCGCCGTCGGCACCGACGTCGACCCCGTGCTCCTGGAGGTCTTCAACAACCTCTTCATGGCGATCGCCGAGCAGATGGGCGTCCGCCTGGAGAACACCGCCCACTCCGTCAACATCAAGGAACGCCTCGACTTCTCCTGCGCGCTCTTCGACGCCGACGGCAATCTGATCGCCAACGCGCCCCACATCCCCGTCCACCTCGGCTCCATGGGCGAGTCCATCAAGGAGGTGCTGCGCCGCCGCGCCGGCGACCTGCGCCCCGGGGACGTGTACGCGGTCAACGACCCGTACCACGGCGGCACCCACCTGCCTGACGTCACCGTCGTCACCCCCGTCTTCGGCCCGGCCGGCGACCTGCGCTTCCTCGTCGCCTCGCGCGGCCACCACGCCGAGATCGGCGGCATCACCCCCGGCTCCATGCCGGCCTTCAGCCGGACCGTGCACGAGGAGGGCGTCCTCTTCGACAACTGGCTGCTGGTCCGCGACGGCCGGCTGCGGGAGGAGGAGACCCGCGCCCTGCTCACCGGCGCGGCGTACCCCTCCCGCGACCCCGACACCAATCTCGCCGACCTGCGCGCCCAGATCGCCGCGAACGAGAAGGGCATCGAGGAACTCGGCAAGATGGTCGACCAGTTCGGGCTCGACGTCGTCCAGGCATACATGCGGCACGTCCGCGACAACGCGGAGGAGTCGGTCCGGCGGATCGTCGCCGGACTGCGCGACGGGTCCTGCCGGTACGAGACGGACGGCGGCGCGGTGATCGAGGTCGCCGTCCGCGTCGACCGCGAACGCCGTTCCGCCGTCCTCGACTTCACCGGTACCTCGGCCCAGCTGCCCGGCAACTTCAACGCCCCGAAGTCGGTCGTCATGGCGGCCGTCCTGTACGTCTTCCGGACCCTCGTCGACGACGACATCCCGCTCAACAGCGGCTGCCTGGAGCCCCTGGAGGTGCGGGTGCCGGACGGCTCGATGCTCGCCCCCGAGTACCCGGCGGCCACCGTCGCCGGGAACGTCGAGACCTCGCAGGCGGTGACCGGCGCGCTGTACGCGGCACTCGGCGTCCAGGCCGAGGGCTCGGGCACGATGAACAACCTGACCTTCGGCAACGACCGCGTCCAGTACTACGAGACGGTGGCCAGCGGCTCCGGCGCCGGCGACGGCTTCGACGGCGCGGACGCCGTCCAGACCCACATGACCAACTCCCGGCTCACCGACCCCGAGATCCTGGAGTGGCGCTACCCGGTCCGCGTCGACGCATTCGAGGTCCGGGCGGGCAGCGGCGGCCGGGGCGCCTGGCACGGCGGCGACGGCGTCGTACGCCGCATCCGCTTCCTGGAGCCGATGACCGTCGCCCTCCTGACGGGCCACCGCCGCGTCCCCCCGTACGGCATGGCGGGCGGCGCGCCGGGCACGCTGGGCGAGAACACGGTGGAACGGGCGGACGGGACGGTCGAGCGACTGGGCGGAGTCGACACGACGGAGGTGGGCCCTGACGACGTCCTGGTCCTCCGCACGCCGGGCGGCGGCGGCTACGGCGCGCCGCCAGGCGGGGGCTGCGCGGACGTCGACTCGTAACCCTTGTGGGCATAAGTCCCGCAGGGCGATGGAGGTCCCCCTACTCGAGCGAAACCGAGAGCTTGGGGGAGGGTGGGCACAACCCCCGGAGACGGCTTCGCGTACGGGGCCGCTCACCCCAAGGGCGCCCTCACCCGTACGGAACGAACCGCACCGCCGTCCCCGGCCGAGCCTGTGCCGCCGCGGCCAGGTCGCCCTCCCGCACCACGGCGATGACGGGATACCCCCCGGTTGTCGGGTGATCCGCCAGAAACACCACCGGCCGCCCGTCCGGCGGAACCTGAACCGCGCCAAGAACCATCCCCTCACTGGGGAGCTCGCCGGTCACTGCGCGTTCCAGCGGCGGGCCTTCGGTGCGCAGCCCGATCCGATTGCTCGCCGCCGAGACCTGATACGTCACCGTGGCCAGCATCCGAACCGCCGCACGGCTGAACCACCCCTCCCGCGGCCCGAGCCGCGCCCGCAGCACGAGGACCTCCGGCGGCCCCGGCCAGGGGACCGCCCCGACCGACCCCCGTACGGCCGAAGCGGCTCCGAGCGGCAGCACCGCTCCGTCCGTCAGCGGCGCCGGGCCGAGGCCGGACAGCAGATCGGCCGACCGGCTCCCGAGCACCGGCTCCACCGCGATCCCCCCGCCGAACCCCACGTACGACCGCAGCCCCCGCACCGCCGCGCCCACCTCCAAAACGGCCCCGGCCGGAACGCGCACCGCCACCCCCCACGCCGCCGGGCGGCCGTCCACGGTCACCGGGCACGGCGCGCCGCCGACCGCGACCGTCACATCGCACCGCGGCCGCACCGCGCACCCCGTGACGGTGGTCTCCAGGACCGCCGCCCCCTCCGGATTGCCGACGAGGCGATTGACCAGCCGCGCCGCCCCCGAATCCAGCGCCCCCGACCGCGGCACCCCGAGATGCGCGTGCCCGGGCCGCCCCTGGTCCTGCACCGTGGTGAGCGCCCCGGCCCGTACGACGGCGAACGCGCGGTCCGTCATCGGACCGCCGCCGTGAACCGCACGGGCGTGCCGGGGGACAGCAGTGCCGCGGGTTCCCGCGCGGTGTCCCACAGCACCGTGTCCGTGGTGCCGATCAGCTGCCAGCCGCCGGGCGAGGACCGCGGGTACACCCCGGTGTACGGCCCGGCCAGCGCGACCGAGCCCGCGGGCACGGTGGTGCGCGGCGTGGCCCGCCGCGGCACCTCGTACCGCGCGTCGAGCCCGGTCAGATACCCGAAGCCCGGCGCGAACCCGCAGAACGCGACGGTGAACGAAGCCTCCGTGTGGATCCGCACCGCCGCCTCCGGCGACACCCCCCACAGCGCGGCGACCTCCGCCAGGTCCGGCCCGTCGTAACGGACGGGCACCACGACCGGCTCGGCCGCCCGCTCCGGCAGCTCGGGCACGTCCCAGCCGGGCAGCTCGGCGGCCAGCCGGCGCGGCTCGGCAAGACCGTCGAGCAGCACCGTCCGCGCCGCGGGCACGATCTCCCGCACCCCGGGCAGCGCCCCGGCCGCCCGCCGCCGCAGCAACTCCGCGTGCAGCGCCCGTACCTGCGCCCCGTCGTCCAGCTCGACCAGCAGCGCCCGGTCACCCACCTGATGCGTCCTCACACGAATGCCTTCACACGGACTCCGGAGGCCTCAAGGCGCGCGCGGACCTGCCGGGCGAGCGCCACCGCGCCCGGGGTGTCGCCGTGCAGGCACAGCGACCGCGCCCGGACCGCCACCGCCCGCCCGCAGTGCGCGGTGACCACGCCGAACCGGGCCATGGACACCGACCGTTCGACGACCTCGGTCGGATCGGTGACGACGGCGCCCTCCTGCCCGCGCGGCACGAGGGCGCCGTCCGCCGTGTAGGCCCGGTCGCCGAACGCCTCGGCGACCACAGGGAGTCCGGCCTTCTCCGCCACCGCGTGCAGTCGCGAGCCGGGCAGCCCGAGCAGCGGCAGCCGCTCGCCGCTGAGCAGCACCCCGTCGACGACCGCCGCCGCCTGCTCCTCGTCGCGCACCACCCGGTTGTAGAGCGCGCCATGCGGCTTGACGTACGAGACCCGGGAACCGGCCGCTCGCGCGAACACCTCAAGGGCGCCGATCTGGTACGCGATCTCGGCGGCCAGCTCCTCGGCCGGTACGTCCATCGCGCGGCGGCCGAAGCCGGCCAGGTCGCGGTACGAGACCTGGGCGCCGATCCGCACCCCGCGGTCCGCCGCCAGCTCGCAGACCCGGCGCATGGTGACCGCGTCCCCGGCGTGGAAGCCGCAGGCCACGTTGGCGCTGGTGACGACCGACAGCAGCTGCTCGTCGTCGGTGAGCCGCCAGCGGCCGAAACCCTCGCCGAGGTCGGCGTTGAGATCGATCGAGGCCCAGGTCATGGTGGTGTCTCTCCTGTCGTGCGGGTGGTGCGTGTGGTTCAGGTACCGCGGGTGGTGCGGGTCGTGCCGAGAGAACGACGCCTCATACGAGTTCGCGCCCCCGCGTCTCCGGCAGCCCCAGCAGCGCCAGTACGGCGATGCCGTAGCCGACCGCGCCGAAGACCAGCGCGCCGCCCACGCCCCAGCTGTCGGCGAGGAAGCCGACGAGGGTGGGGAACAGCGCGCCGACCGCGCGGCCGGTGTTGTACGTGAAGCCCTGCCCGGTGCCGCGCAGCGCCGTCGGGTACAGCTCGGCCAGGAAGGAGCCGAAGCCGCTGAAGATGGCGGACATGCAGAAGCCGAGCGGGAATCCGAGGACGAGCAGCAGACCGTTCGCCCCGTCGGGGATGTTCGTGTAGGCGAGGATGCAGAACGCGGACAGGACGGCGAAGAGCGCGATGTTCTTCTTCCGGCCCAGCCGGTCCGTCAGGACGCCGCCGGTGAGGTACCCGATGAACGCGCCCGAGATGAGGAACGCGAGGTAGCCGCCGGTCCCGACGACCGTGAGCCCGCGTTCGGACTTGAGGTACGTGGGGACCCAGGTGGCGAGCGTGTAGTAGCCGCCCTGCACGCCTGTCGACAGCAGCGTCGCGAAGAGGGTGACCCGCAGCAGACCGGGCTTGAACACGCCGGTGAACGAGCCCCGTTCGGGCGCCGCGTTCCGCGCCGCCGCGGCCTGCGGTGCATCCTCCACGTTCCGCCGCACCCAGATGACGAGCAGGGCCGGCAGCGCGCCCGTCCAGAAGAGGATCCGCCAGGCGGTGTCCGGCGCCGCGAACTGGAAGACCAGGGTGTAGACGACGACCGCGAGCGCCCACCCGGCCGCCCAGGCGCTCTGGACGCCGCCGAGGGTACGGCCCCGATGCCGGGCGGAGGCGTACTCGGCGACCAGGATCGCGCCGACAGCCCACTCGCCGCCGAAGCCGAGGCCTTGGAGGGCGCGGAACACCAGCAGGGTCTCGTAGTTCGGCGCGAAGCCGCACAGGACGGTGAAGAGCGCGTACGTGCCGACGGTGATCATCAGCGCCCGGACGCGCCCGATGCGGTCGGCCAGGATGCCGGCGAGCACGCCGCCGACCGCCGAGACGACGAGGGTGACGGTGGTCAGCAGCCCGGTCTGGCCCTTGTCGAGGCCGAAGTACGCGGCGATGGCGACCATGCCGAGCGGCAGCGTGAAGAAGTCGTAGGAGTCCAGGGCGTACCCGCCGAACGCGCCGCCGAAGGCGCGCCGGCCGCGTGGGCCGAGCGCGCGCAGCCAGCCGAACGGGCCTGATTCCCCGGGCAGTTGCTCCCGGGAGGTCGAGTGGGTGGTCCGGGTCGAGCTCATGTGCACCTCGCAGAGGGGGAGGAGCGTGCTTGAGGGGACGTGCCGGGGGACCGCGCGGTGTCGTCACCGTAGAGGATTGTTCAACGATCCGACAAGAGGTGTGTTGTCCCGTCCTCGTTTCTGCGGTTGACTCGGCGGCGGACGACGCCAGAGGGCGGAGAGGCGGGCACAGTGGGCGGAATCGACGGACGGGGCGGTGAACGGGCGGACGCGCGGGCCGACGACCGGGCCGACGAGCTGGCCGGCGACCGGGCGCTGCTCGGGCGTACGAGCACGGCCGAGCGGGTCGCCGACATCCTGCGCACCCGGATCGCCGAGGGCTTCTTCCCACCCGGCGCGCGGCTCTCCGAGGAGAGCATCGGCGGCGCGCTCGGGGTGTCCCGCAACACCCTGCGCGAGGCGTTCCGGCTGCTCACGCACGAGCGGCTGCTCGTCCATCAGCTGAACCGGGGCGTGTTCGTCCGGGTCCTCGCCGTGGACGACGTCGCCGACATCTACCGCACCCGGCGGCTCGTCGAGTGCGCCGTCGTGCACGGCCTCGGCAGGCCGCCGTACGCGCTCGACGGGCTCGCCGACGCGGTCGCGGAGGGCGAGAAGGCGGCCAGGTCCAGGGACTGGACCGGCGTCTCCACCGCCAACATCCACTTCCATCGCGAACTCGTCGCCCTGGCCGGCAGCGCCCGCACGGACGAGCTGATGCGCGGAGTGCTCGCCGAACTCAGGCTCGCCTTCCACGTCGTGGCCGACCCGCGCGGACTCCACGAGCCCTATCTCGTACGAAACCGGGAGATTCTGGACGCGCTCGCGGCGGGGGAGCGGGCGACGGCGGAACGGCTGCTCGCGCGCTACCTGGACGACTCCCGGGACGGCATGGTCGAGGTCTACGCCCGCTCGGTGGAGGGTCCCGGACCGGACGGGGCGTGACACCGGTCACGTCCAGGGCGTCGCGGGCCCGTTGGCACGGCCGGTCGTATCTGCGCCGTTTCGACCGTTGTCACTGCGAGGACCTAATCTGTCCACCGTGACATCGCCTGCCTCGACGGACTTCGTTCCGCCCCAGCTCAGCGCGGGGCCGCGACCCGCTCAGGGCCCGGCCGCCGACGAAGGGCTGGCGCGGCGGCTGCGCGCGCTCGCGTGCACCGCGCCGCTGCACGACCTCGACGCGCGCAAGGCGAATCTCGCCGGTGAGTACTCGGTGTACGCGATGGCGGAGGTCGCGCTCTCCGCGATCGACCTCGTCACGCTCAACATGGACTTCGACACGGGCGCCGACCACGAGCAGATCGTCGCCCGGCTGCTGCCGCGCGTCGCCGCGCAGGCCCCGGAGCGGCCCGCCGCCGAGCACGAGCGGGTGGCCCGCTGGGTCCTGGAGAACCTGATCAACGTCGGCAGCGTCGACCGCGGCTTCCGCGCCGTGTACGGCACGTTCGGCACCGACGGGGTGTACGTCCGGCGGGACTACGACTTCAAGCTCATCGAGGAGGTCCCCGGCTACGGGGGCGGGGTGTACCTGCGCACGACGGACGAGGCGGTCAACGTCCTCGTCGGCGCGCTCGACACGGACGTCACCAGCGCGCAGATCGCCGCCGAGGTCAAGCTGGAGGTCCTGATCAACCGGGGCCGGCTCGCCGACGCCCAGCTCGCGGCCGAGCAGGCGCGCTACCGGACGGTGCAGTACGCCGAGACGCTCCGCAGGACGCTGGAGGCGACCCGGCGGAACGTGCGCGCGGTCGACTGGCTCAACGCGGTGCCGGACATGATCGCCGAGGCGCTGGACCACGTGGCCGACCGCTACCGCCACGAGAACGCGATCCTGACGAACATCCGCAAGGCGCGCGACGAGGCGGAGGCCACGTCCGACGCGAAGACGGCCGAGCACAAGCGGCGCGCGGCCGAGCTCGTCGACATCGTCAAGGACTGCATCCGCCGGCACACCCAGCTGCAGTCCCGGCTCCTCGAGGCCGGGCCGCTGTTCCGCGCGGAGCAGGACCGGCAGGCGTTCGCGACGCCCACGGCGTACACCGGCATCGACCTGTACGGCCAGCTGGTCGCGCCGATCCTGCCGCTCCCGGTCGAGCAGGCGACGCGCGTCACCGACGCGTTCTTCGCCCGCGGCACGGGGCTGCGCACACCCGTGTCGGTACGGGTCGCGGACCTGGTGGACATGCTGCTCACCCCGCCCGTGGAGCGGGAGCACCTGGGTGCGGAGATGCCCGAGCCGGACCTGATCGCCACGCCTGACGACAGCCGCTTCAGCGAGGAGCAGCTGGCGAGCGCGATGGAGCTGCTCGACCTGGAGCACGACGCCCCGCGCCGCCTCTCCGGCCTCCTCGCCGACGCCCGCCGCCGCGACCCCGAGCTCCCGTACCTGGTCGCCCTCCTCGCCGTCCACGCGGCGAGCCCCCCGGTCGGCACCGCCTACCGCCAGGGCGAGGAACGCCTCCTCTTCGCCGTCGACGACGGCGCCCAGCTCGACGACCCCGAATTCGGCGGCGCCGACCTGATAGTCGGCACGGCCCTCCTCGACGCGGCCGGCATGGCGGCGGACCGCGCGGAGTCGACGTGACGGCGCCGGAGGCGCAGGACTGCGACCTGGGCGAGGTCCCGCAGCCGCGAGGCGCGACCGACGCGGAGCACCGGGAGGCGCTCACCGCCGAGGCGGAGCCCACGGGCCCGGGCGAGAGCGCCGGAGCTTCGGTGCCTGCGTCTGCCGCCGATGCCGTCGACGTGCGGGTCTCCGAGGAGGGAGCCGGTGAGGACGCGGCCGACGGCCTGGACGGCAGCGCCGTCGGTTCGGCGCCTGCCGCCGACGTACCCACCCCCGAGGCAGGGGCCGGCGATGGCGGGGTGAAGCGGGGGGCTCGGATCGTGCGGGTCGACGTCGGGGAGCCCGTGGCGCCCGTCGCGCGGCCGTATGTGCGCGGCGTGCGGCTGGTCGAGGCCTCGCCCGTCGAGATCGCGCCGCCCGACCTGCCCGCCGTGCAGCCCGTCGTGCTGCCCCTGAAGCGTTCCGCCAGTCCGTCCGTACCCGCCGAGGAGTCCCAGCCGTGAGCGACCACCACGCCGAGCACGCCGCCGCGTGGAGCGAGCCCGAGGCCGCGCCCGCGCCGACCGGCGGCGCCGTCACG
>NZ_DATCVQ010000678.1:0-4495 GCF_036566765.1 Streptomyces sp.
GGGCGGCCGCGGCCCCCGCCGACCGGGCCCGGCTGCTGCGCCGCTTCGCCGCCGTCGTCGACGACCACATCGAGGAACTCGCCCTCCTGGAGGTGCGCGAGGCCGGCCACACCATCGGCAACGCCCGCTGGGAGGCGGGCAACGTCCGCGACCTGCTCGACTTCGCCGCCGGGGGAGTGGAGCGGCTGAGCGGCCGGCAGATCCCGGTGCCCGGCGGCCTCGACGTCACCGTGCTCGAACCCCTGGGCGTCGTCGGCGTGATCGCGCCCTGGAACTTCCCCATGCCCATCGCCGCCTGGGCCACCGCCCCGGCCCTCGCCGCCGGCAACGCCGTCCTCCTCAAGCCGGCCGAGACCACCCCGCTCACCGCCCTGCGGCTTGCCGAGCTCGCCCTGGAGGCCGGACTCCCGGAGGGGCTCTTCCAGGTCCTGCCCGGCGAGGGCGCGGTCGCCGGCGACGCGCTCGTCGTCCACCCCGGCGTCGCCAAGATCGTCTTCACCGGCTCGACGAAGGTCGGAAAGTCGATCATGGCCAAGTGCGCCGACCAGGTGAAGCGGGTGACCCTCGAACTCGGCGGCAAGAGCCCCAACATCGTCTTCGCCGACGCGGACGTCGAGGCGGCGGCGGCCGCCGCCCCCATGTCCTTCCTGGACAACAGCGGCCAGGACTGCTGCGCTCGCACCCGCATCCTGGTCCAGCGGAGCGTGTACGACCGCTTCATGGAGCTGCTCACCCCGGCGATCGAGGAGATCGTCGTCGGCGACCCGGCCGACGAGCGGACCCAGATGGGCCCGCTGATCTCCCGGGCCCAGCTCGACCGCGTCCGCGCGTACGTCCCCGACTCCCTGCCCGGCATCCGCGGCAAGGCCCCCGAGGGCCCCGGCTTCTGGTTCCCGCCGACCGTCCTCACCGACGTCGCCGAGGACGCGCCCTGCGCGGTGGAGGAGATCTTCGGGCCGGTGGCCGTCGTCCTCCCCTTCGAGGAGGAGGAGGACGCGATCCGGCTCGCCAACGCCACGCCGTACGGCCTGTCCGGCTCGATCTGGACCCGGGACGTGGGCCGCGCCCTGCGCGCCTCCCGGGCCGTCCGCGCGGGCAACCTGTCCGTCAACTCCCACTCCAGCGTGCGCTACTGGACCCCCTTCGGCGGCTACAAGCAGTCCGGCCTCGGCCGTGAGCTCGGCCCCGACGCCCTCACCGCTTTCACCGAGACCAAGAACGTCTTCATCAGCACGGAGGCATGAGCACCCATGACCGAGACTGTGACATCTCCCGGGGGTTCCCCCCAGACCCCCGCCATCTGCCGCCGCCTCGTCGGCCGCACCGCCGTCATCACCGGAGCCGGCAGCGGGATCGGCCTCGCGACCGCCCGCCGGTTCGCCTCCGAGGGTGCGAACGTCGTCTGCGGCGACATCGACGAGACCGCGGGCAAGGCGGCCGCGGAGGCCGTCGGCGGCACGTTCGTGAAGGTCGACGTCACCGACCCGGAGGAGGTCGAGGCGCTCTTCAAGACCGCGTACGACACCTACGGCTCCGTCGACATCGCCTTCAACAACGCCGGCATCTCGCCGCCGGACGACGACTCCATCCTGGAGACCGGCCTGGAGGCGTGGAAGCGGGTCCAGGAGGTCAACCTCACCTCCGTGTACCTGTGCTGCAAGGCGGCCATCCCGTACATGCGGCAGCAGGGCAAGGGCTCCATCATCAACACCGCGTCCTTCGTGGCGCGCATGGGCGCGGCGACCTCGCAGATCTCGTACACCGCCTCCAAGGGCGGCGTGCTCGCGATGTCCCGGGAGCTGGGAGTCCAGTTCGCCCGCGAGGGCATCCGCGTCAACGCGCTCTGCCCGGGGCCGGTGAACACCCCGCTGCTGCGGGAGCTGTTCGCCAAGGACCCGGAGCGGGCCGCGCGCCGTCTTGTGCACATCCCGGTGGGGCGGTTCGCCGAGGCCGAGGAGATCGCGGCGGCGGTCGCCTTCCTCGCCAGCGACGACTCCTCGTTCGTGAACGCCGCGGACTTCCTCGTGGACGGCGGGATCTCCGGCGCGTACGTGACCCCGCTGTAGCCGGGGGAGGGCTCCGTTCCGGCCCGCCGAACCCGCCCTCTAGGCTGGCCGGATGAGCATGAACACGCCTGCGGGCTGGTACCCGGACCCGGGGATGCCCGGGACCGAGCGGTGGTGGGACGGCAGCGCGTGGAGCGGGCACACGAGGGCCGCCGGGGGCGGCGGGTACACGCCCGCCGGCCCCACGGCGGTCGTCGTGCCGCCGGCGGCCGGGGGGTCGCGGCGCGGGATGGTCCTGGGCGGGGCGGCGGCGGTCGTGGCCGTCGCCGTGGCCGTGATCGTCGCGGTCGTCGTGTCCGGCAAGGACGAGGAGCCGGCGCCGCCGGTCGCCGGGCCGAGCAATTCCGCCACTGCGCAGCCGAGCGACGACCCGGTGGGGGAGGCCAGCCCGAGCGGCGATCCGACCGTGGTCGTCGACCAGCTCAACGGCATCTCCCTGCCGATCGTCGCCGGCTGGGAGAAGCCCGAGAGCACCGTCGACGACGTGGTCACCGTCAACACGGTCGGCGACTACCAGTGCCCCGGCGACGTCGGCGAGTCCTGCAAGCGCGGCGTCGTCACCTCCCGTACCCCCTCCAGCACCGGCGCCGCCACGCCGGAGGCGCTCGCCAAGGCCGACATCGCCGAGGCCGTGGAGCAGGCGTACGGCGAGGACATCCTCGGCAACAACCCCTACGGCGGCGTCCGTTCGCACGTGGTCCTCGCCTCGAAGCCCACGGTCGTGGCCGGCCGCGACGGCTACCTGGTCCGCTGGCGCGTCGTCACGGGCGCGGGCCCGGGCGGCATCGTCCAGTCCGTGGTCTTCCCGTCCCCGGTGGGCAGCCAGTCCCCGGTCGTCGTCCGCTTCGTGTTCGAGGCGGGCCCGAAGGGGCCGGCGCTGTCGCTGATGGACGAGATCGCGGCGGGGATCAAGGCGGTGGGGTAGCGGGGTGGGGCGGGCTCAGAGGAAGGTCTGCCCCTCGCCGCGGTACGTGGGCACGGACGCCGTGATCCGATCGCCCTCGACGAGGTGCAGCCGGTCGAAGCGCTCGCACAGTTCACCGGCCTTCGCGTGCCGGAACCACACCTTGTCGCCGATCAGCAGGTCGTCGGCGGCGGATCCGAGCAGCGGCGTCTGCACCTCGCCCGGCCCCTCCCGCGGGTCGTAGCGCAGTCCCTCCGGCAGGTACGGGACGGGCAGCCGGTCCCGGCCCGGGGCACCGGAGGCCGGGTAGCCGCCGCCGAGCACGGTCACCACGCCCACGCCGGGACGGCGCACCACGGGCTGGGCGAACAGCGCGGCCGGACGGCCGTCGAACGAGGTGTAGTCGTCGAAGAGCCGCGGCACGTACAGGCCCGAGCCGGCCGCGATCTCGGTCACGGCCTCCTCGGCGGCGGTGTGCTGGACGCTGCCGGTGCCGCCGCCGTTCACGAACTCCAGGTCCGGGGCGACCGCGCGCACCGCACGGACGACGGCTGCGCGCCGGGCGGCGAGTTCCTTGCGCGCGGCGGTCTGCATGAGCCGGATCGCCCGAGAGCGCAGCGGCCGGCCGCCGAGGGCGTCGCCGACGCCCGCGACGTGGCCCTCGTACGCCATCAGCCCGACGAGACGGAAGCCCGGCCGGCGGGCGACCGAGCGGGCCAGCTCGGCGAGCTGTGCGGGTTCGCGCAGGGGCGAGCGGCGGGCGCCGATGCGTACGCGCCCGCCCAGCAGCCACAGGGAGGTGTCCAGCTCCAGACAGACCCGGATCTCCTCGGCGCCGCCGTTGCGGGCGTGGTCGATCAGCTCCAGCTGGGCCGGGTCGTCGATCATCACGGTCACGGCGGCGGCGAGCTTCTCGTCCCCGGCGAGGGCGGCGAAGCCGGCGCGGTCGGCGGAGGGGTAGGCGAGGAGGACGTCCTCGAAGCCGGCACGCGCGAGCCACAGCGACTCGTCGAGCGTGAACGACATGATCCCGGCGAAGCCCTCCCGGGCCAGGACCCGCTCCAGGAGCGCCCGGCACCGCACCGACTTGCTCGCCACCCGGATCGGCTTCCTCGCGGCCCGCCGCACCAGGTCGTCGGCGTTGGCGTCGAACGCCTCCAGATCGACGATCGCCACGGGCGCGTCGAGGTGAGAGGTGGCCCGGTCGTACCGGGCGCGGTCGGCGGCGCGGGGAGTCATGGACCGAGCTTGCCAGAGAGGTCTACACCGGGGTAGTGGGATGATCCGGTCAGATCCCCCGGGGTCCCGCAGGCGCGGGAACAGCCCGTAGAGTGGCGGGCATTGCCAGGCGGTACGAGCACGCGTACGAGTACGTGAACGACAGCGGGGGGACGCGGATGAACACCGACGCGCAGCACGCCCCGCCCCCGGCCACGGCCCCCGTACCCCAGGACCGCCCCCCGCGACCGCCCACCGCACCGCCACATGCCGCCCCGGCCCCCGCGCCGCAGCCCGCGCCTGCGGC
>NZ_DATCVQ010000679.1:0-7361 GCF_036566765.1 Streptomyces sp.
GCCGGGGCGCCGGGCCGGCCGCCGCCAGGGCCGCCAGCGCCTCGGTGAGCAGAGTGAACGCCCGCACCTCGGGCTCCACGGCCGGCTCCGCGGCCCCGGGCAGCCACCCCATGCCGCACGGCGGGCGCGGGGTGCAGAAGGCGGCGCGGTACAGACCGGGCTCGGCGAGCGCGAAGGAGACGTAGCCGCGGACCAGGGCCGCGAGCCGGCGCTCGGCCGCGAGCACCGGGTCGTCGGAGCCGGGGGCCCGGCCCACGGCGTGCTCCATCGCCTCGGCGAGCGCGCTCTGCGCATGGCTCTTGACCGCGCCGAGCAGCTCCCCCTGCCCGTCGAAGTGACGGTAGGCGGCGGTCGGCGAGACCCCGACCCGGCGGGCCGCCTCGCGCAGCACGACCCGCTCCGGACCGCCGTCCGCCGCGAGGTCGACCGCGGCGTCGACCAGCGCGTTGCGCAGATCGCCGTGGTGGTAGGACTTTCCCCCCGAGATCGCTGCCATGGGGATCATCCTGCCCGATGTTGACCGCATGAACTTTCCGGACATGGCGTCACCGTGCAGCAGGTCACCCGTGCGTGGCCGTGCACGGGTGTGGCCCCCGCCGGATCGCTCCGGCGGGGGCCACACGGCCGCGCGGACCGGCTACTTCCCGGTCTCGCGCTCGTACGCCTTGAGCACCTCGTCGGCGGGCCCGTCCATCAGCAGCTCGCCCTTCTCCAGCCACAGGACGCGGTCGCAGGTGTCCCTGATCGACTTGTTGCTGTGGCTGACCAGGAAGACCGTGCCGGCCTCCTTGCGGAGCTCGCGGATGCGCTCCTCGGAGCGGATCCGGAACTTGTTGTCGCCGGTGGCCAGCGCCTCGTCGATCATGAGGACGTCGTGGTTCTTGGCGGCCGCGATGGAGAAGCGGAGCCGGGCGCCCATACCGGAGGAGTACGTCCGCATCGGCAGGGTGATGAAGTCGCCCTTCTCGTTGATGCCGGAGAAGTCGACGATGCCCTGGTAGCGCGCCCTGACCTCCTCCTTGGACATGCCCATGGCCAGACCGCCGAGGATCACGTTCCGCTCACCGGTCAGGTCGTTCATGAGCGCCGCGTTGACGCCGAGCAGCGAGGGCTGGCCGTCGGTGTAGACCTTGCCGCTCTCGGTCGGCAGCAGGCCGGCGATGGCCCGCAGCAGCGTCGACTTGCCGGAGCCGTTGGTCCCGATCAGGCCGATCGCCTCGCCGCGGTACGCGGTGAAGGAGACGCCGCGCACGGCGTGCACCTTGCGGACGCCCCGGTCCTCGCGCTTGCCGCGGCCCATTATCCGGCTGAGCGCCGCGGTGGCGCTGCCCTTGCCGCCCGCGCCGCCGTTGACGCGGTAGACGATGTGGACGTCGTCGGCGATGACGGTGGGGACCCGCCCCTGGTTCAGGTTCTCAGCCACGGCCGTACCTCTCCTCGGCCTTCCAGAAGTACACGAAGCCGACGACGCCGATCAGCACGGCCCAGGCCAGGCCGGCGATCCAGACGTGCGACGGCAGGTTCTCCGAGCCGTATCCGTCGATCAGGGCGAAGCGGACCAGGTCCATGTAGACCGCCGCCGGGTTGTACATGAGGAGGTCGGCGATCCAGGCCGGCTTGTCCTTCAGCATCAGGGGGATCGAGAACATGACGCCGGAGGCGTACATCCAGGTCCGCATGATGAACGGCATCAGCTGCGCCAGGTCGGGCGTCTTGCTGCCGAGCCGCGCCATGATCAGCGCCAGGCCGGTGTTGAAGACGAACTGGAGCGTCAGCGCCGGGATGATCAGCAGCCAGCTCAGCGACGGGTAGCTGCCGAAGGCGATGGCCACGGCGACCAGCACGATCATCGAGAACAGCAGCTGCTGGAGCTGCTGGAGCGCGAACGAGATGGGCAGCGAGGCGCGCGGGAAGTGCAGCGCCCGGACCAGGCCCAGGTTGTTCGAGATCGCGCGCACACCCGCCATGACGGACGACTGGGTGAACGTGAAGACGAACACGCCGGTCACCAGGAAGGGGATGTACACCTCCGTGGGGATGCCCCGGCTGGCTTCCAGGATCAGCCCGAAGATCAGGTAGTAGACCAGCGCGTTGAGCAGCGGCGTCACCACCTGCCACAGCTGGCCGAGCTTCGCCTGGCTGTACTGGGCCGTCAGCTTCGCCTGGGAGAACGCCAGGATGAAGTGGCGGCGGCCCCAGAGCTGCCGGATGTACTGGGCAAGGCCCGGCCGGGCGCCGCTCACCGCGAGGCCGTACTTCGCGGCCAGCTCCGCCGGGGAGAGGCCGTCGTCGGCGGATGGCGGGGCGGTCATCGCGATCGCGCCGTCTTGGGTTGTGTCACTCACAAGTTGAAACTTTCGTGTTCAAGATGCGCGGCAAGTCGGGTGCCGGGGAAACGGCGCGGCCGTGACCCGAGTGGACCCGATGCTCTCAGATCCGAGCCTGTCAGATGACAGGAGGGCGGCCCAGTCTCGTCAACCGCCACACAGTACGCCACTTCATGGGACGACGGGGACCGCAGGGAGTGGTCCAGCCCTCCTTGAAGCCGCCGAACCAGGCCTTCAGCGCGGCCACGGACGGCCGCCTGACCAGCGTCAGCAGCAGCCAGACGCCGAGGTAGAGCGGGATCAGCGGCGCGGGCAGGTTCCGCCGCGCCAGCCAGACCCGGTTCCGTGCCACGTTGAAGTGGTACGACGCGTGCCGGGAGGGCGGCGTCGTGGGGTGGAACAGCACCATGTCGGACCGGTAGTCGATCATCCAGCCGGCGTCAAGAGCCCGCCAGGCCAGATCGGTCTCCTCGTGGGCGTAGAAGAACTCGTCCGGCAGCCCGCCGACCTCGGCCGTGACCTTGGTGCGGACGGCGTTGGCGCCGCCGAGGAAGGTCGTCACGCGCGAGGAGCGCATCGGGTCGGAGGCCCGCAGCCGGGGCACGTGCCGGCGCTGGGTGAGCCCGGTCTCCGGGTCCGCGATCCGGAAGCTGACGATGCCCAGCTTCGGGTCGGCGGTGAAGGCCTGGCGGATCAGCTCGGCGGTGTCGGCGTTCGGCAGCGTGCCGTCGTCGTCGAGGAAGAGCAGCACGTCGACGTCGGAGCCGCCGGGGCCGAAGGCCTCGATGCCGACGTTGCGGCCGCCGGGGATGCCGAGGTTCTCGGGCAGGTCGACCGTCCGCACGCCCTCGGGGACCCCGGTGACGGGCGCGCCGTTGCCGACCACGACCACGTCGATCGGGTCGCCGTCCTGCCGGGCGACCGAGTCGAGCAGGGCGCGCAGGTCGTCGGGGCGGTTGCCCATGGTGATGACGACGGCGCCCAGCTTCAGCGGCTTGCTCATGGTCGGCGTCCTCATTTCAGCCTGCTCGACGCCAGGACCGACACCAGGTGCAGCACGGTCTGGAGCATGGCGATGCCGGCCAGCACCGCGACCCCGAGGCGGGTGAAGTACAGGTCGCCCTGGATCTGGTCCACGATCGCCAGGACCAGGATCAGCAGGGACGCCTCGATGCCGAGGATCAGCCGGTGGAACTTCAGGGCGCCGGCGGCCCGGCGGGCCAGCGCCATGCCGGAGGAGCGCGGCTCGGACGCCGCCTCCTTGACCGGCGGCAGTCCGCCCTGGTGCCGGGCGACGCCGACGAGGTCCGTCTCCGCCTTGATCAGGATCGCGCCGAGCGCGGCCAGGGTGCCGAGGAAGGCCCACAGCCAGTCGATCCGGCCCGAGCCCCACAGGTCGGCGGCGCGCAGCCCGAAGCCGACCAGGACCGCCGCGTCGCACAGGTACGCGCCGACCCGGTCCAGGTACACCCCGGACAGCGAGAACTGCTTCTTCCAGCGGGCAACCTCGCCGTCGACGCAGTCGAGCAGCAGGTAGAGCTGGACGGCGACGACGCCGAGGACGGCGCCCCAGACGCCCGGCACGAGCAGGGCGGGGGCCGCGAGGACGCCGCACAGGGTCATCACGTAGGTCAGCTGGTTCGGCGTGACCTTGGTGGTGACCAGGCGGCGGGTGATGCGCAGGGAGATCTCGCGCATGTACAGGCGGCCGCCCCAGTGCTCTCCGCTGCGCCGGTCCTTCACACCCGCCGGGTGCACGACCGGGCGGAGTTCAGCTACGGATGGTCTTGGCATAGTCGGCGTACGCGTCCCTGATCTGGTCGTCGGTGAGGTCGAGGTGCTCGAGGATGGTGAAGCGTCCGGGGCGGGTCTGCGGCGCGTACGCGACGGCGGCGACGAACTCGTCCACCGAGAAGCCGATCTCCTCGGGCAGGACGGGCAGCCCGTGCCGGCGGAGCACCTCGGCGAACAGGCCGGCCTCCTCCTCGGCCCCGCGCAGGTGCATCGCGAAGGCGGCGCCGAGGCCCACCTGCTCGCCGTGCGCGGCGCAGCGCTCGGGGTAGAGCAGGTCGAAGGCGTGGCTGATCTCGTGGCAGGCGCCGGACGAGGGGCGGGAGTCGCCGGAGATCGACATGGCGATGCCGGAGAGGACCAGGCCCTCGGACAGGACGGTGAGGAACTCGTCGTCGCCGACCCCGCCGGGGTGCCGGAGCACCGCCTCGCCGGCGGTGCGGGCCATGGCGGCGGCCAGGCCGTCCACGGGCTCGCCGGTGATCTCGTGGGACAGCTCCCAGTCGGCGATCGCCGAGATGTTGGAGATCGCGTCGCCGATGCCGGAGCGGATGAAGCGGACCGGGGCGTCGCGGACGACGTCGAGGTCGATCACCATCGCGATGGGGGTCGGGACGCCGTAGGAGCCGCGGCCGTTGTCGTTGTCCAGGATGGACACCGGCGAGCACAGGCCGTCGTGCGACAGGTTCGTCGCGACGGCGACCATGGGCAGGCCGACCCGCGCCGCGGCGTACTTCGCCACGTCGATGATCTTGCCGCCGCCCAGGCCGACCACGGCGTCGTACCGGCTGCCCTTGATGTCGTCGGCGAGCTTGACCGCGGAGTCGATCGTGCCGTCGCAGACCTCGTACCAGTCCGCGCCGGTCAGGGCCGGCGCGAGCTTCTCGCGCAGCTTCTGACCGGAGCCGCCGCTGATCGCGAAGGCGAGCTTGCCGGAGGCGGAGATCCGCTGGTCGGCCAGGAGGCCGGCGAGATCCCCCATCGCGCCCCGGCTGATGTCGACGACGACCGGCGAGGGGATGAGCCGGGTCAGTACTGGCACGCGATCTCACGGCCCTTCGCGAGGTCGTCGTGGTTGTCGATCTCGACCCACTTCACTTCGCCGATGGGGGCCACGTCGATCTGGAAGCCGCGGTTGACCAGCTCCTGGTAGCCGTCCTCGTAGTAGAGGTCGGGGTCGCGCTCGAAGGTGGTCTTCAGGGCGTCCGCGAGCTCCTCGGCGGCCTCGGGCTCGATCAGGGTGACGCCGATGTACTCGCCGGTCGCGGTGGCCGGGTCCATCAGCTTGGTGATCTTCCGCACGCCCTGGCCGTCGGCGGTGATGACCTTCATCTCCTCGTCGGCGAGCTGCTTCACCGTGTCGAGGGCGAGGATGATCTTCTGGCCGTCGCCTCGGGCGGCGAGCAGGGTCTTCTCGACGGAGACCGGGTGCACGGTGTCGCCGTTGGCGAGGATGACGCCCTGCTTCAGGACGTCACGGGCGCACCACAGGGAGTAGGCGTTGTTCCACTCCTCGGCCTTGTCGTTGTCGATCAGCGTGAGCTTGAGGCCGTACGTCGCCTCCAGCTCGTCCTTGCGCGCGTACACGGCCTCCTTGCGGTAGCCGACAACGATCGCGACCTCGGTGAGGCCGACCTCGGCGAAGTTCGCGAGGGTGAGGTCGAGCACGGTCGTCTCGCCGTCCACAGGCACGAGGGCCTTCGGAAGCGTTTCGGTGTAGGGGCGCAGACGCCGTCCAGCACCGGCTGCCAGTACGAGGCCGATCATGCGGTTTCTCCTTCGTCGTGTACGGCGGGTGCTCCGGACGACACCCAGAAGCGGATGGACTCCACGAGCACCACGAGCGCCACGGCTGCCGCGAGGGCGGTGAGCGCCAGGGTGAAGTCGTCGCCGGCGGTCGCCGTCAGGGCGGCGAGCACGGTCACGATGAGCGTGCGGCCCTCGTGACCGCCGATGGTGCGCACCAGCCAGGCGGGCGGCGCGCCGGTGCCGCCGCGGATGCGGTACACCGTGTCGTAGTGATGGTAGGCGACCGCCGCGACCAGCCCGAATGCCGCGGGCAGGGCCTGGGCGGAGTCGGACTTGGCGGCGAGGATCGCGATCGTGCCGTACTCGGCGGCCCTCAGGAGGGGCGGTACGAGCCAGTCGAGGGCGCCCTTGAGGGGCCGGGCGACGGCGTAGCCGGAGCAGATGACGTACAGCACGGCGCCGAGGACGACGTACAGGCTGCCGAAGTCTCCGGCGCGGGCCGCGGTCAGCAGGCTGATCGCGCCGAAGGCGGCGACGGCGGGGGGCACCCAGGCGGCCTTGAAGTCCGGGCGACTCAGCGCGACGAGCTGGGCGAGCGGCCCGGTGTCGGTGAGGTCGTACAGCGCCTGGGCGGCGCGGTCGGTGCGCTCGGCCTTGCGGGTGAGCGAGCGCAGCACGCGGCCGGCGGTGGTGTAGCAGGCGCCGAACGCGCAGCCGATGATCAGCGCCCAGAAGACGATCCGGGGGCTGGTGACGGCGGTGAGGACGGCGATCATGGCCCAGCGCTCGCCGATCGGCAGAATGATCATGCGGCGGACCCAGACCGTCCAGCCGACGCTGTCGAGCCGGTCGGAGAGCGCCGCGGTGGGGCTGGTGTTGGCGGTGGCGTCGTGGTTCGCCTCGTTGAACGAGAAGTCCACGACATGGCGGCAGGTCATCAGGATCATCGAGGCGAGCGCCAGGGCCCACACGTCGTCGCCGTTGCGGGCCGCGCCGAGCGCGAGGCCCGCGTAGAAGGAGTACTCCTTGGCCCGGTCGAAGGTGGCGTCGAGCCAGGCGCCCATCGTCGAGTACTGCAGGGAGTAGCGGGCGAGCTGCCCGTCGGTGCAGTCCAGGACGAAGGAGACGAGCAGCAGCACGCCGGCGGCGATGTACCCGGCCCGGTCGCCGGTCGCGGCGCAGCCGGCCGCGATCAGCGCGGTGAGCAGCGAGGCGGTGGTGACCTGGTTCGGGGTCAGGCCCCGGCGGGCGCACCAGCGCGCGATGTAGCGCGAGTACGGGCTGATGAAGAAGGTGGTGAAGAAGCCGTCGTGCGCCTTGACCGCGTTCCGCAGGCGTACGGCCTCGTCGTCGACCTCGGCGACGGCGGCGCGCGCCCGGTGGCGGCTCTCGGCGTCGTCGGGCACGGCGGCGACCAGGGAGCCCAGCTGGGGGCGGTGCACGGCCACGCCGTCGGCGGCGAGCGCGTCCGCGAGGGCGCAGGGGTCGGCCGGG
>NZ_DATCVQ010000680.1:0-21314 GCF_036566765.1 Streptomyces sp.
CCGGATCCGGGCCGGGACGATGGGCGCGGAGGACGTCCTGCACGACCTCGGCGCGATCGGGATCACCTCCTCCGACGCGCAGGGGATGGGAAGGGCCGGCGAGACCGTACGCCGGACCTTCGCCATGGCCGGCAAGATGAAGGCCGAGCTCGGCCCGCTGGACGGCGACGGCGCGCACGACGACAACGCACGCGTCCTTCGCTACATGGCCAAGCTCACCATCAACCCCGCCATCGCCCACGGCCTCGCCCACGAGGTCGGCTCCGTCGAGATCGGCAAGATGGCCGACATCGTGCTCTGGCGACCCGAGTACTTCGGCGCCAAGCCGCAGCTGGTGCTCAAGTCGGGCTTCCCCGCGTGGGGGGTCGTGGGCGATCCGAACGCCGCCACCGACACCTGCCAACCGCTCGTCCTCGGACCGCTGTTCGGAGCCCACGGGGCCACCCCGGCCGACATCTCCGTGGCGTTCGTCGCGCAGGCCGCCGTCGACCTCGGCGCGGACAAGATGCCGACCCGGCGCCGCCGCGTCCCGGTCCGCGGCACCCGCGGCATCGGCCCCGCGGACCTGCTCCTGAACTCCCGCATCGGAGCCGTCGCCGTCGACGGCCGGACCGGTCTGGTGTCGCTCGACGGCGACCCGATCCGCTCCGAGCCCGCCGACTCGATCTCCCTCAACCGCCTCTACTTCCTCTGATCCCCTAGGACCTCTCCATGACCTACCGCATGCCCCCCGAGTGGGCCCCGCACGAGCGCACCTGGATGGCCTGGCCCGGCCCCAACCCCACCTTCACCAACGACGAGGAACTGGCCGAGGCCCGCGCCGCCTGGGCGACCGTGGCCCGCGCCGTACGCCGGTTCGAGCCGGTGACGGTGGTGCACGGCCCCGGCCAGGGCGAGTCGGCGCGCGAGCTGCTCGGCCCGGACGTCGAGCTGGTGGAGCGCGAGCTGGACGACGCGTGGATGCGCGACATCGGCCCGACGTTCGTCAAGGACGAGCAGGGCCGGCTGGCCGCCGTGGACTGGGTGTTCAACGGCTGGGGCGCCCAGGACTGGGCCCGCTGGGAGCACGACTCCAAGATCGCCCGCCATGTCGCCGATCTGGCCGAGGTGCCGGTGCTGTCCTCGCCGCTGGTGAACGAGGGCGGCGCGATCCACGTCGACGGCGAGGGCACGGTCCTGCTGACCGACACCGTCCAGCTCGGCTCGGGCCGCAACCCCGAGTGGACCCGCGAGCAGGTCGAGGCGGAGATCCACGCCAAGCTCGGCACCACCAAGGCGATATGGCTCCCGCACGGCCTGGCCGGCGACTACGGCATGTACGGCACCCAGGGCCACGTCGACATCGTCGCGGCCTTCGCGAAGCCGGGCACCGTGGTCGTGCACAGCCAGCAGGACCCGGCCCACCCGGACCACGTCCGTTCCCAGATGTACGTGGAGATCCTGCGCGGCCAGACCGACGCCAAGGGCCGCGCCCTGGAGGTCGTCGAGATCCCCGCCCCCACCGTCCTCAAGGACGAGGAGGGCGACTGGGTCGACTACTCGTACATCAACCACTACCTGTGCAACGGCGGCGTGGTGCTGTGCGGCTTCGACGACCCGAACGACGAGATCGCGGCCGGCATCTTCCGCCGGCTCTTCCCGGAGCGCACGGTCACCCTGGTCGACGCCCGGGCGATCTTCGCGGGCGGCGGCGGCATCCACTGCATCACGCAGCAGCAGCCGAAGGTCTGACCGGCCCGGTAACCCCTTGGCCATGGCCGCGGGCTGTGTGACAGCCTGCGGCCATGCCGCTGATCGAGGACCCGAGCCGCGCCTATGCGCTGGAGATCATGTACTCCGTGCCGGACGACGCCTGGTACCTGGAGCTGGAGCACGTCGTCGACCAGCGGACGGTCATGACCGCGATCGTCCCCGACGAGGACCCGGGGCGGGAGCCGACCGTGTGCGTCGACCCGGTCTCGGGGCACCATCACGTCCCGTACGACGTCGTGCGCTGGTTCATGGGGCACGTGGAGTGCGAGATCGAGTCCTCGCGGGGCTGGATGGCGCTGCGGCCCGAACTCGTCGCGGTCGTCAGGCAGTTGCGGGAGATGGACCGGGACGGGGAGATCCGCGGCGACTTCGCCGCGCTTCGGGTTCTGCTCGCCGGGGTCCTCGCGCCCGAGGACCTGGCCCTGGTCGCCGACGGCGCCTTCGGCGAAGGCTTCGCAGAAGCCGCGGCCGGCGAGCCCGGTCCCGACGAGGTCCGGGAGCTGCGTGTCCGCATGACCGACTGGGGCTGGGAAGCCCCGCCGAAGCCGATCGGGTAGAACGTACGAGTGACCCGCACGAATCCCACCGCCCCCCGCCGGCGGCATCAGGCCGCCCCGCCCCGCGAGGACGTCCTCGCCGCCGCCATGGACACCATCGCCGAGCGTGGGCTCGAAGGGCTGACCATGGCCGGGCTCGGGCGGGACGTCGGGATGAGCAGCGGGCACCTGCTCTACTACTTCCGCACCAAGGACGAGCTGCTGCTGCAGACCCTGGAGTGGAGCGAGGGTCGCCTCGGCGTCGAGCGCAGCGCACTGCTCTCCCGGCCCGGCACGGCGCGCGAGCGGCTCGACGGGTACGTGGACGTGTACGTGCCCACTGCTCCGCGCGACCCGCACTGGACGCTCTGGCTGGAGGTCTGGAACCGGTCGCAGAACGCCGACGACGACGCCCGCCACCGGCAGGCCGCCATCGAGGGCGCCTGGCACCGTGACCTGGTCGCGCTGCTCGCCGAGGGCGTCTCGCGCGGCGAGTTCCGCCCCGTCGACCCCGACCGGTTCGCCACCCGAATGCGCGCATTGCTCGACGGTTTCAGCGTGCACGTCGCGGTCGGCATCCCCGGCACCGGGCGCGAGCAAGTCCTGGACCACGTACGCGAGTTCATCGAGTCCGAGTTGCTCCCGCGACCGTAAGGCACGCAAGTACTCCCGATCGTTGCGTGCTACACCCTTGTTGCGCCCGTGTCACGTCCGGCACGGTTCCGGTCCATGGGACGAGAGCACTGGAAGAAGATCTGGGTCGGTTCGGCCGGCAACATGGTCGAGTGGTTCGACTGGTTCGTGTACGCGAGTTTCGCGACGTACTTCGCGGGGGCGTTCTTCCCCGAGGGCAATGACACCGCCAAGCTCATGAACACCGCCGGCATCTTCGCCGTCGGCTTCTTCATGCGGCCGGTCGGCGGCTGGCTGCTCGGCCGGGTCGGCGACCGCAAGGGCCGCAAGGCGGCGCTCACTCTGACCGTCACCCTGATGTCCGCCTCCGCCGTGCTGATCGCGATCGCGCCCACGTACGCCGTCGCCGGATACGGGGGCGCGGCCGTGCTGCTGATCGCCCGTCTGCTGCAGGGCCTGTCCGTCGGCGGCGAGTACGCCGCCAGCGCCACGTACCTCACCGAGGCGTCCGCGCCGCAGCACCGCGGCTTCGCCTCCAGCTTCCAGTACGTGTCGATGACGGCGGGTCAGATCGTGGGCCTGGGCCTGCAGATCGTGCTTCAGCGCACCATGTCCGCCGAGGCGCTGCACAGTTGGGGCTGGCGCATCCCGTTCATCGTCGGCGCGCTCGGCGCGGCCGTCGTCTTCTATCTGCGCCGCAACATGCTGGAGACGGAGGTGTACGAGGAGACCGCCGACGCCGGCGTCGAGCAGGGCGAGCGCGGCACCCTGAAGGCGCTGTGGGCGCACAAGCGCGAGGCGTTCCTCGTCATCGCGCTCACCATGGGCGGCACCGTCTCCTACTACACGTACACCACGTATCTGACGAAGTACCTGTCCAACTCCGCGGGGCTGCCCAAGCAGACGGCGACCCTGGTCTCCTTCTGCGCGCTGATCGTGTTCGCCTGTCTGCAGCCGCTCGCGGGCCGGCTGTCCGACCGGATCGGCCGTCGCCCGCTGCTGATCACCTTCGCGGTCGGCTCCACGTTCCTCACCGTGCCGATCATGACGATGCTCCAGCACGCGGGCTCCTTCTGGCCGGCCCTGGGCCTGTCCCTGCTCGCCCTGGTCGTCGTCACCGGCTACACCTCGATCAACGCCTGCGTGAAGGCGGAGCTGTTCCCGACCGGCGTGCGGGCGCTGGGCGTGGCCCTGCCGTACGCGATCGCCAACGCGCTGTTCGGCGGCACCGCCGAGTACGTGGCGCTCTGGTTCAAGGACGCCGGGGTCGAGTCCGGCTACTACTGGTACGTCGCGGGCTGCGCGGCCGTCTCCCTGATCGTCTACCTGGCGATGCGGGAGACCCGCGACATCGACCTCGCGCGGGTGGGCACGGCCTCGGCTTCGCCCGCCGAGCCCGCGCCGGTCAAGGCCGGCTGACCGCGGCGGCGCTCACGATGCGGGCCCTGCCCGCATCGTGAGATCGCGGTCCCGGGCGTCGTGGGGGTGTGGCAGACTGCGGACGTGCTTGCTACCACCATGATTATGGAGTAGCGCGCCGGTCCGCAGTGACCGCTGAACCGTGGCTCTACCCCCGCGGCAGTGGACACCGTGCCCCAGACCCGCGCGCAGACCTCTCGCACCCGCGAGGGGTTTTTTCGTTTTCCGGCCCCACCACGGCCGGCGACGTCCGCGCGCGAAAATGGGGGCAAGTGGATCCATACCTTCCGGAGCCACATCCGACAGGAGCCAACACAGTCATGAGCACGGAGACCGACGAGACCTCGCGCGTCGACGACAGCTTCCACGTCTTCGACACCACGCTGCGCGACGGCGCGCAGCGCGAAGGCATCAACCTCACCGTCGCCGACAAGCTGACCATCGCCCGGCACCTGGACGACTTCGGCGTGGGCTTCATCGAGGGCGGCTGGCCCGGCGCCAACCCGCGGGACACGGAGTTCTTCGCCCGCGCCCAGCAGGAGATCGACTTCAAGCACGCCCAGCTGGTCGCCTTCGGCGCCACCCGCCGCGCGGGCGGCAACGCCTCCGAGGACCCGCAGGTCAGGGCGTTGGTCGCGTCCGGCGCGCCGGTGGTCACGCTGGTCGCCAAGTCGCACGACAAGCACGTGGAGCTGGCGCTGCGCACCACGCTGGAGGAGAACCTGGAGATGGTCCGCGACACCGTCGCGTACCTGCGCTCCCAGGACCGCCGGGTCTTCGTCGACTGCGAGCACTTCTTCGACGGCTACAAGGCCAACCCGGAGTACGCCAAGGACGTCGTCCGCGCCGCGTACGAGGCCGGGGCCGACGTCGTCGTCCTGTGCGACACCAACGGCGGCATGCTCCCCGCCCAGATCCAGGCCGTGGTCGCCACCGTGCTCGCCGACACCGGCGCCCGGCTCGGCATCCACGCCCAGGACGACACCGGCTGCGCGGTCGCCAACACCCTCGCCGCCGTCGACGCCGGCGCGACGCACGTCCAGTGCACCGCCAACGGCTACGGCGAGCGGGTCGGCAACGCGAACCTGTTCCCGGTGGTCGCCGCCCTGGAGCTCAAGTACGGCAAGAAGGTGCTGCCCGGGGGCGCGCTCGCCGAGATGACCCGGATCTCGCACGCCATCGCCGAGGTCGTCAACCTCACCCCGTCCACGCACCAGCCGTACGTGGGCGTCTCCGCCTTCGCGCACAAGGCCGGGCTGCACGCCTCCGCGATCAAGGTCGACCCGGACCTCTACCAGCACATCGACCCCGAGCTGGTCGGCAACACCATGCGCATGCTGGTCTCCGACATGGCCGGCCGGGCGTCCATCGAGCTCAAGGGCAAGGAGCTGGGCGTCGACATCGGTGACGACCGCGAGCTGGTCGCCCGGGTCGTCGAGCGGGTCAAGGAGCGCGAGCTCAAGGGCTACACGTACGAGGCCGCCGACGCCTCCTTCGAGCTGCTGCTGCGCGCGGAGGCCGAGGGCCGGGCCCGCCGCTACTTCCGCACCGAGTCCTGGCGCGCGATCGTCGAGGACCGGCCCGACGGCACGCACGCCAACGAGGCCACCGTGAAGCTGTGGGCCAAGGGCGAGCGGATCGTCGCCACCGCCGAGGGCAACGGCCCGGTCAACGCGCTCGACCGGGCGATGCGGGTGGCCCTGGAGCGGATCTACCCGCCGCTGGCCAAGTTCGAGCTGGTGGACTACAAGGTCCGCATCCTGGAGGGCCGGCACGGCACCGAGTCGACCACCCGGGTGCTGATCACCACGAGCGACGGCAACGCCGAGTGGGCGACGGTCGGCGTCGGCGAGAACGTGATCGCCGCGTCCTGGCAGGCGATCGAGGACGCGTTCACGTACGGGCTCCTCCGGGCGGGAATCGACCCGGCCGAGTAGCTCGTCGTATCGCGCAGCGCGTCGTACCGGCCCTGCGGGGTCGGTACGCCCCAGCATGTGCGGTATGGGTAGTAGTCATACGTTCCGCACGGTTGCGCCTCGCGCGGCGCGGGCCAGGACGGCGGCGGCCGGCGCGACCGTCGCCGCCGTCCTCACCGGCTGCCTCACCGCGTCGACCACCACGACGGCGGCACAGCCCGCCACCGGCCCGGTACGGGTCACCGCGCCCCCGGTCACCACGGTGTCCGAGGGCGGCACCGCACAGGTCCCCCTCGCCCTGGAGGCCGACGGGCCGCTGCGCCGCCCGGTGACCGTGCGCTGGAGCACGGACGCCCCGGCCCGCCGGGCCGCCGGGTCCGCCGCTGCTGCCGCCGGCCGGGACTACCGGGCCGGCGCCGGCAGCGTCACGTTCCCCGCGGGCAGCGCGCCCGGGGCCGTGCGGACCGTCTCGGTCCGCACCGTCCGCGACGGCGCCGCCGAGACCGCCGAGGCGGTCCGCGTCGGGCTCGACGTCACCGGGGCCGCCGGGCCCGCCGCCGACCCTCTCGTCGTGGTCGACGCCCACGAGCTGCCGTACCTCGACCGGAACCTGCCGGTCAAGCAGCGGGTCGCCGACCTCCTCGGCCGGATGACCCTCGCCGAGAAGACCGGGCAGATGACCCAGGCCGGCCGGAACACCCTGGCCGCCCACGACGACATCAC
Source organism: Streptomyces sp. (assembly GCF_036566765.1). GTDB lineage: Bacteria > Actinomycetota > Actinomycetes > Streptomycetales > Streptomycetaceae > Streptomyces. Next base: position 6,980 of record NZ_DATCVQ010000680.1, read on the forward strand.
CTCGTACGGCCTCGGCTCGGTCATCTACGAGGGCGAGGCGGACGACAAGCCCGCGCAGGACGCCGCGGGCTGGCGCAAGGTGACGGACGAATACCAGTGGTACACACGTGCCACCAGGCTGCAGATCCCGCTGCTGCTCGCCACCGACGCCGTGCACGGCCATGCCTTCGTCAAGGGCGCCACGGTCATGCCGCAGAACATCGGGCTCGGCGCGACCCGCGACCCCGCCCTCGTCGAGCGGCTCGCCGCGATCACCGCGAAGGAGGCCCGGGCCACCGGCATCGCCTGGAACTTCGCGCCCTGCGTGTGCGTGGTGCGCGACGTGCGCTGGGGCCGCACCTACGAGTCCTTCGGCGAGAGCCCCGACCTGGTCACGCAGATGGCGGTCGCCGTCCGCGGCCTCCAGGGCGCGCCCGACGGCCGGGACCTCGACCGCAACGACAAGGTCCTCGCCACCGCCAAGCACTTCATCGGCGACGGCGGCACCGCGTTCGGCTCCGGCCGGCCCCCGTACACCATCGACCAGGGCGTCACCCGGATCGACCGGGCCGATCTTGAGACCCTCCACCTCGCCCCGTTCCGCGCGGCGCTCGAGCGCGGCGCGGGTGCGGTCATGCCCTCCTTCTCCGCGCTCGAACTCACCGGCGAGCGCAGCGGGCCGGTGAAGATGCACTCCCACCAGGAGATGATCGGCGGCCTGCTCAAGCGGGACATCGGCTTCCGGGGGATCGTGGTCAGCGACTGGGAGGCCGTCGACCAGATGGACGGCGACGCGGTCAGCGATGTGCGCAACGCGGTCAACGCCGGCATCGACATGAACATGGCCCCGCTGACGTACAAGGAGTTCGGCCGGATCGTCCGGGACGAGATCGCCGCAGGACGGATCGCGCTCTCCCGGATCGACGACGCCGTCTCCCGGATCCTGGAGCAGAAGTTCCGGCTCGGCCTCTTCGAGAAGCCGTACGCCGACACCGCCAACCTCGCCTCGGTCGGCTCGGCCGCGCACCGGGCCGTCGCCCGCGAGGCCGTCGGCCGGTCCCAGGTGCTGCTGAAGAACAGCGGGCGGGTGCTGCCGCTGCGCACCGGGCAGCGGGTGTACGTGGCCGGGTCCAACGCCGATGACGTCGCCAACCAGTCGGGCGGCTGGACCATCGGCTGGCAGGGCGCCTCGGGCCGGTCGCTCCCCGGCACCACCATCCTGCAGGGCATCCGCAACGCGGCCCCGGGCGACCAGGTGACCTACTCCGAGGACGCCTCCGCGCCCACCACGGGCCACGACGTGGGCGTGGTCGTCGTCGGAGAGGTCCCGTACGCGGAGGGCAGGGGCGACGTCGGCGTCCAGGGTCACGACCTGGAGCTCTCGGACGCGGACAAGCAGGCGGTGGACCGGGTGTGCGCGGCCATGAAGTGCGCGGTCCTGGTCGTCTCCGGCCGCCCGCAGCTCATCGGCGACCGGCTCGGGGAGATCGACGCCCTGGTCGCCTCCTGGCTGCCGGGCAGCGAGGGCGACGGGGTCGCGGACGTGCTCTACGGCCGCCGGGGCTTCACCGGCCGGCTCCCGGTGAGCTGGCCGAAGTCGGCCGACCAGCTCCCGCTGACCGCGGACCGGAGCCCGTACGACGCGCAGTTCCCGTACGGCTGGGGGCTGACGACGAGGGCGATGGCGGGCTGACGTACGGGACGGCGGCGCGGTCTTTCCTGCCGAATGTCTGAAGTACCCCATATCGGGTAATCCGGGGGTATGAGGATGAGGTGGGTATCCGTGTCGGCGGCCCTGGCGGGCCTTGCCCTGCTGCTGCTCGTGCTCCTGGCGCCCGGTGCGGGCGCCAGGGCCACAGGCATCCAGGACGCGGCCGCGGCCCTGAAACAGGGCCCGGTCTACGTCCACCCGGACGCGGCCGACCAGCTCTCCGCGGCCCAGGCCGATGCGCTCGCGCAGAAGATCGAGAACGCCGACAAGCCGGTCTTCGTCGCCGTCCTCCCGGACACCTCCGAGTTCCCCGAGCAGAACCTGCTGCGCAATCTGCGCACCCAGACCGGGGTGACCGGGCTCTACGCGGTCCGGCTCGGCGACGCCTTCGACGCGGGCGCCGACCGCTCGGTGATGTCGCGCGACGCGGTACAGAACCTGGTGACCGCGGTCGACCAGCCCGGGGTGGACGCCAATACCGAGCTGAACAACTTCGTCGACCAGGCCCTGCCGACGGTCGGCGGCTCAGCCCCCGCCTCCTGGAGCGGCGGCTCTGCCTCCGATTCGGACGGCGTCCCCGTGGGCGGCCTGGTCACCCTCGGCGCGGTCCTGGTCGCCGGCGGCGCGGGCGCGTACGCGGTCGTCCGGCGCAACCGGCGGCGCAAGGAGGAAGAGGAGCGCGAGGCCCTGGACAAGCTCCGGGTCGTCGTCGACGAGGACATCACCTCCTTCGGCGAGGAGCTCGAACGGCTCGACTTCCACCCGGCCGAGAAGAACGCCACCGAGGCGATGCGCGGCGACTACGAGCGCTCCCTCGACGCGTACGACCGGGCGAAGTCGCTGATGGGCTCGGCCCGGCATCCGCACGATGTGCGCGAGGTGACCCAGCAGCTGGAGGACGGCCGCTGGTCGCTGGCCGTGCTCGGCGCCCGCCGGGAGAACCGGCCGGTGCCGGAGCGCCGTCCGCCGTGCTTCTTCGACCCGCGCCACGGCCCTGCCGTAGCGGACCGGACCTGGACCCCGGTCGGCGGCGCCGAGCGCGAGGTCCCGGTCTGCGCCGCCGACGCGGCCCGCCTCGACACCGGCCAGGACCCCGAGGCCCGCACCGTCGACACCGCCAACGGCCGCCGCCCGTACTGGGAGGCCGGCCCCGCCTACGGCCCCTGGGCCGGCGGCTACTTCGGCGGCGGCCTCCTCCCCGGCCTCCTGGTGGGCACCATGCTCGGCTCGATGCTCTCCACCCCCGCCTACGCCTCCGAGTACGGCGGCAGCGACTTCGAGGGCGGCGACGTCTCCGGCGGCGACTTCAGCTCCGGCGACTTCGGCGGCGGCGACGGCGGCGGCTTCGGCGGCGGGGACTTCGGCGGCGGCGGCGACTTCGGCGGGGGCGGGTTCTAGGCCGACGGTCAGGCCGACGGCCGGACCGGCGGTCAGACCAGCGGGGGTTTCACCGACATCAGCAGGTGGTGGTGGGTCGGGGCCGTGGCGTCCGTGATCAGGGCGCGTTGGCCGGGGCCCAGGAGGTGGAAGTGGATCTCCGGGGTGTCGAAGGAGGTCAGGGCGTCCTGGAGGTAGGCGGGGTTGAAGGCGACCGTCATCGGCTCCGCGCTCGTGAGCGTGGCGGGCAGGCGCTGGGAGGCTATGTCGTCCTCGTAGCCGGCGCGGAGGTTCAGGGAGTCGCGGGTGAACTCCAGCTGGAGCGGGCTGCCGCCGTCGGCCACCACGGCGACCCGCTTCACGGCCTCCAGCAGCGCGGCGCGCTCCGTCGTGGCGGAGACGGGCTCGCCGAGGGCGAAGAGCTTGTCGTGGCGGGGGAGCCGGCCGTCGAGCAGCCGGGTCGTCGTGCGCATCCGGCCGCTCTCGAAACCGGCCGAGCCGGCGTCCAGGGAGAGCCGGACCGGGCCCGCTCCGGCCAGGGACCGGGCGATCTCTGTGAGCCGGCGCGCGGGGGCGACCACGTCCGCCGTCCGCTCCGCCCCGGACTCCGGCTTCCACTCCAGGGTGCGCAGCGCGTAGCGGTAGCGGTCCGTCGCCGCCAGCGTCATGACCTCGCCGTCGAGGGCGAGCCGTATCCCGGTCAGTACGGGCAGCGACTCGTCCCGCCCCGCGGCCACCGCCACCTGCGCCACGGCCGCCGCGAACGCGTCCGCGTCCACGACCCCGCGGTGCTCCGGCAGGGCGGGCTGCGCCGGGTAGTCGTCGAGCGGCAGCAGCGAGAGCCCGAAGCGCGCGTCCCCGCCGGTCACGGCGAGCCGGGCGCCCTCCACGGCCAGCTCCACCGGCCCCCGGGGCAGCACCTTGCAGATGTCGAGCAGCCGTCTCCCGAGGACCAGCGCCCGCCCCGGTACGGCGACGTCCGCGGCGGCCTCGGTCCGCGCCGACGCCTCGTGGTCGAGGCCCGAGACGCGCAGCCCCTCGCCCTCGGCCTCCAGGAGCAGCCCGCCGAGCACGGGCACGGGGGAGCGGACGGGCAGTACGCGGGCGGCCCAGGCCACGGCGTCGGTCAACACGCTGCTGTCGATGCGCAGTTCCATGCCCGCGATGGTGGCAGGGGGCACTGACAACGCCCCGGGGGCTGTGGAAGAGCCCGAGGGAAAGGCCCGAGGGAAAGGCCCGAGGAAAAGCCCGAGGAAAAGCCCGAGCGAAACGCCGAGCGCCCGCCTTCCGCTTCGTCGCGGAGGGCGGGCGCGCTCGTGTCGCAGGAGGGACTGCGATCAGGTCAGTCCGATCAGGCGGCGTTCTTGATCGCGGAGATGTCGAAGTTCAGCTTGACCTTGTCGCTGACCATCACGCCGCCGGTCTCCAGGGCCGCGTTCCAGGTCAGGCCCCACTCGGAGCGCAGGATCTCGGCCGAGCCCTCGAAGCCGACGCGCTCGTTGCCGTACGGGTCCGTCGCCGTGCCGTTGAACTCCAGGTCGATGGCGAGCGGCTTGGTCACGTCCTTGATGGTGAGCTCACCGGTGATGCGGTACTTGTCGCCGCCGAGCTGCGCCGCCTCCGTGGAGCGGAAGCGCATGACCGGGAACTGCTCGGCGTCGAAGAAGTCGCCGCTGCGCAGGTGACCGTCGCGGTCCGCGATGCCGGTGTCGATCGAGGCGATCTTGACGTCGATGGCGGCGGAGGAGGCGGCCGGGTCGGCGCCGTCCAGCGTCAGCGTGCCCTCGTGCTCGCCGAAGGTGCCGCGGACGTTGGTGACCATGGCGTGGCGGACGGTGAAGCCGATGCTGCTGTGGGCCGGGTCGATGCTGTACTCGCCGGTCAGCGCGGCCAGGGCCGGGTCGACCGGAAGGGTGGCGACGGCGGTCGCGACGGCGGTGTCGGTGCTCTTGCGGTTGAACAGGCCCATGACGTTCTCCTTGATCGGATTCCCTGGATCGGGTCTTGTTGAAGCTTCAACGAGATCGACCATAGACCTATTCCGTTCAACTTTCAACATCTGGATCCGAACGTCACCCGGACGGCCCCGAGCCGACACCCGACCGGCATCCAGGCCCTCTGGCGGACGCGCGTAGCGCTGCGGCACCATCTCCCTGCGCGACGAGCACGAGCACCACCTGCACAGCCGTCCCCCATCGACACGGTCAATCGCAGGAGGCACCCCGATGAAGTACCGCTCCGTCCTGACCGCCCTCGCGCTGGTCCTCGGCGCCCTCTTCGCCCCAGGCTTCGGCGTCCTGTCCACCGCCACCGACGCCCACGCCGTCACCAAGATCAGCCACGCCACCGCGACCTCGATGTTCCGCTCCTCCGGAATCACCTGGTCCTCGTCCGGCGGCTGCTCCGACCGGAACAACCCCAGCTGTACGTCCTTCGAGCAGCTCAACCTCGCCACCGCCAAGGGCGCCCAGACCCTCAAGAGCGCCAGCGGCTGCGCCCTGAACATCACGGGCGGCACCGAGACCGGCCACGCGGGCGGCACGTACTCGCACTGGAACGGCTACAAGCTCGACTTCAGCAAGTACACGTGCGTCGGCAACTACATCCGGAACACCTTCACCTACATCGGCCTGCGCGGCGACGGCGCCCCGCAGTGGAGGTCCGGCGCCGGCAACGTCTACGCCGACGAGGGCAACCACTGGGACGTGACCTTCTACAACTGCGGCGGCTGCTGACCCGAAGGCCGCGCCACGGCACCTCTGAGGTCACCTTCAACCAACCCTCTCCGGTCGTCACTTGGACTAACCGGAGGGGGTTGTTGGACTGGCGGGGCCCGCGGGGCGCGATCGCGTTGACGGTGCCCTGTCAGAGGGGCCAACTAGTGGCCATGTCCCTCCCCAAGTCGCGAAGAATCCGTGCGGCCTGCGCGCTCGCCGCCGCCTCCTCCGCCGTTTTCGCCCTGGCCGGGCCCGCCCTCGCCCAGGACCCCGCCGCCCAGGACGGCAGTGCCGCCATCGCCTCCGACCTGCTCACCGTCTCCGTCGCCGAGGACTTCCCCCGGGTCCTGTCGTACACCGACCGCGGCACCGGCGCCCGGCTCCTCGGCAGCACCGCCCCGGTCACCCGGGTCGTCCTGAACGGCGCCTCCTACGCCGTGCAGACCAAGGGCGCGCCCGTCCTCACCGCGTCCTCCGCCGCCTACACCCTCGTCTTCCCCGACCTGCCCGGCGTCGAGATCGACGCGCGCCTGAGCGTCAGCGGCCGGGCCGCCACGTTCAAGGTCACCGCCGTCCGCGACACCGAGGCCCTGCGGGTCGGCACGATCGACATCCCCGGCCACGACCTGGTCTCCGTCGGCTCCGCCGACACCGGCGCGAAGACCGCCTTCACCCGGCTCGACCCGGACTCCACCCGGACCGCCGACGTCTTCGCCGAGATCACCGGCGCGACCGCGCCCGAGGCCGCCCCCGTCGGCGCGAGCTACGCGATCGTCAACACCGGCTCCCTCGCCGCCGCCGTCGAGTCGAACTCCAGCTACGACAAGCCCTCCGGCGCGAGCGCCCGCGACGGCGCGCGCTTCTGGCACCAGGCCCGCAAGAGCGCGACCGAGACCCGCGTCGGCGTCTGGTCCGGCCAGTGGACCTACCGCGGCGCCGGCGCGACCCAGCCCGAGAGCGGCGAGAACCTCCCCTGGGCCAAGGTCGTCGTCACGCCCGACGCCAACGCCGACGGGAAGACGGACTGGCAGGACGGCGCGCTCGCCTTCCCCGCCATCGGGATCAAAGCCCCGGGCGGCGAGCAGACCCCGGACCGGGTGATCGCCCACATCCCGTTCAACTTCGCGTCCAACGCGACCCACCCCTTCCTGCGCACCCTCGACGACGTCAAGCGGGTCTCCCTCGCGACCGACGGGCTCGGCCAGTTCACCCTGCTCAAGGGGTACGGCTCCGAGGGCCATGACTCCGCCCACCCCGACTACGGCGGCAACTACAACAAGCGGGCCGGCGGCCTCACCGACCTCAACACCCTCCTGAAGGAGGGCAAGAAGTGGGGCTCCACGTTCGGCGTGCACGTCAACGCCACCGAGTCGTACCCCGAGGCGAAGAACTTCAGCGAGACCCTCGTCGACAAGTCCAAGCCCGGCTGGAACTGGCTCAATCAGAGCTACTACATCGACCAGCGCCGCGACATCAACAGCGGTGACCTGGCCCGCCGTTTCAAGCAGCTGCGCGACGAGACCGACCCCAACCTCAGCACCCTGTACATCGACGTCTACTACACGCACGGCTGGATCGCCGACAAGACGCTGCAGGCCGTGCAGGGCCAGGGCTGGAACGTCGCCACCGAGTGGTCCGAGAAGTTCGAGCGCGCCTCCCTGTGGTCCCACTGGGCCAACGACCTGAACTACGGCGGCGCGACGAACAAGGGCCTCAACTCCCAGATCGTCCGCTTCATCCGCAACGGCGAGAAGGACGTCTGGAACAACCACCCGGTCCTCGGCCAGACCGCCCTGGAGGACTTCGAGGGCTGGACCGGCGAGACCGACTGGAACCGTTTCTACGCCAACATCTGGCAGAAGAACCTGCCCGCCAAGTACCTCCAGCAGCAGCGCATCACCCGCTGGGAGGGCAACGAACTCGCCTTCACCGGCGGCGTCCGCGGCGCCGTCGAGAACGGTCGCCGCGCCTTCTACGAGAACGGCCGCAAGGTCCTCGACGGCGAGGACTACCTGCTCCCGTGGGACGGCGGCAAGAAGCTCTACCACTACAACAAGACCGGCGGGAAGACGAGTTGGGCCGTCCCCGGCACCGGCTCCTACACCGTGTACCGGCTCACCGACAACGGCCGGGTCAAGACCGGCACGGTCACGCCCAGCCGCGGCCGGATCAGCCTGACCGCCACCGCCGGGCAGCCGTACGTCCTGTACCCGACGGCCGCCGCCCCCGAGGCCCGCGACCCGCGCTGGGGCGAGGGCGCCCCGGTCAAGGACCCCGGCTTCAACGACCGCGCCCTCACCGCCTGGACGAAGTCCGGCACCGTCGCCCGTGACACCGACGCCCAGGGCCGCAACAGCGCGAAGCTCACAGGCTCCGCCGCCGCCTCGGTCCGTCAGCAGGTCAACGGTCTGACCCCCGGCGCGCGGTACACCGCCTCCGCCCTGATCGAGGTCGAGCCCGGCAGGACCCGCCCGACCACCCTCTCCATCGGCGGGAAGTCCGTCACCGTGACGCGCTCCGCCATCGAGGACCGGGTCGCCGCCTCCGACTGGAACGGCACCCGTCTGCAGCGCGCCAAGGTCACCTTCACCGCACCGGCCAACGGCGCCACCCCGCTGCGGATCGAGGCCGCCCAGGGCAGCGACGCCGCCGTCCGGATCGACGACGTCCGCATCGTCGCCAACGACCCGGCGACCAAGGCCGGGGCGGCGGTGTACGAGGACTTCGAGGCCGTCGACCAGGGCTGGGGCCCCTTCCTCAAGGGCGACTCCGGCGGCACCACCGACCCGCGCACCCACATCGCCCAGCTGCACGCCCCGTACACCCAGGCCGGCTGGAACGGGAAGCTGATCGACGACGTCCTCGGCGGCGCGGAGTCGCTCAAGTCGCACGACGAGAACAGCGGCCTGGTCTACCGGACCGCGCCCTGGACCGTGCCCATGCAGGACGGCCGTCGCTACCGCGTCGAGTACGACTACCAGTCCAGCCACGCGGGCGCGTACGAGTGGGTCACCGGCTACGACCGCGCCAACGGCAACGGGTCCGTGGAGACCCGCCGCACCCCCATCGGGCAGCAGCGCACCACCGGGCACTTCGCCGAGACGGTGACCGCCGGCTGCGGCGACACCTGGACCGGCCTGCGCAAGCGCGCCGACGCCCCCGACGGCGCGGACTTCGTGCTCGACGCCTTCACCGTCACCGACCTCGGCCCGGCCCCCGAGAAGGCCGCCTGCGGCACCCTCGGCATCACCGCCCCGGAGACCCTGGAGCCGGGCCGCGCCAACGAGGTCGGCGCGGTCTTCGGCAACGACGAGGTGAGCGCCGCCGAAGGGGCCCGGGCCACCCTCACCCTGCCCGAAGGCTGGACCGCCGAGCCGGCCACGCCCGTCGCCCTCGGCTCCGTCGCGGCCGGCGGGAAGGCCACCGCCACGTGGAAGGTCACGCCGCCGGTGGACGCGCCGTACCGCTCGTACCCGCTCGGCGCGACCCTCACGTACACCGTCGGGGGAGAGACGCGGACGCTCACCGCCGCTGCCCCGGTGCGCACCCTGCCCTCGCCGCCCACCGCGGACGCCTGGGCGAGCGACCTGGAGTGGACCTCGGCCGCCAATGGCTGGGGGCCGGTCGAACGCGACGGCTCCAACGGCGAGACCGGCACCGGCGACGGCGGCCCGCTGCGGATCGGCGGAGTGACGTACGCCAAGGGCCTGGGCAGCCACGCCCCGGCCAAGGTCCGCTACTACCTGGGCGGGAGGTGCACCTCCGTCACCGCCGAGGTGGGCGTGGACGACGTGCAGACCAGCCGCGGCACCGTTCAGTTCAGCGTGCTCGCCGACGGGGCCGAGAAGGTGAAGTCCCCGGTCCTCAAGGCCACCGACGCGGCCTGGGCGCTGACCGCCGACGTCACCGGCGCCTCGTACGTCGACCTGGTGGTCGGCGACGGCGGCGACGGGAACGGCAACGACCACGCCGACTGGGGGAACGCCCGCTTCCACTGCGCCGGTTGACCCGGCGCGGACCGGACGGGAGAAGGTGGAAAGCGCTTGCGCCGCGCGCGGTCGTGCTCATTGATTGCGTCGGAGAGAGGGTGTTACACCGGGCCGATCGGTTTCCCCGACTTCCCCCCGGGAGGCTCCCGTGCCCATTCCCGTCTGGTCCCGCCGTACCTTCCTCGGCACCGCCTCCGGCGCCGTCGCCGCTCTCGGACTCCCGCTGCCCGCCGCCCGGGCGGCGGAACCCGCCGACCCGACCGAGGAGTTCGCGGCGCTGCGGCGGCGCTGGCTCGACATCCAGCTCGGCGCCGGCTTCGACGCCGGTGCCGAGCCGTACGCCTCCCGGCTGCGGGAGACCGGTGACCTCGCCCGCACGTTCCGGGCCGCCATGGCCCCCACCGACACCTCCCTCTGGCCGGACCGTTCCTTCGACCCGCCGTCCGGGATCACCGCGAGCTACAGCCGACTGTGGACGATGACCCAGGCGTACCTCCAGCCCGGCACCGGATCCACCGGCGACCCCGGCCTCCTCGCCGACGTCCTGCGCGGCCTCGACCACCTCTCCGCGCGGATCTACAACACCACCACCACCCGCTACGGCAACTGGTGGGAGTGGCAGATCGGCAGCCCGCGCCTGCTCATGGACATCGTCGCCGCCCTGTACGAGCTCCTCGGCGCCGACCGGATCGCCGCCGCCTGCGCCGCCGTCGACCACTTCATCCCCGACGCGATGCTGACGGACTACAGCGGCACCTCCACCGGCGCCAACCGCGTCGACCTCTGCCGCTCGGTCGTGCTGCGCGGCGTCCTCGGCGCGAACCCCACGAAGCTCGCCCTCGGCCGAGACGCCCTCAGCCCGGTCTTCCCGTACGTCACCAAGGGGGACGGGCTCTACGCCGACGGCTCGTTCGTCCAGCACACCTGGGTCGCCTACTCCGGCACGTACGGCCAGGTCATGCTGGACGGCCTCGGCCGGCTCTTCGCCCTGCTCGCCGGTTCGACCTGGGCCGTCGCCGACCCGAACCGGCAGGTCATCCTGGACAGCGTCGAGCACGCGTACGCGCCGCTGATCCACAACGGCCTGATGATGGACAGCGTCAACGGCCGCGCCATCAGCCGCGGCATGCCCCGGAACGACCCGCGCAACGTGATGCGCTCCGATCACTTCCACGGCCAGGGCATCATCGCCGCGATCGCCCTGCTCGCCGGCGGCGCGAGCCCCGCCGAGCGGGCCCGCTGGCACGCCCGGGTGAAGGGCTGGATCGAACGGGACACCGTCGCGCCGATCCTGTCCGCCCCCCAGTTCGGCGTCGCCGACCTGGCCCGGCTGCACGCCGTCGCGGCGGACCCCGTCCCCGCCGCGCCGGAGCCCGTCGGCCACCGCCTGTTCGCCGCCATGGACCGGGCCGTGCACCGCCGTCCCGGCTGGACCGCGAACATCGCCATGGCCTCGGAGCGGATCTCGTACTACGAGTGCGGCAACGGCGAGAACCCGCGCGGCTGGCACACCGGCGCCGGGATGCTCTCCTGGTGGGGCCCCGGCGCGGACGCCGACGCCCAGTACACCGACTGGTTCTGGCCCACCGTCGACTTCTACCGGCTGCCCGGCACCACCGTGTCCACCAAGCGGCTCGCCGACCGGGCGGGCGGCGAATGGGGCGCGCCCAAGCCGGCCGTGAGTTGGGTCGGCGGGACTGCCGACGGCGAGTTCGCCGCCGTCGGCCAGCACCTCAAGGGCCTTGGCTCCACCCTGGAGGCCCGCAAGTCCTGGTTCTGCGTCGCCGACGCGATCGTCTGCCTCGGGGCCGGCATCACCGCGACCGACGGCGTGCCCGTCGAGACGGTCGTCGACAACCGCCGGCTCGACGGGGACGGGACCCAGCGGCTCACCGTCGGCGACCGCTGGGCCCACCTCGAAGGCCACGGCGGCTGGATCCTGCCCGGCGGCACGGCCGCGCTGCGCACCCTGCGCGAGGACCGCACCGGCGCGTGGAGCGACATCAACACCACCAGCTCCACCGAGCGCCGCACCCGCCGCTACCAGACCCTGTGGCTCGACCACGGCACCGACCCCACCCGAGCGGAGTACGCCTACCTGGTGATGCCGGGAGCCTCCGCGCGCACGCTCGCGGCCCGCGCCGCCGAGGAGGACTGGCTGGAGATCCTCGACAACACCGCCGACCGGCAGGCGGTCGCCGTCCCCTCCCTGGGGCTGACCGCCGCGAACTTCTGGCGGGCCGGTACGGTGGGACGCCTCACCGTGAGCGCCCCGGCGAGCGTTCTGCTCCGCCGGAGCCGCGACAGAGCCGTCCTGAAGATCGCCGAGCCGCCCCGGACCGGGCAGCCGCTGGAGCTGGTCTGGGACCGCCCGGTCGCCCGGGTCGTCTCCCGAGACCCCTCGGTGGAGGTGCTCGCCACCGGCCGCACGCTGCGGCTGCGGATCACTCCGGGCACCGCGGGCGCCACGCATGGCTGCCAGGTGGCGCTGCACTGACATCTGGAGGAACCCCACAAGGCCGGGGGGTACCCGACTGTCGTATCGGGTCCCTCGGCCGACGGTTCTGTCCAGCTCCACCAGGATTCGGCGCGCGAGACTGTACGGAGTCGACGGCGGGATTTTCTTGCGCCTGTTCGTAGGGTCGGTACATGACCGTTGTGGACCAGATCCCGAGCGAGCCGACCGACGCCCGAGGCCGAGTGGCCGAGCTGCACGCCCTGCGCGAGCAGGCGATGCGCGGCCCGAGCGACCGAGCGACCGAGGCGCAGCACGCGAAGGGCAAGCTGACCGCGCGGGAGCGGATCGCGCTGCTGCTCGACCCGGGTTCCTTCAACGAGGTCGAGCAGCTGCGCCGGCACCGCGCGCAGGGCTTCGGCCTGGAGGCCAAGAAGCCGTACACCGACGGTGTCGTCACCGGCTGGGGCACGGTCGAGGGCCGCACGGTCTTCGTCTACGCGCACGACTTCCGGATCTTCGGCGGCGCGCTGGGCGAGGCCCACGCCACCAAGATCCACAAGATCATGGACATGGCCATCGCGGCGGGCGCGCCGCTGGTCTCCCTGAACGACGGCGCCGGCGCCCGTATCCAGGAGGGCGTCTCGGCGCTCGCCGGCTACGGCGGCATCTTCCAGCGCAACACCCGGGCCTCCGGTGTCATCCCGCAGATCTCGGTGATGCTCGGCCCGTGCGCCGGCGGCGCGGCCTACTCGCCCGCCCTGACGGACTTCGTCTTCATGGTCCGCGAGACGTCCCAGATGTTCATCACCGGACCGGACGTGGTGAAGGCGGTGACGGGCGAGGAGATCACCCAGAACGGCCTCGGCGGCGCGGACGTGCACGCCGAGACGTCCGGTGTCTGCCACTTCGCCTACGACGACGAGGAGACGTGCCTCGCCGAGGTGCGCTACCTGCTGTCGATGCTCCCGCAGAACAACCGGGAGAACCCGCCGCGGGCGGAGTCCACGGACGCGGCGGACCGGCGCGGCGACGTGCTGCTCGACCTGGTCCCGGCGGACGGCAACCGGCCGTACGACATGACCAAGGTCATCGAGGAGATCGTCGACGACGGCGACTACCTGGAGGTCCACGAGCGCTGGGCCCGCAACATCATCTGCGCGCTGGCCCGGATGGACGGCCAGGTCGTCGGCATCGTGGCCAACCAGCCCTCCTCGCTCGCCGGTGTCCTGGACATCGAGGCGTCGGAAAAAGCTGCGCGCTTTGTCCAGATGTGTGACGCTTTTAACATCCCGATCGTCACTTTCCTGGACGTCCCCGGGTTCCTTCCGGGTGTCGACCAGGAGCACGGCGGAATCATCCGCCACGGCGCCAAGCTGCTGTACGCGTACTGCAACGCCACCGTGCCGAGGATCTCCCTGATCCTGCGCAAGGCGTACGGCGGGGCCTACATCGTCATGGACAGCCAGTCCATCGGCGCGGACCTCACCTACGCCTGGCCGACGAACGAGATCGCGGTGATGGGTGCCGAAGGTGCCGCCAACGTCATCTTCAGGCGTCAGATCGCCGAGGCCGAGGACCCCGAGGCCATGCGGGCCCGCATGGTCAAGGAGTACAAGTCCGAGCTGATGCACCCGTACTACGCGGCGGAGCGCGGCCTGGTGGACGACGTGATCGACCCGGCGGAAACCCGCGAGGTGCTGATCCGGTCCCTGGCGATGCTCCAGTCGAAGCACGCCGACCTGCCCTCCCGTAAGCACGGCAACCCTCCGCAGTAACCCCGCGGACCCTCCGCGACACCCTCGCGGAAACCTCTCTCACGGAGACTGTGACCTATGAGCACCCCTGACATCCGCGTCGAGAAGGGCCACGCCGAGCCCGAGGAAGTCGCCGCCATCACGGCGATCCTCCTGGCCCGCGCGGCCGCCCAGCCCTCCGAGACCCCGGCCCACCGAGGCCGCCCGAAGGCCGGCTGGCGCCGACTGGAGCGGGAGCCCGGTTTCCGGGCGCCGCACAGCTGGCACTGAGGGTCTGACGCCGACAGCCCCGTCCTCCGATGGAGGGCGGGGCTGTGGTGTGTCCGGGAGTCCGAGGACGCCCTCCAGGG
>NZ_DATCVQ010000681.1:0-1536 GCF_036566765.1 Streptomyces sp.
TGTTTCCGCAAAGTCTTGGCTGAGTCCAGAAAAGTAAGTCATAGTGGGTGGGTGCCGTCGATGCCGGATTACGCAGCGCTGCTGCGCGGGGCTGAGCTTCGCGTGACCCGCCCGCGGGTCGCGGTGTTGGAGGCCGTGCACGCGCGTCCACATGCCGATACGGAGACGATTTTCGGAGCGGTGCGCACCGTTCTGGAAGGGGTGTCCCGGCAGGCCGTGTACGACGTGCTGCACGCAGTGACCGCTGTGGGATTGGTGCGGCGGATTCAGCCGCCCGGCTCCGTTGCTCGGTACGAGTCGCGGGTCGGAGACAATCACCACCACGTCATCTGCCGGTCGTGTGGGGTCATTGCGGACGTCGACTGTGCCGTCGGCGAGGCGCCCTGCCTGACTGCGTCCGACGACAACGGTTTCCTCGTCGAGGAGGCCGAGGTCATCTACTGGGGTCTGTGCCCCGACTGCTCGACATCACAGACTTCTCGATCGAACCCATGACCACAGCCCAGTTTGGTCTCTCCCGGAAGGAATGTTGTGTCCGATAGCTGCCCGGTCGCTCATGAGGGAAACACTCAGAGCACCAGTGAAAGTGAAAATCCCGTAATCCCGTCTCCCACTCCGGCGGCGAACCGCCCGAGGACGAACCGCGACTGGTGGCCGAACCAGCCGGAGCTGTCGGTGCTGCACGCCCACACGTCGAAGTCGAACCCGATGGGCGCGGACTTCGACTACGCGGCGGAGTTCGCCAAGCTCGACGTGGAGGCACTCAAGCGCGACGTCATCGATCTGATGACGACCTCGCAGGACTGGTGGCCCGCCGACTACGGCCACTACGGCGGCCTCTTCATCCGGATGAGCTGGCACGCCGCCGGCACCTACCGCATCGCGGACGGTCGCGGCGGTGGCGGTCAGGGCGCCCAGCGTTTCGCCCCCCTCAACAGCTGGCCCGACAACGCGAGCCTCGACAAGGCTCGCCGGCTGCTCTGGCCGGTGAAGCAGAAGTACGGCAAGCAGATCTCGTGGGCGGACCTCCTCGTCTTCGCCGGAAACTGTGCCCTGGAGTCGATGGGGTTCAAGACCTTCGGGTTCGGATTCGGCCGCGAGGACATCTGGGAGCCCGAGGAGATGTACTGGGGTC
The DNA here is from genome assembly GCF_036566765.1 of Streptomyces sp. Taxonomy (GTDB): domain Bacteria; phylum Actinomycetota; class Actinomycetes; order Streptomycetales; family Streptomycetaceae; genus Streptomyces. The sequence goes on from NZ_DATCVQ010000681.1 coordinate 1,136, forward strand.
CCGAGGACACCTGGCTGGGCGACGAGCGCTACAGCGGCGATCGCGAACTCTCGGGTCCGCTCGGGGCCGTGCAGATGGGTCTCATCTACGTGAACCCGGAGGGACCCAATGGCCAGCCGGATCCGCTGGCAGCCGCCCGCGACATCCGGGAGACTTTCGCCCGCATGGCGATGAACGACGTGGAGACCGCCGCGCTGATCGCAGGCGGCCACACCTTCGGCAAGACCCACGGCGCAGGCGACGCCGACCTGGTCGGTCCGGAACCGGAAGGCGCCCCGATCGAGCAGCAGGGCCTGGGCTGGAAGAGTGCCTACGGCACCGGCGTGGGCAAGGACGCGATCACCAGTGGTCTCGAGGTCGTGTGGACCCCCACACCGACGAAGTGGGACAACAGCTTCCTC
>NZ_DATCVQ010000682.1:0-5738 GCF_036566765.1 Streptomyces sp.
CGGACAGCACCGGCGGCGTGGTCCGCTCGCTGGCCGACCGCGGCGCCACCGGGGCGACGCCCGCGCCGATGCCGGGCCGCACCCAGGGCCCGCCGACGACCGGCCTCGAGTACCTGGACGTGCCGCGAGACGAGGCGGCCCCGCTGCCCGGCCCGCGACTCGGCGAGGTTCCGCAGGGCGCCGTGCCGTGGACGCCTGCCCCGGATGCCGTCCTGCCCCAGGACCCCCAGCAGACTCCTGTGGTCGCCCCCGTCCCCGCAGAAACGGTCGTCCCGGCCCAGGGCGGCGAGCCCACGCCGTCGGGCCAGTTCGTGCAGGTCGAGGGCCTGGTCCCGACGACTCCGCACCTGGCGCCGACGCCGGTTGCTCCGGAACCGCAGGTGGCCGCCGAGGCGCCGGTGGCTGTGGAGCCGGTGGTCGCTGAGCCGATCGCTGTGGAGCCCGTGGTCGCTGAGCCGATCGCTGTCGAGCCGGTTGCCGTCGAGCCGATTGCTGTCGAGCCGATCGTCACTGCGCCCGCCGCCCCGGTCGCAGTCGAGCCGGTCGCGGTACAGCCGGTTGTCGCCGCCGAGCAGATCCCCGCCGAGCCGGTCGTCGCCCAGCCGGTCGTCGTCGAGCCCGCGCAGGCCGAGGCCGTGGCGGAGCCCGCCGTGGCCGAGGCCGTCGTCGTCGAGCCGGTCGTCGAGCCGGAGCCCGAGCCCGTGGTCGTGGCGGCTGCTGAGCCGATCGTGGCTGAGCGGGTCGTGGTCGAGCAGGTCCCCGCCCCCGAGCCGGAGCCCGTGGTCGAGGCCGTCGTCGAGGAGCCCGCCCCCGCGGAGGCCCCGCAGGCCCCCGAGGCCGAGGTCGCCGTACGGCCAGAGCCCGTGGCCGAGCAGCCGGAGGCACCGACCGCCGACGCGGACGCCCCCGATGTAGCCGAGATCGTCGAGATCGTCGAGATCGTCGAGATCGCCGACATCGCCGAGGACGTCGAGGACGTCGAGGACGTGCAGGCGAGCGCCCCCGCGCCCGGCTATGACGACGCCGAGCGCGAGGCCGTCCTCCGCGTGATGCGCGAGCGCCGCGACATCCGCAACGGCTTCCGCAGCGACCCCATCCCGCACGAGGTGCTGCTCCGGGTCCTCGAGGCCGCGCACACCGCGCCGAGCGTGGGCCACTCCCAGCCCTGGGACTTCGTCGTCATCCGCTCCGCCGAGACGCGCCGGACGATGCACGAACTGGCTGCCCGGCAGCGCGAGGCGTACGCCAAGTCGCTCCCGAAGGGCCGGGCGAAGCAGTTCAAGGAACTGAAGATCGAGGCCATCCTCGACACCCCGGTCAACATCGTCGTCACCGCCGACCCGACCCGGGGCGGTCGGCACACTCTGGGCCGCCACACGCAGCCGCAGATGGCCCCGTACTCCTCGGCCCTCGCCGTCGAGAACCTGTGGCTCGCCGCCCGCGCCGAGGGTCTCGGCGTCGGCTGGGTGAGCTTCTTCGACGAGCGCGAGATGGTCCGCTCCCTCGGCCTGCCGGACCACCTGGAGGTCGTCGCGTACCTGTGCGTCGGGTACGTCGACGAGTTCCCGGAGGAGCCCGAGCTGATGCAGGCGGGCTGGTCCAAGCGCCGTCCGCTGTCGTGGGTCGTCCACGAGGAGACGTACGGGCGGCGGGCGCTGCCCGGCGAGGAGCCGCACGACCTGCTCCAGGAGACGATCGCCAACATCCGGCCGCTCGACGCGAAGGCGCTGGGCGAGGCCTGGGAGCGGCAGAAGCGGATGACGAAGCCCGCGGGGGCGCTGGGCATGCTGGAGATCATCTCCGCCCAGCTCTCCGGGCTGTCCCGGATGTGCCCGCCGCCGATCCCGGAGCCGGCCGCGGTCGCGATCTTCGCCGGCGACCACGGCGTGCACGCCCAGGGCGTCACGGCCTGGCCGCAGGAGGTGACCGGCCAGATGGTCGCGAACTTCCTCGGCGGGGGAGCGGTCTGCAACGCGTTCGCCAGTCAGGTCGGCGCGGAGGTCTGCGTCGTCGACGTGGGCGTCGCCTCGGACCTGCCGGCGACGCCCGGCCTGCTGCCGCGCAAGGTCCGCCCGGGGACGGGCGACTTCACCACCGGCCTCGCGATGACCCGCGAGGAGGTGCTCGCGGCCATCGAGGTCGGCATCGAGACCGCCCGCGACCTCGTCGCGGCGGGCAACCGGGCGCTGCTGACCGGCGAGATGGGCATCGCGAACACCACGGCGTCCGCCGCGCTGATCTCGGTCTACACGGGCGTCGACCCGGCGGAGGTCACCGGCCGCGGTACGGGCATCAACGACGAGATGCACGCGCGCAAGGTCGACGTGGTCCGGCGCGCCCTCGAACTCCACAAGCCGGACCCGGCGGACCCGATCGGCGTCCTCTCAGCGGTCGGCGGCCTGGAGCACGCGGCGCTGGTCGGCATGATCCTGGGCGGCGCGTCGCTGCGTACGCCGGTGATCCTGGACGGCGTCTCCACGGGCGCGGCGGCCCTCGTCGCCCGCGCCATCGCCCCCGAGGCCCTGGCGGCCTGCATCGCCGGCCACCGCAGCGCGGAGCCCGGCCACGTGGCCGCGCTCAACAAGCTGGGCCTCCGCCCCCTGGTCGACCTGGACCTCCGCCTCGGCGAGGGCACCGGCGCGCTCCTGGCCCTCCCGGTGGTCCAGAGCGCGGCGCGGGCGATGCACGAGGTCGCGACGTTCGACTCAGCGGGCGTCACGGAGAAGTGACGCGGGTGGGGGCCACGGCCCCCACCCCACCGCCCGCACCCGGCCGTCCCGCCCACCCATCCCGCCGGGGCGGTGTTGTGGCCAGCCGTCCCGCCGGGGCGCTCCCCGCCCCCGCTCCCTCCCCCGTTGTGGGCAGTCGTTCCTCCCCCAGACTTCGTCCGGGGGACCCCCAGGGCGATGGGGGTCCCCCCTGCTCGAGCGAAGCCGAGAGCTTGGGGGAGGGTGGGCACAACGGAACGGCGCCTTTGCGGGCGCCTCCGCCCCGTGCCCGTACCCGCGCCACGTGGGCGGCCGGGTTCCATGGGGCGCCGCTCCCGTGGGCACCGGGGCCATGGGCGGAACGCGCCCGCAGGGGCGCCGTCCCGTGTGCCCACCCGTCCCTCCCCCTAGGACTTCGTCCTGGGGGGACCCCCACTGCGGGACGATTGCCCACACGGGGGTGGGTGGAAGCGGGGCCCCCACACGGGGGTGGAAGCGGGGCCCTACACGGGGGTGGGGGCGGCCGGACCCTGCGCCCAGGGCCCGGCGGGCCCGACGGGACAAGGGTCACAGCGTGCCCACCCCGCGTCACCGATATCGTGGGGGGCAGAGGCCCCCCACCCCGCCCCACCAGCCGCTTCACCGCCGCAGCGGCCCCGCACACGCATCGCCCCGCCCTTCCGAGGAGCCGCCAGCCCATGCCCGAGCCCGCCGAGTACCCCGCCTACCCCGTCGGACTCCGCCTCGCCGGGCGGCGCGTCGTCGTCATCGGCGGCGGTCAGGTGGCGCAGCGCCGCCTCCCGGCCCTCGTCGCGGCCGGCGCGGACGTCACGCTGATCTCGCCCTCCGCGACCCCCTCCGTCGAGGCCATGGCGGAGGCCGGCGAGATCACCTGGACGAAGCGCCGCTACGAGGACGGCGACCTCGCCGACACCTGGTACGCCCTCGTCGCCACCGGCGACCCCGCGGCCAACGCCGCCGTCTCCGCCGAGGCCGAGCGCACCCGCACCTGGTGCGTCCGCTCCGACGACGCCGAGGCGGCCACCGCCTGGACCCCGGCGACCGGCCACAGCGAGGGCGTGACCGTCGCCGTGCTCACCGGCCGGGACCCCCGCCGCTCCGCCGCCGTGCGCGACGCGATCGTGGAGGGCCTGCGCGACGGCTCGCTCTCGGCCCCGCAGCACCGCGCCCGCACCTCCTTCGTCGCCCTGGTCGGCGGCGGCCCCGGCGACCCGGACCTGATCACCGTCCGCGGCCGCCGCCTCCTCGCCGAGGCGGACGTCGTCATCGCGGACCGCCTCGGCCCTCGCGACCTGCTCAGCGAACTGCCCCCGCACGTCGAGGTCATCGACGCGGCGAAGATCCCGTACGGCCGGTTCATGGCCCAGGAGGCCATCAACAACGCGCTCATCGAGCACGCGAAGGCCGGTAGGTCGGTGGTCCGCCTCAAGGGCGGCGACCCGTTCGTCTTCGGCCGTGGCATGGAGGAGGCCCAGGCGCTGGCCGCCGAGGGCATCGCCTGCACCGTCGTGCCGGGCATCTCCAGCTCGATCTCGGTGCCGGGCGCGGCCGGCATCCCGGTCACCCACCGAGGCGTGGCGCACGAGTTCACCGTGGTCAGCGGCCATGTCGCGCCCGACGACCCGCGCTCGCTCGTCGACTGGGCGTCCCTCGCCAAGCTGACCGGGACGCTGGTGATCCTGATGGGGGTCGACAAGATCGGGAAGATCGCCGAGGCGCTGATCGCCCACGGCAAGGCCCCCGAGACCCCGCTGGCCCTGGTCCAGGAGGGCACGACGGCGACCCAGCGCCGCGTGGACGCGACGCTCGCCACGGTCGCCGCGACGGTGAAGGCCGAGGACGTCCGTCCGCCGGCGGTCATCGTGATCGGGGACGTGGTGGCGGAGGGCCCGGACAAGCTGGTCAAGCAGCAGTAGTCGGGCCCACCGCACGTAACCAGGGGTAACCCAACCCCGCCCCGCACATTGGCACCCCACCCCGGACAAGGCAGTATCGACCCCGTGGCTGATCTCATCACCGTCGACGACCCAGACGACCCCCGCCTGCGCGACTACACAGGCCTGACCGACGTCGAGCTGCGCCGCCGACGCGAGCCCGAAGAAGGCCTGTTCATCGCCGAGGGCGAGAAGGTGATCCGGCGCGCCAAGCAGGCCGGGTACGAGATGCGGTCGATGCTGCTCTCCGCGAAGTGGGTCGACGTGATGCGCGACGTGATCGACGAGGTCCCGGCCCCCGTGTACGCGGTGCAGCCGGACCTCGCCGAGCGCGTCACGGGCTACCACGTGCACCGCGGCGCGCTCGCCTCCATGCAGCGCAAGCCGCTGCCGAGCGCCGAGGAACTGCTCCGCACGGCCCGCCGGGTCGTCGTCATGGAGTCGGTCAACGACCACACCAACATCGGCGCGATCTTCCGCAGCGCCGCCGCGCTCGGCATGGACGCGGTACTGCTCTCCCCGGACTGCGCCGACCCGCTGTACCGCCGCTCCGTCAAGGTCTCCATGGGCGCGGTGTTCTCGGTCCCGTACGCCCGCCTCGAATCCTGGCCCAAGGGCCTGGAGGCGGTCCGCGAGGCGGGCTTCAAGCTGCTCGCCCTCACCCCGGCCGAGCGCGCCGCGTCGATCGACGAGGCGGCCCCGCACAAGCTGGAGCGGGTCGCGCTGATGCTGGGCGCGGAGGGCGACGGCCTGTCCCGGCAGGCCCTGATGGCCGCCGACGAGTGGGTCCGGATCCCGATGGCGCACGGCGTGGACTCGCTCAACGTCGGCGCGGCGGCCGCCGTGGCGTTCTACGCGGTGGCCACGGGCCGCCCGCAGGACTGACGGAACCCGGCGAGCCCGGGGAGCGGCCTCCGCCGGAGGCCGCTCAGCCCTGCAGCGCCTGCAACGCCGCGATCCCCGACGCGACGATCAGCGTCACCACGACGAAGACGAACAGCCGCTGCCGCAGCAGCCGCGGGTTCGCGGGCCGTCGGCCCGTCGAGGTCGTCCGCACGCCCGGCCGGGACGCCGG
>NZ_DATCVQ010000683.1:0-15270 GCF_036566765.1 Streptomyces sp.
GCCGCGCCGGGTGACGAGGCGACACGTGACGCGGAGCGCCCCGGCATCGACGAAACCACCGGTAACGAGACGGATGCCGCCAAGGGTGCGAAGGGTGGAAACCCGGACAGCTCGGACGAGTACACCGTCCGCCCGGGCGACAGCCTCTCGGGGATCGTCGCCGAGCATGAACTCGACGGAGGCTGGAAGGCCCTCTACGCGGCCAACCGCGAGACCGTGGGTGCCGATCCGGACCTCATCCTCCCCGGTCAGAGCCTCGATCTGACCGACCGGAAGTAGCCGCCAGTGCGGGCGGTTCGACGCCGTATGTCCGGTTCTGCGCAAGTGAGACATGAGTCTCTTCGCCCCAACTGGCCCGACCCGCCCGCAAAGTTTGCTTCCGTCACCTCCCACCTGCGTAAACGGCGCGCGCAACTGGGCGGATAGGGGCGATTTTTCCCGGATGGGGCTCTTTGAACTTCTGATGGGTCTGTGTCTACGGTCGTCACCGCTCGCCACCGCGGGCCCCGTCGACCGGTAACGCCGAATCCTGCCGTCGGCCGATGGGAACAGTCGTCGCGTCAAGCGCCGTAGGCAGGAGTGGGGGACCCAAGGTAAGTGCCGGTCCCGGCCGTCGAGACAGTGACGGCCGATCGACCGGCTGGGGGTGAAGCCGCGTGCAACGACACGCGGCCGGGCAACTCTTCCGGCCCGAACCCGACAGCTCACCTCACAGGCGTCGGTGAGGAGAACTTCATGCTGCTTTCCGGCAAGGGCAAGCACCGCCGTGCCTCCAAGGCCACCCGCGTCGTCGCACTCGTCGGCGTCGCCGGTGTCGCCGTCGCCGCCCCGCTGATGACTGCGGGCGCCGCCTCGGCCGCCACCGCCTCCGAGTGGGACGCCGTCGCCCAGTGCGAGTCCGGCGGCAACTGGTCCATCAACACCGGCAACGGTTACTACGGCGGCCTGCAGTTCTCGGCCTCCACCTGGGCTGCCTACGGCGGCACCGCCTTCGCGGCCAGCGCCGACCAGGCCTCCAAGTCGCAGCAGATCCAGATAGCCGAGAAGGTCCTGGCCGGCCAGGGCAAGGGCGCCTGGCCGAGCTGTGGCGTGGGCCTCTCCAGCGCCGCGTACACCGGCGGCGCCGCCGAGCAGGCGCAGCCGGAGCGGAAGGCCGAGCAGCCGACCACCCGCAGCGAGCAGCGCACCGCGCCGAAGCCCGCCGCGAAGGCCAAGGCTGAGGCGAAGAAGACCGTCACCACCCCGACGGGCAAGAAGGTGAAGAAGGGCGACGGCGAGTACAAGGTCGTCGCCGGCGACACCCTGAGCAAGATCGCCGCCGCCCACGACGTCAAGGGCGGCTGGGCGAAGCTCTTCGAGCTGAACAAGGACATCCTGGACGACGCCGACCTGATCTACCCGGGTCAGCAGCTCCACCTGAAGTGAGTCCGCCGACCCGGGTGAGTCCGGCGGCTCACCCGGGTCGCGCGACCCTCCCGCGGTGACCACCCCGGTCCGGCGTGTTTCTTCCCCCGTACACGCCGGGCCGGGGTTTCCGCGTCCCCGAGGGGCGCGACCGATGGTTACCAGTGGGTAGAACGGGGGCTTTCACCCCGTGATGCCCGCGCTTGGGTCCTTTTTCGTCCCAGCGGGCGGGCACCCGACTGGCTGGGCGTCGCGAGCCGGATAGGCTCTTGTCGCAAGGCCAAGCGGACCTCTGCACTTTTCTCGCGTCACATCCCAGAAGGAGATGCTCGTGCCGTCCATCGACGTCGTCGTAGCCCGGGAAATCCTGGACTCCCGAGGCAACCCCACGGTCGAGGTCGAGGTCGGCCTCGACGACGGCAGCACCGGCCGTGCTGCCGTTCCGTCCGGCGCCTCCACCGGTGCGTTCGAGGCCCTGGAGCTTCGCGACGGTGACCCGAACCGTTACAAGGGCAAGGGTGTCGAGAAGGCCGTCCTCGCCGTCATCGAGCAGATCGGCCCGGAGCTCGTCGGCTACGACGCCACCGAGCAGCGCCTGATCGACCAGGCCATGTTCGACCTGGACGCCACCCCGGACAAGTCCTCGCTCGGCGCCAACGCCATCCTCGGCGTCTCCCTCGCCGTCGCGCACGCCGCGTCCGAGGCCTCGGACCTCCCGCTCTTCCGCTACCTCGGCGGCCCGAACGCGCACCTGCTGCCCGTTCCGATGATGAACATCCTCAACGGTGGGTCGCACGCCGACTCCAACGTGGACATCCAGGAGTTCATGATCGCCCCGATCGGCGCGGAGTCCTTCTCCGAGGCGCTGCGCTGGGGCGCCGAGATCTACCACACGCTCAAGGGCGTGCTGAAGCGCAAGGGCCTGTCCACCGGCCTCGGCGACGAGGGCGGCTTCGCCCCGAACCTCGAGTCGAACCGCGCCGCGCTCGACCTCATCATCGAGGCCATCAAGGAGGCCGGCTACACCCCGGGCTCCGACGTCGCGCTGGCGCTCGACGTCGCCGCGTCCGAGTTCTACAAGGACGGCGCGTACGAGTTCGAGGGCAAGTCCCGCACGGCCGCCGAGATGACCGAGTACTACGAGGAGCTCGTCTCCGCGTACCCGATGGTCTCCATCGAGGACCCGCTGTTCGAGGACGACTGGGACGGCTGGAAGATCCTCACCGACAAGCTGGGCGCCAAGGTCCAGATCGTCGGCGACGACCTCTTCGTCACCAACCCGGAGCGCCTGGCCCGTGGCATCGAGGAGGGCACCGCGAACGCCCTCCTGGTCAAGGTCAACCAGATCGGCTCGCTGACCGAGACCCTCGACGCCGTCGAGCTCGCCCAGCGCAACGGCTTCAAGTGCATGATGTCCCACCGCTCCGGCGAGACCGAGGACGTCACCATCGCCGACCTCGCGGTCGCGGTGAACTGCGGTCAGATCAAGACCGGCGCCCCGGCCCGCTCGGACCGCGTCGCCAAGTACAACCAGCTGCTGCGCATCGAGGAGATCCTCGACGACGCCGCGGTCTACGCCGGCCGCTCGGCGTTCCCCCGCTTCAAGGGCTGAGCACCCTTCAGGGCCGACGCCCTGAGCCTCCGTACGTCCCCGCACCCGGTCCCGTACCGTGTGCGGGGACGTTCGTACGTATAAGGGGAGGCGGGCACATGGCCGCGAAGGACCGGGACCGGTTCTCGACCGCGACCCGGCTGCGACTGCTCGGCGAGCAGACCGCCGCCCGTGTCTACCGCTCCCAGACCCGCCGGCAGGCCCGCCGCTCCCGGCTCACCGGCCGCGCCGCCTTCCTCGCCCTGATCGTCTGCTCGCTGGTGGTCGCGCTCGCGTACCCGATGCGGCAGTACGTCTCCCAGCGCGCCGAGATCTCCGACCAGGAGCGGCAGGCCGCCGAGGCGGCGCAGCGGGTCGAGGAGCTGCGCGACGAGAAGGCGCGGCTGCAGGACCCCGCGTACGTCCGCCGGCTCGCCCGCGAGCATCTGCACTACGTGATGCCGGGCGAGCGGGGCTTCACCGTGAACGACCCGGACGCGGCCGGCCGGCCCCGCCGCGACGACGGCGGCGGCGCCCGCGCCTGGTACTCCGACCTCTGGGAAGGCGTCGACCACGCCGACGCGCAGCGCTGAGGGATGATGGGGGCGACCCGGCTCCGACGACGAGAAGACTTGACCACGCATGGAAACGCCCCCTCCGCAGACCGAATCCACCGTGCCCACCGAGGCGGACGTCGCCGCGTTCGAGGCGCAGCTCGGCCGGCCGCCGCGCGGCCTGCGCGCGATCGCGCACCGCTGCCCGTGCGGCAACCCGGACGTCGTCGAGACCGCGCCGCGGCTCCCCGACGGGACCCCGTTCCCGACCACGTACTACCTCACCTGCCCGCGTGCGGCCTCGGCCATCGGCACGCTCGAGGCCAACGGGGTCATGAAGGAGATGCAGGCCCGGCTGGCCACCGACCCGGAGCTGGCCGCCGCGTACCGCGCCGCGCACGAGGACTACATCGCCCGCCGCGACGCCATCGAGGTCCTGGAGGGCTTCCCGAGCGCCGGCGGCATGCCGGACCGGGTCAAGTGCCTGCACGTGCTGGTCGGCCACTCGCTGGTCGCCGGCCCGGGCGTGAACCCGTTCGGCGACGAGGCGATCGCCATGCTGCCGGAGTGGTGGGCGAAGGGCCCGTGCGTCACGCCGGGCACGGAGAAGGAAGAGGGGGCGGCGGAATGACGCGGGTCGCGGCAATCGACTGCGGTACGAACTCCATCCGCCTGCTGGTCGCCGACGTGGCTGTGCCCGATAGCGCCTCCGGCGCGGGCCAGAGGGGCGAGCTGATCGAGCTGGACCGACGGATGACGATCGTCCGGCTCGGCCAAGGCGTCGACCGGACCGGCCGGCTGGCCCCCGAGGCGCTGGAGCGGACCTTCGCGGCCTGCCGCGCGTACGCCGACGTGATCAAGGAGCTGGGCGCGGAGCGGGTGCGCTTCGTGGCGACCTCCGCCTCCCGCGACGCCGAGAACCGGGACGAGTTCGTCGCCGGTGTCCTGGACATCCTGGGCGTCGAGCCCGAGGTGATCTCCGGCGACCAGGAGGCCGAGTTCTCCTTCACCGGTGCGACCTCCGAGCTGGACGGGGACGACCGGTACCTGGTGGTGGACATCGGCGGCGGCTCCACCGAGTTCGTCGTCGGCAACCGGCACGTCGAGGCCGCCCGTTCGGTCGACGTCGGCTGCGTCCGGCTCACCGAGCGCCATGTGCGGCACGACCCGGTGAGCGCCGAGGAGATCGCCGCGATCCGCGCCGACGTCCGCGCGGCGCTCGACCTGGCCGAGGAGACCGTCCCGATCGCGCAGGCCGAGACCCTGGTGGGTCTGGCCGGCTCGGTCACCACCGTGGCCGCGATCGCGCTCGGCCTCCCCGCGTACGACTCGGAGAAGATCCACCGCGCCCGGATCTCGTACGAGCAGGTCGTCGAGGTCACCGACCGGCTGTTCGCGTCCACGCACGACGAGCGCGCCGCGATCCCCGTGATGCACCCCGGGCGGGTGGACGTCATCGTCGCCGGGGCCCTGGTGCTGCGGGAGATCATGGAGCGGATCGGGGCCCGCGAGGTCGTGGTCAGCGAGCACGACATTCTCGACGGAATCGCCCTGTCCGTGGCATAAGGGTGAGTCGCCGCGTCGCCCGGCGACCACCCGTCGGAGGAACTTCGTGAAGTTCTTCACAAGAAAAAGGCCCTGATAGGAGCCGAGGAGGGTCTTCTGAGCCTCCGAAGCCCCTGTCGGGGCTCTTTCGTAGGTGCGAGGGCGAGTTCGCTCGATGTTTCCATCGCGTGAATGCGTCCTGTGGTTCTTCGTTAAGAACGGCTCTCTGGGCCAGTTCAACAGGGGTGAACAACGTTCGCCGCTGCACCGTGGTTCCTTTGCGCCACCATGACCTGGATCACGCGGGCGGCGGAGTGTAGCAGAGGTGCCCGAGGTGCTTGTGAAGGGGCTCACGAGCGACCCCCTCCAGGGGGGTGGATACTCGATGGCATGAGCACCACGGAGCGTCCCAGGATCCTCGTAGTAGGCGGTGGGTACGTAGGCCTGTACGCAGCTCGGCGCATCCTCAAGAAGATGCGCTACGCGGAGGCGACCGTCACGGTCGTCGACCCGCGGTCGTACATGACCTACCAGCCCTTCCTCCCCGAAGCCGCCGCCGGCAGCATCTCGCCGCGCCATGTCGTCGTCCCGCTGCGACGCGTCGTGCGTGGAGCCGAGGTGCTCACCGGTCGGGTCACCACCATCGACCAGGACCGCAAGGTCGCCACGATCGCGCCCCTCGTGGGCGAGGCGTACGAGCTGCCTTTCGACTACCTGGTGATCGCGCTCGGCGCCGTCTCCCGCACCTTCCCGATCCCCGGCCTCGCCGAGCAGGGCATCGGCATGAAGGGCATCGAGGAGGCCATCGGCCTGCGCAACCACGTCCTCGAGCAGCTCGACAAGGCCGACTCGACCACCGACGAGGAGGTCCGCCGCAAGGCGCTGACCTTCGTCTTCGTGGGCGGCGGCTTCGCCGGCGCGGAGACCGTCGGCGAGATCGAGGACATGGTCCGCGACGCGTCGAAGTACTACCAGAACGTGAAGCGCGAGGACATGCGCTTCATCCTGGTCGACGCCGCCGACAAGATCCTTCCCGAGGTCGGCCCGAAGCTCGGCCAGTACGGCAAGGAGCACCTCGAGAGCCGCGGCATCGAGATCTACCTCCAGACCTCGATGGACTCCTGCGTCGACGGCCACGTGGTGCTGAAGAACGGCCTCGAGGTCGACTCCAACACCATCGTGTGGACCGCCGGCGTCAAGCCGAACCCGGCGCTCGCCCGCTTCGGTCTCCCGCTCGGCCCCCGCGGCCACGTGGACACCTCCGAGAAGCTCCAGGTCCAGGGCACCGACTACATCTGGGCCGCGGGCGACAACGCCCAGGTCCCGGACGTCGCCTCCCGCAAGGCCGGCGTCGAGAACGCCTGGTGCCCGCCGAACGCCCAGCACGCGCTGCGCCAGGCCAAGGTCCTCGGCGACAACGTGGTGTCCGGGATGCGAGGCTTCCCGCAGAAGACCTACGAGCACTCCAACAAGGGCGCCGTCGCGGGTCTCGGTCTGCACAAGGGCGTCGCGATGATCGTCATGGGCAAGATGAAGATCAAGCTCAAGGGCCGTCTCGCCTGGTACATGCACCGTGGCTACCACGGCATGGCCATGCCGACCTGGAACCGCAAGATCCGCGTCTTCGCCGACTGGACCCTCGCGATGTTCCTCAAGCGCGAGGTCGTCTCGCTCGGCGCGATCGAGTCGCCGCGCGAGGAGTTCTACGAGGCGGCCAAGCCGGCTCCGGCTCCGGCCAAGGCGCCGGAGAAGGCCAAGGCCTCCTGACGCCCGCCTGAAGCAACGCAGTACCCCTGAAGGGGCCGTCCGCCATCCGTGGTGCGGACGGCCCCTTCGGTGTGTTTCGCGCGGGTGTTGCGCGGAAAAGGGGACTTAAATCGCCTACCGACGGTGTTCACATGGTGACGAGTAGCTGGGGCACGAGACCACGGAGGTGTGCACCATGGCCGACGCCGCACTGCGGCTGACCGCTCTTGCCGAGGAACTGCTGGGCAGCCCGCTCCAGGTGCGACTGCGTGCCTGGGACGGCAGCGAGGCAGGGCCCCCCGGGGGACCGGTGCTGATCGTCCGGCAGCGACGCGCCCTGCGCCGGCTGCTGTGGAAGCCCGGCGAGCTGGGCCTCGCCCGGGCCTGGGTGGCCGGCGAGATCGACGTCGAGGGAGACCTGTACGAGTTCCTGGACCGGCTCGCCGGGCACCTCTGGGACCGCGACACGGACGCCGGGCGCGCCGTGCACCCGCTCCGCGACCCGCGACTGCGCGCCGCGGCCCTCGCCCTGCTGAAGCTCGCCGGGCCCTTCCCGCCGCCCCCGCCGCCGGCCGAGGAGATGCGCCGGCGCTCCGGCCGGCTGCACACCAAGCGGCGCGACAAGCAGGCGATCAGCCACCACTACGACGTGGGCAACGACTTCTACGAGCTGGTCCTCGGGCCCTCGATGGTCTACTCGTGCGCGTACTGGACGGACGGCGGGACGCTTGAGGACGCCCAGCGCGACAAGCTCGACCTGATCGCCCGCAAGCTCGCCCTGAAGCCCGGCGACCGGCTGCTCGACGTGGGCTGCGGCTGGGGCTCCATGGCGATCCACGCGGCCCGCGAGTACGGCGTCCAGGTCGTCGGCGTCACGCTCTCCCGGGAGCAGGCCGCCTTCGCGCGCAAGCGCGTCGCGGACGAGGGGCTCACCGACAAGGTCGAGATCCGGGTCCAGGACTACCGGGACGTCAAGGACGGCCCGTACGACGCGATCTCCTCGATCGGCATGGCCGAGCACGTCGGCGCGGTGCGCTACCGGGAGTACGCGGACACCCTGTACGCGCTCCTGAAGCCCGGCGGGCGGCTGCTCAACCACCAGATCTCCCGGCGGCCGGAGCGGGACGAGGACGCGTACCACGTGGACGAGTTCATCGACGCGTACGTCTTCCCCGACGGCGAGCTCGCCCCGATGGGCAGCACCCTCGCCACCCTGGAGGACGCCGGCTTCGAGGTGCGGGACGTGGAGGCGCTGCGGGAGCACTACGCGCTGACGCTGCGGCGCTGGGTGGCGAACCTGGAGGGGCACTGGGCCCGGGCGGTCAAGCTGACCTCGCCGGGCCGGGCCCGGATCTGGCGGCTGTACATGGCCGCCTCCGCGGTGTCCTTCGAGCGCAACCGGATCGGCGTGAACCAGTTCCTGGCGGTGCGCACGCCGGAGTCGGGGGCGAGCGGGCTGCCGCTGCGATCCCGGCGGTGGACCGAAGGCGACTAGGACGGCAGGACGGCAGGACGGCATGGCGAAGGGCCGAGCCCCGTACGGGACCCGGCCCTTGCCTCTGCGCGTACTGCCTCGGCTACTCGGCCTTGATGGCGGACAGCATGTTCAGCCGCGCGGCGCTGCGGGCCGGCCACAGGGCGGCGAGGACGCCGACCAGTCCGGCGAGGACCAGGAAGATCCCGATCCGGTCCCAGGGCAGCACCAGCGCGTAGCCCGGCAGGCTGGACTTGAAGGTCTCGCCGACCGCCCAGCCGAGGAACGAGCCGAGCCCGATGCCGACCACCGCGCCGAACAGCGAGATGACCACGGCCTCCAGACGGACCATCCGCTTCACGCGGCGGCGGTCCAGGCCGATCGCCCGCAGCATTCCGATCTCCTGCTGCCGCTCGAAGACCGACATCGCCAGGGTGTTCACCACACCCAGGACGGCGATGATCAGGGCCATCGCGAGCAGGCCGTACATGATGTTCAGCAGCATGTTGATCGGGCCGCCGAAGGCGTCACGGATGTCCTGCTTGTCCATCACGGTCATGGCCGGGTTGTCGCCGAGCGCCTTGACCAGCGCGCCCTCGTTGGCCGTCGACTCTCCGCCGTCCATGCGGACGAAGATCTGCGGGATGAACGGCTTCTCCTCGTGGGCGTCGAGGATCTTCGAGTCCAGCACGAAGGGGGAGACGAACTCGCTCCCCTCGAAGACCGCGCCGACCTTCAGGGTGGCCTTCGCCTTGTCGCCGAAGACGACCGGCAGCGCGTCGCCGACCTTCCAGCCCTGCTTCTTCGCGGTCGACTCGGCGACCGCGACCTGACCCTGCGCCAGCGAGCCCAGGTCGCCGCCGACGGTCTTGAGGTTCAGCACCTTCTCGACGTCGCCGGGGGTGACGCCGGAGGCCGACTGGAAGTCGCCCTTGATCTCGAAGTAGCCGGACTGCTGCGGGGAGACCGCGCTGACGCCCGGGGCCTTCTTCAGCGCGGTCAGGGCCGAGCCGTCGAGACCGGGGCCCGCGCCGTCCGCCATCGTGACCATGTAGTCGGCCTTGACCTGGTCGACGGTCGCCTTGTCCAGGGCCGAGCCGACCGTGGCGCCGAGCACCGACAGACCGGTCACGAGGGTGAGGCCGATGGCCAGCGCGGAGGCGGTGGCGCCGGTACGGCGCGGGTTGCGCACCGCGTTCTGGCCGGCCAGCTTGCCCGCCACGCCGAAGCCCTTCAGGACCGGCTTCAGCAGCGCGATCACCGGGCGGGACAGCAGCGGGATCAGGATGATCACGCCGACCAGCGCGCAGAACGCGCCGCCGCCGACCAGCATCCGGCCCGTGTCGCCGGCCTTGGAGGCGCCCGTGACGATCAGCAGCGCGCCGAGCGCGGTGATCGCCCCGCCGATGGAGTTGCGCAGCACCAGCGACTTGACGGTGGCGACCGCGTGGACGCTGCTCATCGCCGCCACCGGAGGGATCTTCGCGGCGCGGCGGCCGGGCAGGTAGGCGGCCACCATCGTGATGATCACGCCGACGGCGAGGGCCGCGACGATCGGGGCGGCGCCCAGGATCAGCGGGCCGTCCGGCACCTTCAGGCCGAAGGCGGACATGCCCGAGCGCAGCCCGGTGGCCAGGCCGATGCCGAGGCAGTACCCGACGACGGAGGCGATCAGGCCGACCAGGAAGGCCTCGATGAGGACGGACCGGGTGATCTGCCGGCGCGAGGCGCCGACGGCGCGCATCAGGGCCAGTTCCTTGGTGCGCTGGGCGACCAGCATCGTGAACGTGTTCGCGATCAGGAAGACGCCGACGAAGAGCGCGATGGCGGCGAAGCCGAGCAGGACCTGCTTGAGCGCGCCGAGGCCGCTCTCGATCTCCTCGGCCTGCTGGTCGGCGAGGGCCTGCCCGGTCTGGGCCGTCGCGAACTTCGGGAGCAGCGGCACGATCTCGTCGACGAGCTCGGTGTCGTCGGCGCCGGGGGCGGCGGTGACGGTGGCGTCGGAGAACCAGCCCGGCTTCAGGTAGAGCTTCTGCGCCTCGGCGGTGTCGAAGAGGATCAGGCTGCCGCCGGCGTTCACCGCGCCGTCCTCGGTGGTGAAGACGCCGGAGAGGGTGTACTCCGCGACCGGGCCGTTGGTGGCCACGCGGACGGCGTCGCCGACCTTGTAACCGCCCTTGGCCGCGGTCTCCTTGTCGAGGGCGACCTGGCCGGCCGCCGTCGGGCCGGAGCCGTCGGTGAAGTCGTACGCGGCGTCCTGGCCGTCCTTGCCGGGCGCGAAGTTGGTGCCCTTGTTGGACCAGCCGACGCCGATCAGCTTGCCGTCCTTGTCGGCCACGCCGGCGAAGCCGTCGACCCGGCCGGTGGCGGACTCGACGCCCTTCACCTTGCCGATCTTGTCGAGGACCTGCTGGGAGAGACCGGGGGTCTTCGCCGCGTCCTCGGGGTTCGGCCGCGCGCCGACGGCGACGGCGACGTCGTCGTAGCTCTTGGCGGACTGGTTGCGGAAGGCGTTGGAGAGGGTGTCGGTGAAGACCAGGGTGCCGGAGACGAAGGCCACGCCGAGCATCACGGCGAGCACGGTCATCAGCAGCCTGGCCTTGTGCGCGAGCACGTTGCGCAAGGCGGTACGGAACATATGTGTGTCCTGGAGTGGGGGCCGCGGGGGCCGGAGGTGTCGAGAGGCGCGGGAACCGGGGCCGGGCCCCGGGAGCCGTCAGCTCGTGCGGCCCTTCGCGTCGAAGGCCTTCATCCGGTCGAGGACGCCGTCCGCCGTGGGGCGCAGCATCTCGTCGACGATCCGGCCGTCCGCGAGGAAGATGACCCGGTCCGCGTAGGAGGCGGCCACCGGGTCGTGGGTGACCATGACGACGGTCTGGCCGAGCTCGCGCACCGAGTTGCGCAGGAAGCCCAGGACCTCGGCGCCGGCGCGCGAGTCCAGGTTTCCGGTGGGCTCGTCGCCGAAGATGATCTCGGGGCGGGAGGCCAGCGCGCGGGCGACGGCGACGCGCTGCTGCTGGCCGCCGGAGAGCTGCGCGGGGCGGTGGCTGAGCCGGTCGGAGAGCCCGATCATGTCGATGACCTGACGCACCCACTGCTGGTCGGGCTTGCGGCCCGCGATGTCCATCGGGAGCGTGATGTTCTCCAGCGCGGTGAGCGTCGGCAGCAGGTTGAACGCCTGGAAGATGAAGCCGATCTTGTCCCGGCGCAGCTGGGTGAGCTGCTTGTCCTTCAGAGTGCCGAGCTCGGTCTCGCCGATCCGGACCGAGCCGGAGCTGAAGGAGTCGAGGCCGGCCACGCAGTGCATCAGCGTCGACTTGCCGGAGCCCGAGGGGCCCATGATCGCGGTGAACTCGCCCTGCCGGAAGTCCACGGTGACCCCGTCCAGGGCGACCACCTGGGTCTCGCCCTGTCCGTAGACCTTGCTCAGATCCATGGCGCGGGCGGCCACCGCGGTGGCGCGGGAGACGGTGGGGGTGGTGGTCACGGGGGCTCCTCGGGACGAGTGGTTCGGAACCCCTCCATCGTCTCGGCCGTGCGTTCGCCGGTCGTCCGTCCACGTGCCCGTTCCCGGGGCAGTCTCGAGTCGGACCGGCCGCCCCGTCCCTCCTCCTGAGGTATGACGGCGACCCTGAGCCCCGAGCCGGGCCGGTACCCCGTGGGGGAATGCGTCACGGAGCGACGACTTTTCGTCATTCCCACGTGTACACCTTTGCGCCTGCGAGCCCCGTCACAGTTTGCCCGAACGCCCTCCACCTGCACTGACGCACCCTCAGACGTCAATAAAATAAGACAACATCGGGCCATCGTTCCGCTGAACGAGGGATGCGTCCCGATAGGCTCATGTTGCTTACGCGGAGCCGCGTGCCACGCCCGGATGGTGGAATGCAGACACGGCGAGCTTAAACCTCGCTGGCCTTCGGGCCGTGCCGGTTCGAGTCCGGTTCCGGGCACTTTGTCCCCCGAGCCCCTCTCGGGCCCCTCATCGGCCCCACTCGGGGCCCCACTCGGGCCCCCTTCGCGACTCTTCATGATCGGAAAAGATCCTCCCCGAGCACTAGGGAGATTCTTTTGCTTCCGCATTACTCTTGACGCAAGGCCGCGCAGCGCGGCCACGGAGGAGTGAGATGAGGAGCAGTAACCCGGTCTTCTCGCGACGGGGGTTCAGCCGCGACAACGGCTACGCGGGCTTCAACGCGCAGCAGCCGCAGGCCGGGGGCCCCGCCGTCGGAACGAACCCGTACGCCCAGGGCGCCGGCAACCCGTACGCCACCAACCCGTACGCCCCGCAGGACACGCAGTACGGCGCCCCCGCGCCGGTCCGCACCGGCGGCATGACGATGGACGACGTCGTCACGCGCACGGCCATGACGCTGGGCACCGTCGTCGTCGGCGCGGTCCTCGCCTGGACCCTGCTGCCGGTGTCGCCCACCAGCTTCGGCCTGGCCATCGGCGCGGCGCTGGTGGCCTTCGTCCTGGCGATCGTGCAGTCCTTCAAGCGGACCCCGTCGCCCGCGCTGATCATCGGCTACGCCGCGTTCGAGGGCGTCTTCCTCGGCGTGATCAGCGAGATGTACAACGCGCAGTGGTCCGGCGCCCCGTTCCAGGCCGTGCTCGGCACGATGGCCGTCTCCGGCGCCACGCTGTTCATGTACAAGCAGCGCTGGATCCGCGTCACCGCCCGCTACGCCCGCATCGGCATGACCATCGCGATCGCCTTCGTGGTCGTCCTGGCGGTCAACCTGCTGCTCAGCGTCTTCGGCGCGGTCGAGGACGGCGGACTGCGCAGCTTCGGCCCGCTGGGAGCGATCGTCGGCATCCTGGCCATCCTGATCGGCTGCTTCTTCCTCACCCTGGACTTCAAGCAGATCGAGGACGGCGTCGCCTACGGCGCTCCGCGCGAGGAGTCCTGGCTGGCCGCGTTCGGCCTGACCATGTCCCTCGTCTGGATCTACCTGGAGATGCTGCGTCTCGTCGCGATCTTCTCCGGCGACGATTAATCCCCCAGGGGAGCCTTCACAGGCGCGAGCGAAGGGCCCGTCCGGCGTACTGCCGGGCGGGCCCTTCGGTTTGACGGGGTGCTGGGAAGGGGGTGCTCGGCGGGGTCGTCAGAGCAGCCGGCGGGCGGCTCGACGGAGGTCGTACTCGTGGATGATCGCCTTCGCGTGTCCGTACGCGAGGTCGTGCTCGCCTCGGAGCCAGCTGACCTTCTCCTCGAAGCGGACGAGCGAAGGGCCTTCTTCCACGGTGCGCAGCCAGTCGGACACTTCACGACCGGTGCAATGGGGGATGCGGGCGAGCAGGTTGCGATGGGTTTCTTCGGAGAAGACGTGGGACATCGGCGCCTCCGGACGCGTATTGCCGTGTGCTCCTTCACGTCACCGTGCCTGAGCGTTCGCCCGTTGGCAACAGTCCCTCGACGGCGCGTAGGGTCACGCCGTGCTTGATACGAGTGAACTGACGGCCGCCGTGGAGCGGTTCGCCGACCGGCTGCGGGCCGCCCCGCACAGCCGGCTGCAACGCGGCGCGGCCGCCGAGGGGCTGGCGCTGGCCAGGGAGTTGTCCGCGCGGGCGCAGCGCGTCGAGGCGCCCGGGACCGAGCCGCGGGTCATGCCGGACGCCGGGCTGTTCACGGTCGCGGACCAGCTCCTGGTCGCCGGGAACGATCTGGTGGAGATTCTGCGAACGGCCCCGTCCGGCGTCCCCGAGGGGGAGTTGGACGAGGCCGTGAGGTCGGTACGGGAGGCGATGGCGCGCTCCGGGCTGTGACGGGCCCTGGGACCGGCTCTGCGGGTCAGAGAGAGGCGATGACGCGGTCCGCGAGGATGTAGACGTTGTCGTCGTCCTCCGCGTCGCCGCAGGCGAACGTCAGCGCGTACGCGCCGGAGATCCCCGAGCCGCCGAGCAGGACCGGGCTCTTGCCCAGGCGCAGTGCCTCGGCGAGCCGCTCCGCCGTCTCGCGGTGGCCGGGGGTCATGCAGAGCGTGGTGCCGTCGGCGAAGACGTACACGTCGAGCGTGCCGAGCGGGCCGGGGCGCACGTCGGTCAGCGCGGTGCGGTCCTCGGCGAGCTCCTCCAGGCGGGCCACGGTGCGCTCGTGGTCGGTGACGACCGCGTCGCCGACGGGCCGGACCGGGACGAAGTCGGGGTGCGAGGGGTGGCGGCGGCGGGCCGCGGCCAGCTCCGGGGAGTCCTCGGCGTACTCGGTGAACTCCGGCAGTTCGTCGAGCGCCTCCTCCAGGGCGGCGGCGTCGAGCGCCGGGGCGTCCAGGGCGGCGGAGGAGGCGTCGAGCGCGGCGGCCTCCAGCTCCATCGCCTCCAGGCCGAGCGCCTCCAGGCCCGCGAAGTCGGCCTGGCGCGGCACGTAGAACGGGCCGTCGTCGCCGGGGCCGGCCAGGCCGCCGAGCAGGGACGGGGCGTCGGCGGCGTCCCGGGCCTCCTGCGCGGCCCAGAAGGCCCGCGCCTCGGCCAGCTCGCGCTCGCGCTCCTCGGCCAGAGCCTCGGCGACGGCCTCCCGTATCTCGACGGCGGGGGTCTGCCGGGCGTGCGGGACGGTGGCGCCGTGCGAGGCGGCGAGGTCGCTCCGCAGGGCGGTGACCTGCTTACGGAGACCGTGGGCGGCGTGCAGGGCAGCGGCGCCCACCACCGTGGCGGCGGCCGTGGTCACCAGCAGGGCAAGAGACATGGCGCTCACTGACGTACTCCCGTTCCGAGTCGATCCCCCGACTTCCTACATCAGCTTGTCCCGGGGCGGGACCCCCTGTCAGTGCATTACGTCACGAAATGGACAGGTATTTGTGCCTGGTGTTTAGTCCCGTAACTGCTGTGACCTGGGAAAACGACTCTCCCCCGGGACATAGGTCACATCCTGGGGGAGATTCGGTCACGGCTCGGACGCGGGGCGGTTAGCGAAGCCGCGTCAGGACAGGCGTGCCAAGGCTCAGCGCCATGGCTCA
>NZ_DATCVQ010000684.1:0-28504 GCF_036566765.1 Streptomyces sp.
GGGAAGCCGGATGCGCTGGTACTGCTTGCGCGTGCGGGTCGTCGTCGGTACGAAGACCCTGTCGGCGGTGAGCTGCGTCAGCAGCCCCGCCGCGCTCTCCGTCATGTACGACAGCGGCTTGCGCTCGTGGACCTCGACGCAGAGCAGACGCGGGGCCTCGGCATCGGGCATGGTCAGCCCGAGGGCCGCCGACGAATAGATCAGCGTACGGTCGAGATCGCTGGCGATGAGGACGCTCACTTGGCGGCCACCGCCCTGCCGTCGGCACCTGTCGCGCCCCGTGTGTAGCGGGGGTGGATCAACCCCACGCAGGTGAACGGGAGTTCGTCGACCTCCTCGACCGGTACGCCGCGCTGCTCGGCGAGCAGCCGTACATGGTCGAGGTCGGCACCCGCGCCGCGCTTGGCGAGGATCTTCCAGGGGACGCGGCGCAGCAGGACGCGGGTGGTCTCGCCGACGCCCGGCTTGACGAGGTTGACGTCGTGGATGCCGTACTCCTCGCTGATCCGCTCGACGGCGGCCCAGCCCTCCCAGGTGGGGGTGCGGTCGGCGGCGAGGAGTTCCTTGGCTTCGGCATCGACGGTGTCGACGACCTCGTCGAAGCGGGCGGCGACGGCGTCGAGGAAGTCGTTGGAGACGTCGGCGCCGGCCAGTTCGCGGTAGTACTTGCCGCCGTGGAAGTCGTCGGGGCCGACGAGGTCGGCGCGCAGCACGGTCCGCGATATCAGCCCGGAGACGGTGGAGTTGAGGCAGGCGGAGGGGATGAGGAAGTCCTCGCGGGTGCCGTAGGTGCGGACGCAGGAGCCGGGGTCGGCGAGGACGGCGATCTCGGGGACGAAGCCTTCGAAGTCCTTGAGGGCCTCGGCGAGTTCGCGGGTGATGGCTCCCTTGCCGGTCCAGCCGTCGACGAAGACGACGTCGGCGGGGTCGTGGTGGGCGGCGAGCCAGCGCAGGGCGTTGGCGTCGATGCCGCGGCCGCGCACGATGGAGACGGCGTAGTGCGGCAGGTCGAGGCCGTGCCGGTACTGGGCCCAGCGGCGCATCAGGACGCCGACGGGGGTGCCGGCGCGGGCGAGCGAGACGAGCACGGGCCGGCCAGACCGCTCGGCGAGCACGGTCTCGGTGACGGTGCCGACGGCTCGGGCGATGCGGGCGGCCGAGGTCTCCAGGGCCGCGTGGAAGAGCTGCTGGTACTGCTCGCTGGGCTGGAACTCGACCGGGAGGGACTCGGCGTAGTGGGCGCCGCCGCTCTGGATCGCCTCCTCGCGCTCCTCGGTGGGGGCTTCCAGTTCGACGTCGGAGAAGTCCTGCAGCAGCCAGCCGACTTCCTCGGGGGCGTACGAGGAGAAGGCGGGACCGCGCAGCGGCTCGGGCAGCATCGAGGCACCTCGGGGGGTGTGGGAAGGGACGACGGCGAGCACGACGTGCGGGATGTGCGCGGCGAGCCGGGCGAGCAGCCCGTCGGGGCCGTGGAGTTCCGGCGTGTCGGCGGTGGAGTCGATGACGGCGACGACGGCGTCGAACCCGGCGCCGGCGACGTTGTACGCGTAGCGGTCGCCGGGGCCGTCGGCGGGGGTGTCGTGCGCGGGGAAGACGAGTCGGGTGCGTATCGCGTACCCGGGGTCGTCGACGGCGAGCACGGGCGAGCGGGTGGTGGTCGAGTACGAGACGTCGGCCCCGGTCTCCTCCAGCGCGTGGGCGAGGCGGAGCGGGGCGTACATCAGCTCCTCGTTGCCGAGGACGTGGACGCGGGGCGGCCGGCCGCCGTCGGCGGACCCCGTCTGCGGCAGCGCGGCGGCCAGGCGGGCCGCCATGTCCGGCAGGGCGGCCTCCAGGAGGGCCCGGTGGGCGGGGGTGAAGCCGTGCCGGCCGCCGTCGGGCACACCGGCCGGCCAGCGCAGGTCGACCCGTACGGGGGCGGCGGGGCCCTCGGCCGGCGGCGCCGGGACAGCGGCGGCGGAGGCGGTCGGCGTCTCGTGGGCCGCAACCAGCTCCTGGGCCGCGACCAGCTCGTGGGCCGCAACCAGCTCGTGGGCCGCGACCAGCTCCTGGCCCTTGGCCAGGACGCCCTCCGGAAGGCGGACGGTGCCCCGGGCGCCCGTCACCAGGTCGATCCGGGCGCCGATCTCCTCGCCGAAGGCGGCCAGCCGGCCGGCGTCGGCGGGCGAGCGCATGTCGACCAGAGCCACGACCACGTAGCGGTCGCGGGGGTAGCGGCCGTGCAGGTCGCGGATGGTGTTCAGGACGGTGTTGCCGGTGGAGAACTCGTCGTCGACGAGGACCAGCGGGCCGGGGCCGGCCAGCAGCTTGGGGTCCTCGGGCAGCAGCAGGTGGGAGGTGGCGTGGGAGTGGGCCTCCTCGAAGCCGCCCGCGCGGGCCACGCCCGCGACGGGACGGCGGGTCGAGTGCAGGTACGGGACCTGGCCCAGGCCGTCCGCGACGGAGTGGCCGAGGCCGGTCGCGGTCTCCGCGTACCCGACGACGACCGCGTCCGCCGCGGCCGGGCCGAGCAGCTCCCCGGCGCGTGCGCCGAGGGCGTGCCCGTACCCGTAGACGACCGACGGCCGCTGCGGGACGTGCTTGCCCAGCACGTTCGAGACGAGCAGATGCGCCCGCTTCGGGTTGCGCCGCAGGGCGAGACCGAGGAGGTCCCGCAGATCACCGTCTCCGACCAGTTCGACGCCCAGTCGCTCGGCGACCCACGTTCCCGTCCACTCCACGTCCTCGTTCACCCTTCGTCAGCCGGCCAGTCCGGCGGTGAGCAGCTCCACGAAGCCGACGTCCTCCCGGGCGACGCCGAACACCTCGGCGCGCAGCAGGGTCCGCTCGGCCCACGCGCGGTGGGGCTTCACTTCGTTCATCTTGTTCGTGTAGGCGGAGCGCAGCACTCCGCCGCCGCCCCGCTCGGGCCGCAGGATGTCCTGGGCGTCGCTGAACTCCTCGTGGCTGACCACGGAGAGCGCGTGCACCGGCACCACGTGCGAGGGGTGGATGCAGGTCTTGCCGAGCAGCCCGTTGGCCCGGTCGAGCTCGATCTCGCGGAGCAGCCCGTCGAGGTCGTGCTCGATGAGCGCGGTACGCAGCTCCTCGGCCCGCCCCTCCAGGAAGGGGCTGCGCCGCAGCTGCGGCTTGAACATGCGCTCCTGGGCGCGGAAGTACTCCCAGACGGGCCCGGTGATGGTGAACCCGGTGCCGTCGGAGCGGCCGAGCACGTTCACCACATCGGCGATGACATGGGCGACGAGCTGGACGTCGTACGCGGTCATGTCGGGCGAGCGGCGCAGCCCGTAGGCGGAGCAGAAGTCGGTGACGCCGAGGCGCAGCGCGAGGACCCGGTCGCGGTACTTGTCGACGATCCGGGCGATGCCGGTGAGCGTCTCGGCCCGGGTCTCCAGGTGGAGCAGTTGCGGGGACTCGAGCACGGGCATGGCGAAAAGTCGCTGTCCGCTCGCGTTCTCCGCGGTGGTGAGGGCCTCCAGGAAGGCCGCGCCGCGCTCCTCGGTGAACTTCGGCAGCACGAATCCGGACAGCAGCCGGACGCTCTCGCCCAGCCGGTCCACGAGATCGGGGATCTGCCGGGGCTCACGGACCCGGATGAAGAGCAGGGGCGATTCCCCGCCATCGGCCGCGCTGCGGGCGGCCAGCTCGGCGAACTGACGGACGAGGTTGGCCTCGGCGGCCTCCACGTCGTGGTCGTCGATCGAGTCCTCCAGGCACAGCACCATGGAGAGGACGCCGCGCGCGACCTGTTTGCGCACGTCGTCGGCGAGTTTGGGACGGGTCGCCGGGCTGTAGAGCGTGGCGCCCAGGGCCGCGGCGAGTGTGCGCGCGGACGAGTCGGCCGTGAACTCGGCCGGCTCCTGGTGGAACAGCCCAGCCCGCGAAGCGGGCGGGATGTGCCCGAAATGACGCATGTAGATCCCCCGACTGGCTTCCGTGGCCGCGACGACATGTGGCCGGTAATAGTACGTAGGTGCGGGTGTCAAGAGTTCCCCGAGTGCATGAAATCCAGGTAACTCGTCTGTGTCCCTCCCCTGCCGTGTGCGTAGTACGCGCGACGCGTACGGGCCCCCGCGTTGTCCGAGGGGGAGGCGGGGAGGCAGGATGACGACCATGACGCACGCGATGCTGAAGGGCTCCAACGTCCCTCTCGACACCGCGGCCGTACGGGCCGTGCTCCGCTGGACCCCGGGCCCCGGGGTCCCCGACGTGGATGCCTCCGCCCTGCTGCTCGGTGCGGACGGGCGTGTGCGTTCGGACGAGGACTTCGTCTTCTACAACCAGCCGCGCCATCCCTCGGGCCTGGTGCGGCGGTTGTCGAAGAAGCGGGAGGCCGACGGGCTGACCGACACGATCGAGGCCGATCTGGGCACGCTGGACGCCTCCGTGGACCAGGTGGTGATCGCCGCGTCCTCGGACGGCGACTCCTTCCGCTCCGTGAGCGATCTGCGGATCCTGCTGTACGACGCGGGCGACGCCGGCCGCGAGCCGCTGGCGCTGTTCGACGTGAAGGCGGAGACCGGCGAGGAGACGGCGATCATCTGCGGCGAGCTGTACCGCCGCGGCAAGGGCTGGAAGTTCCGCGCGGTGGGCCAGGGCTATCCGACGGGCCTGGTCGGTCTCGCGACCGCGTTCGGCATCTCGGTGGACGAGGCGACCGAGGAGCCCGCCGCCCCGCAGACACCGGCCCGTCCCGCGCCCTCCGGGGCCGATTCCGACGCGACCGTGGTGCACACCCCGATCCCGCCGCAGCCCGCCACGCCCCCGGCGCCGGCCTCGGCGCCCGCCTACGGCTATCCGCAGCCGGTCACCTCGTCCATGCCACCCGGCCCGGCCCAGGAGTTCCGCCTGCCGCCCATGGGCCCGCAGTTCGTCCGGCCGTAGCGGCCGTGCGGGGGCTTCCGCCCGCAAGCGCGCGTGCGCCGGTAAGACCGGCTCCGGCGACACGCGTCAGGCCTTGGTCTTGAAGCCGCGGCCCCACTGGAGTCCCCAGCCGTACAGCCGGTCCAGTTCGGCCTGGAATCCGTACACGAATTTGACCTCCCTGCGGACCACCAGTTCGTCCTTGACGTTCTCCACCGTGAACACGGCGCAGGAGCGGGCCTGCGGGGCGCGCTCGTCCAGTTCGATCTCGATCCGCGGCCCGTTGCTCGGGTAGAGCGTCATCTTGGCGTGGGTCCGGTCGAAGGCGGGCGTCTGGTCGTAGATGTAGACGAAGAACAGCAGCCGCTTGATCTTGTCCTTGTGGTCGAGGTTGACGTAGATCGTCTCGCCGGAGGGCGAGCCGAACCGGTCGTCGCCGCTGAGCTTCACGTACGGCGCCGCGTTCACGTCGCCGAAGTAGCTGCCGAGCGGCTGGACGACGCCCTTGCTGCCGTCGGTCAGCTCGTAGAGGCAGCCGATGTCCAGGTCGACGTTGACGACGCCCTGGGTGTGGCCCTGGACGACCTCGGGCTTGAAGAGCTTGGACGGGTGCCGCAGCAGCCGGCCGCTCTGCTTGGACCGGCCCTCGATGTCCGAGGTGCGCATCCGCCAGGAGAGGTTGACCCGCAGGTTGCCGGTGGCGGCGCCCTGCTTGGTCAGCGAGACCGTCGGCCGCCGTTTGGTCAGCTCGATCGCGTTGCTCGCCGCGCTGCCCGAGTCGAACTGGGCGGCCCTGCCCTGCCACAGACTGTCCCAGAAGGCCATGCCTCCCACCCCCACCTGTCCCGCTGTACCGCTGTCCCGACATGAGCCGCGGGGCGGCCGGGTGCACCGGCCGCCCCGCAGAGAAGCGTTCCTCACAGCCAGGGGTGTCACACCCCGGACGACACCTCGGTCTTGTCGCCGGGGGCCTCAGCTTTTCCCTCGGCCGCCGCGAGGGCCTTGTTGCGGCGCACCGAGGACCAGAAGGACCAGGCGATCAGGGCGACGCCGATGCCGCCGGTGACGACCTCGGGGATCTCGTACTGGATCGTCACCAGCAGGAGCACGGCGAGCGCGCCGATGGCGTAGTGGGCGCCGTGCTCCAGGTAGACGTAGTCGTCGAGGGTGCCCTGGCGGACCAGGTAGACCGTCAGCGAACGGACGTACATGGCGCCGACGCCGAGGCCGAGCGCCATCAGGACGATGTCGTTGGTGATGGCGAAGGCGCCGATGACGCCGTCGAAGGAGAACGACGCGTCGAGGACCTCGAGGTAGAGGAACATGAAGAAGGCGGCCTTGCCGGCCAGCTGGACGACAGACACCTTCTTGCCGCTGCGCTCGGCCTCTTCCTCGGCCTCGTGCTCGCGCTCCTCCTCCTCTTCGAGCTTGTTCTCGAAGTAGCCGGAGAGGCCGCCGACGACGAGGTAGGTGATCAGACCGGCGATGCCGGAGATCAGCACCGTCTGCGCCTTGTCGACGTGCGTGCCACCGTGCTGGTGGGCGTTGGTCGCGAAGGTCATGGCGCTGACCAGCAGGACGACCAGGGCGATGCAGACCGACAGCATGTCGACCTTGCCGAGCTTGGCCAGCGGCCGCTCGATCCAGCGCAGCCACTGGATGTCGCGCTCCTCGAAGATGAAGTCGAGGAAGATCATCAGCAGGAACATGCCACCGAAAGCGGCGATCGACGGGTGAGCGTCGGTCACGAGTTCCTGGTAGCGGTCGGCGTCGTTGAACGCGAGATCGACGGCCTCTATGGGGCCGATCTTGGCGCTGATCGCGACGATCACGACGGGGAAGACCAGCCGCATGCCGAAGACCGCGATGAGCACGCCGATGGTGAGGAAGATCCTCTGCCAGAAGGCATTCATCTTCTTCAGGATTCCGGCGTTGACCACCGCATTGTCGAAGGACAGCGAGATCTCGAGGACGCACAGGATCGCGACGATCCCGAACGCTTCCCACCCCCCGTAGAGCACCGCTGCGACCAGGCCGAGCGCCGTGATGGCGAACGACCAGCCGAAGGTTTTCAGAACCACTGTCTACCCCATCGTCTTAAGTACGCGGCTTTACGAAACGTTGACCCCGAAGTCTAGAGCGATGCCCCGGAGTCCGGACGCGTACCCCTGGCCTACGGCCCTGAACTTCCATTCGGCGTTGTAGCGGTAGAGCTCGCCGAAGATCATCGCGGTCTCGGTCGAGGCGTCCTCGGAGAGGTCGTAGCGGGCGAGTTCCTGGCCGTCGGCCTGGTTCACCACGCGAATGAAGGCGTTGCTGACCTGCCCGAAGGTCTGGCCTCGGTTCTCGGCGTCGTGGATCGAGACCGGGAAGACGATCTTGTCGCAGTGCATCGGGACCTTCGTCAGGTCCACGATGAGCGACTCGTCGTCGCCGTCGCCCTCGCCGGTGAGGTTGTCACCGGTGTGCTCGACCGAGCCCTCAGGGCTCGTGAGGTTGTTGTAGAAGATGAAGTACTCGTCCCCCAGCACGCGACCCGACTGGCAGAGCAGCGCGCTCGCGTCGAGGTCGAAGTCCGCTCCGGTGGTGGAGCGTGCGTCCCAGCCGAGGCCGACGAGCACCTGGGTGAGATTGGGTGCGGCCTTGGAGAGGGAGACGTTGCCTCCCTTTGCGAGCGTGACGCCCATGACGATGTTTCCTCCCCGGTCAGGTGTTGCTCTCTAGAGGCACGTCCGGCGCCGCACGGATCGTGCGGCGCCGGACGGTGTGGTCACGCGGCTCAGACGTTGACGCCGAAGTCCTGCGCGATGCCGCGCAGGCCCGAGGCGTAGCCCTGGCCGACGGCGCGGAACTTCCACTCGTCGCCGTTGCGGTACAGCTCGCCGAAGACCATGGCGGTCTCGGTCGAGGCGTCCTCGGAGAGGTCGTACCGGGCGATCTCGGCGCCGCCGGCCTGGTTCACGACGCGGATGAACGCGTTGCGCACCTGGCCGAAGGACTGCTGGCGGTTCTCGGCGTCGTAGATGGACACCGGGAAGACGATCTTGGCGACATCCGCCGGAACGCCGGCCAGGTTGACCTTGACCTGCTCGTCGTCACCCTCGCCCTCACCGGTGAGGTTGTCGCCGGTGTGCTCGACCGAGCCGTCCGCGCTCTTCAGGTTGTTGAAGAACACGAAGTCCTGGTCGTTACGGACCTTGCCCTCCGGGCTCACCAGAATGGCGCTGGCGTCCAGGTCGAAGTCCGTACCGGTGGTGGTGCGGACGTCCCAGCCGAGACCGACGGTGACGGCGGTCAGGCCAGGGGCCTCCTTGGTCAGCGAGACGTTGCCGCCCTTGCTGAGGCTGACTCCCACGAGTCCCTCCATTGGTTTCCAGGGGCAGCGCCCCCGTCGTGCGTTGGCATCGGATCAACGATTGGATCCTAGTGAGCGGTTCCCGACGTGGGCAGTCTTTTGCAGGGTGTCGGGTCGCGGAGGCCGGATCAGAGGGTGTCGAGCGCCTTGAGGTACTCGCCCAGGTCCCGGGCGTCGGGCAGGGCGTTGACGACGGTCCAGCGGACCACGCCCTCCTTGTCGATGATGAAGGTGCCGCGCACGGCGCAGCCCTTGTCCTCATCGAAGACGCCGTAGGCGCGCGAGGCCTCGCCGTGCTTCCAGAAGTCGGAGAGCAGCGGGTACTCCAGGCCCTCCTGCTCGGCGAAGATGCGCAGGGTGTGGATGGAGTCGTTGGAGACCGCGAGGAGCTGGGTGTCGTCGTTGACGAACTTCGGCAGGTTGTCGCGCAGCTCGCACAGCTCGCCCGTGCACACGCCGGTGAAGGCGAAGGGGTAGAAGAGGAGCACCACGTTCTTGTCGCCCTGGAAGTCCGAGAGCTTCACGGTGCGGCCGTGGTTGTCCTTGAGCTCGAAGTCCGGGGCCTTGGTGCCGACCTCGATCGTCATGACAGACGTTTCC
Organism: Streptomyces sp.; assembly: GCF_036566765.1. Taxonomy (GTDB): domain Bacteria; phylum Actinomycetota; class Actinomycetes; order Streptomycetales; family Streptomycetaceae; genus Streptomyces. Next base: position 8,819 of record NZ_DATCVQ010000684.1, read on the forward strand.
CTTCACTGGGCCGAAGTAGTGAGACCCCAGACTACGCACGGAGCCCCCGCCGAACGCATTCGGCGGGGGCTCCGGTGCAGCGGTGGGATCAGCGCTTCGGGGTGGCCAGGCGGGTGCCCATCCAGTCCTTGGCGACGCTGATGCTCTTGGTCTGGGAGAGACCAGCTGTCTGCGCGGCATCGCTGATGTCGCTCGGCTCGATGTAGCCGTCGCGGCCGGTCTTCGGGGTCAGCAGCCAGATCACGCCGCCGTCCTCCAGCAGACCGATGGTGTCCACCAGGGCGTCGGTGAGGTCACCGTCCTCGTCGCGGAACCACAGCAGCACGACGTCGGCGACGTCGTCGTAGTCCTCGTCAACGAGTTCCTGGCCGATGATGGACTCGATGCCTTCACGGAGATCGAAGTCGACGTCTTCGTCGTAGCCGATCTCCTGGACCACCTGTCCGGGCTCGAACCCCAGCCTGGTGGCCGGGTTGGTCCGCTCCTCCGCGTGGTCCGCGGTCGCGCTCACGGCTTGCCTCCTGATCGTCTTGATGAATTGTGTTGCGGTCCGCGCGCGTGCGCACGGCGTTGGCCGTAGTCCACACGGGCTGGGCGGATCGCGCAAGTACCCGGCCCCCGAGACCGCCGAAACGGTGACGTTTGGGGCCGTCTCGCCGCAACTCCGGGGAGCCGCACCGTACGCTCCGTGATTGCACCCACACCCTTCGTCCTGTTTTAAAGCCTTCCGCGGCTTCAGTCTGCCGAACGCATCGACGAAACGCATGCGCGGCTTGGGCGTAAGGTTGCGATTTGACCGACCGGGAGGCCCCCCGGGGGTTACCTCTCGGTAGAGATGACGTTTGGGTCCACGGGGTGGACGATGGTGGCGGCGCGACAGCTCTGCGTATCCCCGACACCGTCACTCGATCCCTGACACCTTCACCCGTGGCTCCACCGACCAGCGAAGGAACAGCGTGGCTTCCGGATCCGATCGCAACCCGATCATCATTGGCGGCCTGCCCAGCCAGGTCCCGGATTTCGATCCCGAGGAGACCCAGGAGTGGCTCGACTCGCTCGACTCGGCGGTCGACGAGCGTGGCCGTGAGCGGGCCCGCTACCTGATGCTCCGACTGATCGAGCGGGCCCGTGAGAAGCGCGTGGCCGTGCCCGAGATGCGCAGCACGGACTACGTCAACACCATCGCCACCCGGGACGAGCCGTTCTTCCCCGGGAACGAGGAGATCGAGCGCAAGGTCCTCAACGCCACCCGCTGGAACGCCGCGGTGATGGTCTCCCGCGCCCAGCGTCCGGGCATCGGGGTCGGCGGCCACATCGCCACCTTCGCCTCCTCCGCCTCGCTGTACGACGTCGGCTTCAACCACTTCTTCCGGGGCAAGGACGAGGGCGACGGCGGCGACCAGATCTTCTTCCAGGGGCACGCCTCCCCCGGCATCTACGCCCGCGCGTTCCTGCTCGACCGGCTGAACGAGACGCAGCTCGACGCGTTCCGCCAGGAGAAGTCGAAGTTCCCCAACGGCCTTTCCTCTTACCCGCATCCGCGGCTGATGCCGGACTTCTGGGAGTTCCCGACCGTCTCCATGGGCCTCGGCCCGCTCGGCGCGATCTACCAGGCGCGGATGAACCGCTACATGGAGGCCCGCGGCATCGCCGACACCTCCAAGTCGCACGTCTGGGCGTTCCTCGGCGACGGCGAGATGGACGAGCCGGAGTCGCTCGGCCAGCTGACCATCGCGGCCCGGGAGAACCTGGACAACCTGACCTTCGTCGTCAACTGCAACCTGCAGCGGCTCGACGGTCCGGTGCGCGGCAACGGCAAGATCATCCAGGAGCTGGAGTCGGTCTTCCGGGGCGCCGGCTGGAACGTCATCAAGCTGGTCTGGGACCGCTCCTGGGACCCGCTGCTCGCGCAGGACCGCGACGGCGTGCTGGTCAACAAGATGAACACCACGCCGGACGGCCAGTTCCAGACGTACGCGACGGAGACCGGCGGCTACATCCGCGACCACTTCTTCGGCGACGACCACCGGCTGCGGGCCATGGTCGAGAACATGACCGACGACCAGATCCTGCACCTGGGCCGCGGCGGACACGACCACCGGAAGATCTTCGCGGCGTTCTCGGCGGCCAAGGCGCACAAGGGCCAGCCGACGGTGATCCTCGCCAAGACCATCAAGGGCTGGACCCTCGGCCCCAACTTCGAGGGCCGCAACGCGACCCACCAGATGAAGAAGCTGACGGTCGACGACCTCAAGGGCTTCCGCGACCGGCTGCACATCCCGATCACGGACGCGCAGTTGGAGAGCGGCCTGCCGCCGTACTACCACCCGGGCCGGAACTCCGAGGAGATCCAGTACATGCACGACCGCCGCGAGGGGCTTGGCGGGTACGTGCCCACGCGTGTGGTCCGCGCCAAGCCTCTGCAGCTGCCCGGGGACAAGGCCTACGAGGCCGTGCGCAAGGGCTCCGGCCACCAGTCGATCGCCACCACGATGGCGTTCGTCCGGCTGCTCAAGGACCTGATGCGGGACAAGGAGATCGGCAAGCGGTTCGTGCTGATCGCGCCGGACGAGTACCGCACGTTCGGCATGGACTCCTTCTTCCCGAGCGCCAAGATCTACAACCCGCTGGGCCAGCAGTACGAGGCCGTGGACCGCGAACTGCTGCTCGCGTACAAGGAGTCGCCGACCGGCCAGATGCTGCACGACGGCATCTCCGAGGCCGGCTGCACCGCCTCCCTGATCGCGGCCGGTTCGGCGTACGCCACGCACGGCGAGCCGCTGATCCCGGTGTACGTCTTCTACTCGATGTTCGGCTTCCAGCGGACCGGCGACCAGTTCTGGCAGATGGCGGACCAGCTCGCGCGCGGCTTCGTGCTGGGCGCCACGGCCGGGCGCACCACGCTGACCGGCGAGGGCCTGCAGCACGCCGACGGCCACTCGCAGCTGCTCGCCTCGACGAACCCGGGCTGCGTCGCGTACGACCCCGCCTTCGGCTTCGAGATCGCGCACATCGTCAAGGACGGGCTGCGCCGCATGTACGGCCCCGACGCCGAGGACGTCTTCTACTACCTGACCGTCTACAACGAGCCGCTCCAGCACCCCGCGGAGCCGGCCGACGTGGACGTCGACGGCATCCTCAAGGGCATCCACCGCTTCAAGGCGGGCGAGGCCGGCACGATCCCGGCGCAGATCCTGGCGTCCGGCGTCGCCGTGCCGTGGGCCGTCGAGGCCCAGCGGATCCTCGCCGAGGAGTGGAACGTGCGCGCCGACGTCTGGTCGGCCACCTCCTGGAACGAGCTGCGCCGCGAGGCCGTCCAGGTGGACGAGCACAACCTGCTCCACCCGGACGAGGAGCAGCACGTCCCGTACGTGACCCGCAAGCTCCAGAGCGCCGAGGGCCCGTTCGTGGCCGTCTCCGACTGGATGCGCTCGGTCCCGGACCAGATCTCGCGCTGGGTCCCCGGCCCGTACACCTCGCTGGGCGCGGACGGCTTCGGCTTCGCGGACACCCGGGGCGCCGCCCGCCGTTACTTCCACATCGACGCCCAGTCGATCGTGCTGGCGGTGCTCACCGAGCTGGCCCGGGACGGCAAGGTGGACCGCTCGGCGCTCAAGCAGGCCGTGGACCGCTACCAGCTGCTCGACGTGTCGGCCGCGCACCCCGGTGCCGCCGGCGGCGACGCGTAGCAGCACGTCAGGAGCGTGCGAGAAGCACGCAAGCGGCACATGAGGCAGGACCGCGGGGGGCGAACGCGCCCCCCGCGCCCTGCCTACGATGCGCGGCATGAAGGAACGCTGGGAAAGACACACCCAAACGCCGCTGCTGGCCCTGGCCGTGGCGTTCGGCCTCGCGTACGCCGTGCCGATCGTGGCGCCGGACGCCGACCGCTGGGTCCACGACCTGTGCCTGGCCGTGGAGTGGGTGGTCTGGGGCGCCTTCGCCGTCGACTACGCCGTACGTCTGGGTCTCGCGCCCGCCAAGTGGCAGTTCGTGCGCGGCCATCCGCTGGATCTGCTGGCGGTGCTGCTCCCCCTCGTGCAGCCGCTGCGGCTGTTGCGGGTGGTCTCCACGCTCCTCCTCGTGGGCCGGCGGGCCCGGATGGCCCCACAGATAACGCTCACCACCTATGTGGCAGGCGCGGTGGTCGGGCTGATGATGTTCGGCTCGCTGGCCGTGCTGCACGTGGAACGCTCGGCCCCGAACGGCAACATCAAGACGCTGGGCGACGCGGTCTGGTGGTCGTTCACCACGATGACGACCGTCGGGTACGGGGACCACGCCCCGACCACGGGCCTGGGCCGGGTCCTCGCGGTGGGCCTGATGCTCTCCGGGATCGCCCTGCTCGGTGTGGTCACCGCAAACATCGCCGCCTGGTTCATCGCCCGCTTCGACCGGGACGACGCACAGGAGCGCCGGCAGAACGAGCTCCTCGAAGCGCTGACGCACGAGGTGCGGGAACTGCGCGCCGAGGTGGCCCGGCTCCACGCCCCGGCGGACTCCGCCGACGCCGTCCCCTCCCCGACCGCTCCCAGATCCCCTACCGCTCCCAGATCTTGAAGGCTCTGACCTGGTAGGGACTCTGCGGCACCCATGTGCCCGTCCCCGGATACGTCTCGAACTGGCCCGTCTCCGCGCACTCGGCGGACTGGTACGTCGTCACCGGTCGGCCGGTCCGGTTGGCCAGCGCCTGCGCGCTGGTCCCGGCCGGCAGCGGGACGCAGCTCTCGATGTCGGTGTCGGCCAGTTCATGCGCGCTCGCCCTGCCCCTGAAGTCGGACTTCGGCCAGAGACAGAGCTGCCCGGGCGCGCAGGGCCCGAGCTTGGGCGACGACGCCGCGGCCGTGGACGGTGCGCCCGCCAGCAGGGCCGCCAGGGCGATGAGGACCGCGGCCGCAGCCGCGACCGAGGTCCCACCGGACTTCGTGTTCATTTCCGTGTTCATCTCAACATCCCCCCGATTCGTCACTCTCCGTAACCAGATCTTGGGGGATCTCACCGTCCGTTGGGAAGGGGGTCAAGCCCCCTTCCCCCGATCGGGTGAACGGCCGCGTCAGATGTGGGCCGCGCCCGCGCCCGCCTCCGCGTTCTCGCCGCGCTTCGTCAGCGTGGCGACCAGCGCCGCGACGACGGCGACGACACCGGCGACGGTGAAGGCCAGGCCCATGCCCGACATGAAGGTGTCGTGGATGACCTTGCCGATGGTGGCGAGAGCGTCCGGGGTCATCCCCGGGGCCTTGGCCAGCTCCGGCGGCACGACGCCGAACTCCGCGGCCTGCTCCAGCTTCGGGTCCGGCGGGACGGGGATGCCCGCGTCCTTCCAGTTCTCCGCGAACACGCTGCTGACCTTGGAGGACATCACCGCGCCGAGCACGGCCGTGCCGAGCGCGCCGCCCACCTGCATGGCGGCCTGCTGCAGACCGCCGGCCACACCGGACAGCTCAAGCGGCGCGTTGCCGACGATGACCTCGGTGGCGCCGACCATGACCGGGGCGAGGCCCAGGCCGAGCAGGGCGAACCACAGCGACATCGTGAGCGTGCCGGTCTCCGGGGTCAGGCTGATCATGCCGAACATCGCGACCGCGGTGCAGACCATGCCGCCGACCAGTGGGATACGGGGCCCGAACTTGGTGATGAGCACACCCGCGAGCGGCGAGGAGACGATCATCATCGCGGTCAGCGGCAGCAGGTGCAGACCGCTGTCGACCGGGCTCAGACCCTTCACGCCCTGGAGGTAGAAGGTGACGAAGAAGAGGCCGCCCATGAAGGCGAAGGCCATCAGGACCATCAGCACCACGCCGGCCGACAGCGGGACGGACCGGAACATCCCCAGCGGGATGAGCGGCTCCTTGACCTTGGTCTCCCAGACGGCGAAGAGCACGAAGAGCAGCACCGCGCCGCCCAGGAACGCCCAGGTGTTGAGGCTCGCCCAGCCCCAGGATTCGCCCGCCTTGATGATGCCCCAGATGAGGGAGCCCATCGCGCCGGAGAGCAGCAGGATGCCGAGCAGGTCGAAGGAGCGCGGCGCGTTCTCGGCGCGGTGGTCCTTGAGGATCACCAGGCCGAAGACCAGCGCGATCACGCCGACCGGCACGTTGACGAAGAAGACCGACTGCCAGCTGACGTGCTCGACCAGCAGACCGCCGACGATCGGGCCGCCCGCGGTGGAGGCGCCGATGACCATGCCCCAGATGCCGATCGCCATGTTCAGCTTCTCGGCGGGGAAGGTGGCGCGCAGCAGGCCGAGCGCGGCCGGCATCAGCAGTGCACCGAAGAGGCCCTGGAGCACCCGGAAGGCGATCACGAAGGCGATCGAGTCGGAGAGGCCGATCGCGCCGGAGGCGGCGGCGAAGCCGGCTATGCCGATCAGGAAGGTCTGCCGGTGGCCGAAGCGGTCGCCGAGCTTGCCGGCGGTGATCAGTGCGACGGCGAGGGCGAGCAGATAGCCGTTGGTGATCCACTGGACGTCGGCCATCGACGCCTTGAGGTCTTTCTGGATGGCCGGATTGGCGATGGCGACGATCGTGCCGTCCAGCGCGACCATCATCACGCCCACGGCCACGGCGAAGAGCGTCAACCAGGGGTGACCGCGGAGCCCCTTGGTCTGCGCCGGCACGGGGCTGGGCCCCTGCGGCTTCGGCGCCTTCTCGATGGTGGTCTGACTAGTCATGCGACGAGGCTAGTGTCAGTGACTGACAATTGACAAAGCAGTTCACACGACGGTAACTGTCATGTTGCTCACAGGTACGCTGATCCGGTCCAAGTGGCGGAAAGAGGACCATCAAGTGACGTTTACCGGTCCGCAAGCGGCGCCTCCGGCTGCCGGATTGCGCGAGCGGAAGAAGCAGCGCACGCGCGACGCCCTGCTGCGCGCGGCCCTGGAGCTCTTCACTGCCCAGGGGTACGAGCAGACCACCGTGGACGAGATCGCCGACGCCGTCGACGTCTCCCAGCGCACGTTCTTCCGCTACTTCGCCACCAAGGAGGAGGCGGCCTTCGCCGTCCAGCACATGGTGGAGCAGCGCTTCGTCCGCGCGCTGGAGGAACGCCCGGCGGAGGAGGGCCCGTTCGACGCGATGCGCAATGCGGTCCTGTGCGCCTGGGACCAGATCGGCGAGGCGATCGAGGAGGTCGTCCCGGTCGAGCTGTACCTGCGCACCTTCCAGGTGATCGAGTCGACGCCGGCGCTGCTCGCGGTCCACCTGCGCCGCTCCACCGAGATGGAGGAAAGCATCGCCCGGCTGATCGCCGAGCGCGAGGGCCTGGACCTGGAGACGGACCCGCGCCCCCGCGTGGCGGTGGCGGCGTTCAGCGGAGTGATGCGGGTGACCGGCCAGCTCTGGGGCCGCGGCACGGACACCTCGCTCGACGCGATCCGCGCCCTGACCGAGCGCTACCTCGACCACCTGGGGCCCGCGCTGGCCACGGACTGGCGGGAGTAAGGGCGTACGGGAGCGGGAGTAGGGGCGTACGGGAGCGGGAGTAGGAGCGTACGGCAGCGGGAGTAGGAGCGTACGGCAGCGGAGTCAAAACCCCTCACCCACCGTCACCGTAACCGGTGGCATTCCCTCCGCCTGACGTGATCCCCGTCACCCTCGGCCCAGCCCCGCGCGGCCGTCTCCTAGGGTGTCCCGCAGTGACTTCCTTCGACTCCTCCCCCACTCTCGCCGCCTGGCGCATGCTGCTCGCGCTGGCCGTGGTGTTCGTCCTCCTCGCGACGACCGGCTGGACCACGATCCGTCGTCAGCCCGGGTCGGAGGACCCGCACAGAGCCGCGCTCGCCGCCTGGGCGCACGGCTCGGCCGGCCACCGGCGACTGCCCGACCCGACCGCCCCCGCCCGTACGATCGCCGACTTCTTCGACGCGATCGGCGCCTGGCACTCCGCCCGACTCGCCGACGAGTACCCGCTCGTCGTCGGCAACCTCAACGGCGCCCCGGTCACCCTGCGCTACCGCGCCAACCGCCTCGCCCTCGGCCGGGCGCTCGCCGCCGAACGCCGGCGCCTGAGCAACGCGAAGCTCAGCGCCGACGGCCGGCGGGAGGCCACCCGCCGGGCGCACCGGTTCGCCTCGCTGATGGGGCCGGGCCGGCAGATCCTCGCGTTCGACGCGTCCGGCCCCGGCCGCACCGCCGAGGTCCTCGGGGACCTGGATCGGGCGAGCCGGGTGTCGGTGATCGTGCCGGGCGTCGACACGAACCTGCTCACCTTCCAGAAGACCCGGGGCAGGTACTCGGCCCCGGCCGGCATGGCGCGTTCGCTGTACGACGCCGAGCGCAGGGCCGCGCCGGGCGCCCGCGTCGCCGTCATCGCCTGGGCCGACTACACCTCCCCCGTCGGCGTCGGCATCGACGCGGCGATCGGGCGGCTCGCGGAGAGCGGGGCGGTCCGGCTCGTCGACATGACGACCGCGCTGCCCGGGGCCTCGCGCGTGACGCTGTTCTGCCACAGCTACGGCTCCGTGCTCTGCGGTGTCGCCGCGCCCCGGCTGCCGGAGCGCGTCACGGACGTCGCGGTGGCCGGCAGCCCCGGCATGCGGGTCGACAGCGCGGCCCAGTTGGCCACCCGCGCCCGGGTGTGGGCGATGCGGGACGCGGACGACTGGATCCAGGGCGTGCCCAACCTGGAGATCGGCGGGGTCGGGCACGGGGCCGATCCGGTGGAGCCCTCGTTCGGCGCCCGACGGCTCTCCGCGGCCGGCGCGGACGGGCATACCGGCTATTTCGAGCCGGGCACCGAGAGCCTCGACAACTTCGCCGACATAGGTGTCGGTGCGTACCAGGAACTGACCTGTGCGAGCGCCGACAGCGCTTGCCGCAGTGGAATCTCCGGCGGGACGGACGCCTGACGCGCGTAGAGCGCACGGGAGTTCGCCGGGGTACCGGCCGGGTGGAGTGGGGCGACGCCGGAGCGCATGCGGCATACGATGAGGCGCATGGGTGATGTGCTGGCCGGAATTCATGCCACCTGGGAGTTCGAGACCGACGCCGTGCTCATCCGCTTCGAACGGGGGATACGCACGCCGAGACTCTTCCAGGCGCTGCGCGAACGACGCGTGCCGCACGAGGCGTTGGCGGACGTGACCCTGACGGCGGGCAAGCGCGGGACGGTGGTGCTGCACGCGGTGCCGCGACCGGGGGCCGATCCGTTGATGGAGGCGGCGGCGGGGCAGCTCAAGGACGGCTGCGACCCGTACCGCCTCGTGCTGCCCGCGGAGCGCGAGACGCTCGCGGAGTACTACGCGGACGAGCTGCGTCCGCTGGTCGCGGCGGACGCGGGGCCCTCGGACGGCTACCTGGTGGCGGCCCCGGAGGGACCGCAGTCCTTCAAGGCGTACGACGGCAGAGCGAGCTTCGACGGTGCGGGCGAGGTCGCCTTCCGCTGGTCGTGGACGGGCGCCTCGTCGGCGAAGTGGAAGGCCGGCGACCAGGCGTTCCCGGTACACGAGCTGAGCGGGGTGGAGTGGCGCACGCCCGACGTCATGGACGGCTATCTGCGACTGCTGCGCCGCGACCGCGACGCCGGCACGCAGCCGGCTCAGGCCGACCTCGACCCGGCGTCGGTCGTCTTCGGGCTCGGGTACGGGCCGGTCCACGAGTCGCTGCCGTTCGCGGCGGCGGTCCTCGCGGCGATCCGCGACGCGGAGGCCGACGGAGCCGCGCCGGCGGCGGTGACGGCGGGCGCGCGGCGCGATCCGGCGGACATCGCGGAAAGGATCCGCCACCTGGGAGACCTGCATCGGGCGGGGCTGGTGACGGACGAGGAATTCACGGCGAAGAAGCGGGAACTGCTGGCGGAGCTGTAGGGGGCGACTGATCCGGGCCCGGTGTCATACCCGGGTATCGGTCGTCGGTCGGGTCCTCGGTATGACGTCGGGGCGGGGGCGACCTGCCTAGGGTGAGCGCGTCATGAGTAACGCATCCCCTTCACCCGAGCCGCCGGTTTCCGAGCCCGCGCCGGAATCCGCGCCCCCGTCCCCCCAAGTCGTCGACCGCCTGCGCTCTTTCGTCCGCAAGGTCGTCCCGGCCACCGCGCGGGAGCCGCTGCACGCCCTCGGCCTCGCGCTGGCGACCCCGACCCGGCCCGGCGCGCCGCTGCTCGCCGGGGCGCCGGCGCGGTGGCTGCGCCTGCTGCCGTACGGCGTGGCGCTCGCGTTCGTCGCCTCGCTGCTGCCGGTCACCATCACCGTCCTCACGCAGGAGTACCAGGTCAACGGCGCCCTCGCCGGGGCCCTCGGCACCGCGCAGACCGCGCCGCTGCTGCTCGCCGTGACGCGGCCGCTGCAGGCCTGGTGGATCATCGTCACCGCCGATTTCGTCGGGGCGCTCGTGCTGATCGCGGCCGACGGCACCGCCGGCCGGCCATGGCCCTGGACCCCGATGGTCGTGGTCGGGTACCTCGCGCTGATGCTCGCCGTCGGGCTGCGCGAGCCCCGCCGGACCCTGTTGGGGGTCTGGCTGGTGACGGGCGCGGCCGGGTGGCTGTGCGAGCTGATCGCGCCCGAGCTCAGCGAGCCCGTACACGTCCTGCTGTTCGTGCTCAGCGGTGTCGTGCTCCTGATCACCGGTACCTTGCGCGAACGCGGCGACGCGCAGCGCCGGCTCGTCGAGCAGGAGACGATCAGCGAGGCGGAGCGGGCGCGGCGGACGCTCCTCGAGGAGCGCACCCGGATCGCGCGCGAGCTGCACGACGTCGTCGCCCACCACATGTCGGTGATCACGGTCCAGGCGGACTCGGCGCCGTACCGGATCCCCGACCTGCCGGACGCGGCGCGAGAGGAGTTCGGCTCGATCGCCGCGTCCGCGCGGGAGTCGCTCGCGGAGATGCGGCGGCTGCTCGTGGTGCTCAGGAGCGAGGGCACGGAGGGCGAGCGGGCCCCGCAGCCGGGGCTCGACCGGGTGCAGCAGCTGATCGAGGCGACGGTACGGGCGGGGGTGCCGGCGGAGTCGTCGCTGGCGGCGGAGCTCGGGGAGGTGCCGGCGGCGGTGGACCTGTCGGCGTACCGGATCGTGCAGGAGGCGCTGGCGAACGTGGTCCGGCATGCGCCGGGGGCGCGGACGCGGGTGTCGGTGCGGCCGGACGAGAGCGGCGAGTGGCTGACGGTCCTGGTCGTCAACGGGCCGTCGGAGGAGCGGGGTTCGCGCCGGTCGCCGGTGGAGAGCGGCGGGACCGGGCACGGGCTTGTGGGGATGCGGGAGCGCGTACGGTTGACCGGCGGCACGCTGGACACCGGGCCGCTGCCGGACGGCGGCTTCCGGGTCGCGGCGCGGATGCCGCTGCGTACGGGTACGGCTTCACCTATGAAGGGCTCCATGTGACCATCCGCGTGATCATCGTCGACGACCAGGCCATGGTGCGGGCGGGGTTCGCCGCGCTGTTGTCGGCGCAGACCGACATCGACGTGGTGGGCGAGGCGCCGGACGGACGGGCGGGCGTGGAGGTGGCGCGGTCCACGCATCCGGACGTGGTGCTGATGGACGTGCGGATGCCGGAGATGGACGGGCTCACGGCGGCGCGGGAGATCCTCACGGGCGGGGTGGGAGCGGTGCACCGGCCTCGGGTGCTGATGCTGACGACCTTCGACGTGGACGACTACGTGTACGAGGCGCTGCGCGCCGGGGCGTCCGGCTTCCTGCTGAAGGACGCGCCGCCGGCGGACCTGATCGCGGCGGTACGGGTGGTGGCGGCGGGCGAGGCGCTCCTGGCGCCGTCCGTGACGCGACGCCTGATCGCCGACTTCGCGGCGCAACGTCCGGCACCGCGCCGGGACCGGGCGTCGCTCCGCCTGAACGGCCTGACGCCGCGTGAGACAGAGGTCCTGGAGCTGATCGCCCGGGGCCTGTCGAACCAGGAGATCGCGGCACGGCTGGTCCTGGCGGAACAGACGGTGAAGACGCACGTCGGCCGGGTCCTGGCGAAGCTGGACCTGCGGGACCGGGCGCAGCTGGTGATCTTCGCGTACGAGGCGGGGTTGGTGCGGCCGGGGGACGGGGTCGTCTGACGTAGGCGGCTCGCCCTCTCGCGCCTGGGGTTCTCCCCCGGGGGCTCGCCCTCCCCCGACTCGGGGGTTCTCCCCAGCACCTCCCCCTACCCCGGTAGCAGTTCGCAGTTGGCTCCATGGTGTGACGTGGCGTCACCCTTCCGCTTCCTACCTTCCTCACGTCAACGACGAGGCAGCGGAAGCAGGAGGAGCCCGGGATGCGGCGGTACAACAAGACGGTGGCCACGTTCGCGCTGGTGGTCACCGTGGTGGCGGGGACCGCGGGGTGGGCCTCGGGGAGTTCGCAGCAGGCTGTGACCGGGGGGCCGGAGGGGGTCCGGGCCTGGGTCGCTGCCGGGCTTCCCGACCCGGCGGGCGTCACGGCGCGTGAAGTCTCGGAGTTCTTCCGCTCCTTGACGTCACCTCAGCAACAGGAGCTCATACGGCTCCACCCCTCCGTCGTCGGGAACCTCGACGGCGTTCCCGTACACCTCCGGTACGCCGCCAACGCCCGGTCCCTGAAGGGCGATCCGCGGTTCGTCGGGCGGCAGGTGCTTGCCTACGACCCTCGGGGGCGGGGGCAGGTGGCCGTCGTCGAGGGGGATCTGGAGCGGGCTGCGCACGTCGCCGTCGTCGTGCCCGGGTCCGATGTCGACGCCGGGCACAGCGCGTCCCTCGTCCGCAAGGCCGAAGCCCTGCACGACGCCTCCGGCGGGCGGACCGCCGTCGTCGCCTGGGCCGGGTACACCACGCCCGTCGGCGTCGGGGTCGACGCCGCCACCGGCGGCCTCGCGGAGGCGGGCGCGGCGCGGCTGGTCCGGTTCGTCGACGGGATCGTGGCCGCCGGCGCGCCGGAGCCCGCGGTGTTCTGCCACAGCTACGGCTCCGTCGTCTGCGGCCTGGCCGCCCGCGACCTCAAGGCCAAGGACATCGTCGTGCACGGCTCCCCCGGCATGCGCGCCGACAACGTCGCCGAGCTGCGCACCTCCGCCCGGGTCTGGGCCGCCAAGGACCCCGACGACTGGATCTCCAAAGTCCCGAACGTCCGTCTCCTCGGGCTCGGGCACGGAGCCGACCCGACCGACCCGGAGTTCGGCGCGCGGCCCGTGCCCGCCGCCGACGCCCGCGGCCACGACGGGTACTTCGCCCCCGGCACCCAGTCCCTGCGCGCCTTCGCCGCCATCGCCGAGGGGGACGTCGAGTGAATCTCGCCGCGACTGTCGAAGCCCGCACCCCCGCCCACCGCGACCGCGCGATCGACGGACTCCGCGCGCTCGCCCTGCTCGCCGTTCCCACCGGGCACTGGCTGCTCGGCGGGTTCACGCTCACCCCCGACGGCGCGATCCACAACGCCAGCCCGCTCTCCGCCTTCGGCGGACTCGCCCCCGTCAGCTGGGTCCTGCAGATGCTCGGGATCTTCTTCCTCGTCGGCGGGTTCGCCTCCGCGCTGTCGTACGCGCGGCACTCCGGCCCCGCCCGCGACTGGCTCAAGGGGCGGCTCACCCGCCTGGGCCGGCCCGTGCTCGGCGTCACCGCCGTCTGGGCCGTGACGCTGCCGCTGCTGCACTACGGGTTCGCGGTGCCCTACGGCACCCTGCGGACCGCGTCCACCCTCGTCGTACAGCCCCTGTGGTTCGTCGGCGTCTACACGGTGATCACCGCGCTCACCCCGTACTGCGTCCGCGCCGCCCGCCGCATGGGCGTGTGGGCCGCGGCACCGCTGCTCGGCGCCGTCGCCGTCGTGGACGTCCTGCGCTACGGGCCGTACGCCGACGCGATGCCGGGCTGGCTGAGCGTGCTCAACATCCTGCCGGGGTGGATGTTCGCGTACCAGCTCGGCGTCTCCTGGGCCGAGGGCCGGGTGACGCGGCGGCACGCGTGGGGGCTGCTGCTCGGCGGCGTCGCGCTGTTCGCCGCGCTGCTGCTCGTGTTCGGCTACCCGGCCTCGATGGTCGGCGTGCCGGGCGAGGCCCGCACCAACTCGCACCCGCCGTCGCTGCTGGTGCTCGCCCTCGCCGCCGCGCAGAGCGGTGCGGCGATCCTGCTCCGCGAGCGGCTGGGGCGGCTGCTGCGCCGACCCGCGCTGTGGGCGCCGGTCGTCGCGATCAACCTGTCCGCGATGACGATCCTGTGCTGGCACCAGACCGCGATGCTCGCCGCCGCGATCCCCGGCTCGTACGGCGGTGAGCTCACCGGCCTGGTCGGCGCGCCGGACTCGGTCGGCTGGGTCCTCGCCCGGCTGGCCTGGATGCCGCTGTTCGCCGGACTGCTCGTGCTGATCGGGCGGCACGCGCGGCGCTTCGAGGCGCCCTGGGCGAACACCGGAACGGCGCTGCGCGCCACGGCGGGCGTGCTGGCCGCGGGCTTCGCGGTGTTCGCCCTGGGGTGAGCCGTATGCCCAGGGCGTCGGCCCAGCCGTACGCCCAGGCCGTACGCCCAGCCGTGCGGCGCCAGCCGTGCGGCGCCGGCCTCAGGCCGTACGCCCGGCCGTGCGGCCCTGCCCCCAGGCCCCAGGCCCTACTCCCGCGCCGTCGACGTGAACCGCATGTCCGGGTACCGGTCCCCCGTCACCTGCCCCGCGATCGGCTCCAGCTCCGCCAGCTCCGCGTCCGTCAGCGTGATCCGGGTCGCCGCCGCGTTCTCCGCGAGGCGGGAGCGCTTGCGGGTGCCGGGGATCGGGACGACCGTGAGGCCGTGCACCCGGGCCCGCTGCTGGACCCAGGCGAGGGCCACCTGCGCGGCCGTCGCCCCGTGCGTCGCCGCGATCTTGTGGACCGGGGCCAGGAGCGCCGCGTTCCGCTCCGCCGCCTCCCCGCTGAAGCGCGGCTGGTGGCGGCGGTAGTCGTCGTCCGACAGGTCCTTCGCGGCGTCCGCGAACGCCCCGCTCAGGAAGCCCCGGCCGAGCGGCGAGTACGGCACGAAGGCCACGCCGAGCTCCGCCGCCGCGCCGACCGCGCTGTGCTCCACGTCGCGGGAGAACAGCGACCACTCCGACTGGAGCGCGGTGATCGGGTGCACCGCGTGCGCCTCGCGCAGCTCCGCGCCGGTGACCTCGCTCAGCCCGAGGTACTTCACCTTGCCCTCGCGCACCAGCTCCGCCATGGCCCCGACGGACTCGGCGAGCGGCACGGCGGGGTCTCGGCGGTGCATGTAGTACAGGTCGATGGTCTCGACGCCGAGGCGGCGCAGACTGCCCTCGACGGCCTGCCGGATGTACGGGCGGTCGTTGCGGATGCCCCGGTGCCGCGGGTCGTCGCCGCGCTCCAGGGCGAACTTGGTGGCCAGGGTGATCTCGTCGCGGTGCGCGGCGACGAACGGCGCGAGGAACTCCTCGTTGGCGCCCCGCCCGTACGCGTCCGCCGTGTCGATCAGAGTGACGCCGAACTCCAACGCCGCGTCGAGGGTGTCGCGCGCGGCGGCCTCGTCGGTGTCGCCGTAGAACTCGCTGATGCCCATGGCGCCGAAGCCCTGCACGCCGACCTGGGGTCCGTCGACGCCGAGCCGTACGGTCTCGATCCTGCTCATGAGGTGGTGCCTCCGCATGCGTTCGCGTAGTGACTGATCTTGAAGTCGAGGACGGCGAGCGTGTCCTGGAGCTCGGCGATCCGGTTCAGCACGTCGATCCGGGTGCTCTCCAGGAGCGCGCGCCGTTCGGCGTGGGTGTGGCCGCCCGCCCGCACCAGCTCCGCGTACCGGACCATGTCGGCGACCGGCATCCCGGTCAGCCGCAGCTTGCCGACGAAGGCCAGCCACTCCAGGTCGCGGGCGGTGAAGCGGCGCTGGCCGGTGTGCGACCGGTCGACGTGCGGCATCAGCCCGATCCGCTCGTACCAGCGCAGGGTGTGGGCCGAGAGCCCGGTCAGGGCGGCCACCTCGCTGATCGTGTAGCGGTCCTTGCCGGCAAGCCCGGCCGTGCTCTCGATCACGCTCATGTCCACCACGCTAAAACGTTGGAGTGCACTCTAAGCAAGTAGGCTCGGCCGCATGCAGAGCCTGGCACTGATCGAGAACTGGCCCGTCCCCACCGCGGCCGCCGCCGTCGTCCGCGCGGACGGCTCCGTGGCCGGCGCGCACGGCCCGACGGACCTGCGGTTCCCGCTCGCCTCGGTGACCAAGCCGCTGGCCGCGTACGCCGCCCTCGTCGCGTACGAGGAGGGGGCGATCGACCTCGACGAGCCGGCCGGGCCCGAGGGCGCGACGGTCCGGCACCTGCTGGCGCACACCTCGGGGCTCGCGTTCGACGAGAACCGGGTCATGGCGGCGCCCGGGACGCGGCGGATCTACTCCAACACCGGCTTCGAGGCGCTCGGCGACCATGTCGCCAAGGCGACGGACATCCCGTTCGCGGAGTACCTGCGCCAGGCGGTCCTGGACCCGTTGGGCATGACCGCGACGACGCTGGAAGGTTCCTGCGCGAAGGACGGCGTGTCGAGCGTGGACGACCTGGTGCGGTTCGCGGCCGAGGTGCAGGCGCCGCGGCTGCTGGACGCCCGCACGGTCCTCGACGCGATGACGGTGACGTACCCCGGCCTGACCGGCATCCTGCCCGGCTACGGCCACCAGCGGCCGAACGACTGGGGGCTGGGCTTCGAGATCCGGGACGGCAAGTCGCCGCACTGGACGGGGGCCTCGTCCTCGCCGCGCACGTTCGGGCACTTCGGCCAGTCGGGCACGTTCCTGTGGATCGACCCGGACGCCCGCGCGGCCTGCGTCGCGCTGACCGACCGCGCCTTCGGGCCGTGGGCGATCGAGGCGTGGCCGACGTTCACGGACGCGGTCCTCGCCGAGCTGCGCGCCTGACGCGTCCCGAAGGTCTGACGCGTCCCGAAGGCCTGACGCGTCTCTAGTCCGTCTCGCACCGGGTCGCCGGCAGTGCCCCGTCCATCCCGGAGACGACGACCTGAGCCGCGGCGCCGAGGTCCTCGGCGTACACGGCCGTGCACACCAACTGGCGCACGGCGATGGGGTCGAGGTCCTGCACCCGGACGGTGAGCCGGACGCGTAGCGCCGAGCCGCCGTCGGCGCCGGGCTGCCTCTGCGCGTGCGGCTCGCCCGCGCCGTGGAAGGCGATCCGGCTGGTGAGGCCGGCGGCGCGTTCCCGGTCGTCCGGTCCCTCGATGAGGGCACTGAGCACCTTGTCGGTGGCGACGTGCTGGTCGGGCGGGTCGGTGGACTCGATCGTGGAGCCGACCACCCGGCCGATGCCGAGGTCGCGGGCGACCGGCATCATCCGGCCGTCCTGCGCGACGAAGAACAGCAGCATCCTCGGACCGGCCGTCGGCTGCACGATGACCGGAGCCGCGCCGCCCGCCTCCACGACATCGCTCTTCTGTATGCCGCAGGCGGCGAGCGGCAGCAGGGCCAGCAGGGCGGCCGCTGCACGCCGCAGGGACCTGCTCGCGGCGGGGCTCACAGCGGGATCCTGACGGTGAAGACGGCGCCGCCGTCGGGCCGGTCGGCGGCGACGACGGTACCGCCGTGCAGCCGGACGTTCTCCAGGGTGATGGCGAGGCCGAGACCGCTGCCGGCCGAGCGGGTGCGGGCGGCGTCGCCTTTGTAGAAACGGTCGAAGACGTGCGGCAGGACGTCCTCCGGGATGCCCCGCCCCCGGTCGGCGACCTCCATGACGAGCCAGTCCCCTTCCGCGTGCACCCGGACGGTCACCGGCGCCCCGCCGTGCCGCAGCGCGTTGCCGACCAGGTTCGCCACGATCACGTCGAAGCGGCGCGGGTCGAGCTGGGCGCGGATGCCGTCGATGAGCTCGGTGACTATCTGGGTGGGGCCCTGCGACGGGTCGGTCCAGCGCCGGTTCTGCAGGCTCTTGCGGACCGCCTCGGCCACGTCCACCTCGTCCGTGTGCAGTTCGGCGGCGCGTGCGTCGAAGCGGGAGATCTCCATCAGGTCCTCGACGAGGACGGCCAGTTTGCCGGTCTCCGCGCTGATCAGGCGGACCGCGCGGGCGGTGTCCGAGTCGAGCCCGTCGGCGTCCTCGTCGAGGACCTCCGTGACGGCGAGCATGCCGGCGAGCGGGGTGCGCAGCTCGTGCGAGACGTCGGAGGCGAAGCGGCGGGCGCGGGCCTCGGCGCGCCGGAGCTCGGCGACGGAGCGTTCGAGCCCCGCGGCGGACTCGTTGAAGGTCCGGGCGAGGTCGGCCAGTTCGTCGCTGCCCTTCGCATGGATACGGGTGTCCAGGAGGCCCCGGCCCATGCTGTGGGCCGCGCGCCGCAGCTCCCGGACCGGGCGCAGCACGCCTCTCGCGGCCAGCAGCGCCGGGATCAGGGCGACCAGCAGCGCGGGCAGGGCGCCGTCCCGGGCGGCGACGACCATCGCCTCGATGTTGGCCTCCTCCTCGCCGAGGTCCATCACCGCGTACAGGACGAGGCCGGTGGGGCTGCCCTCGGGGAAGCCCCGGTAGTAGCCGCCGAAGACGGCGGGGACCGCGATGGTGAGGTACGGGGCGCCGTCCTTGACCACCCGCTGGAAGCTGCTGTGCGTCGTGCCCAGCGCGCGGGCGCGGGTGCGCAGTTCGGGGGTCAGGACGGTGGACTCGGGCCGGTCGGTGGACGACACGCGCAGGGCGCCGTACTCCGCGTACACCCGCCAGGGCCGCGGCTTGCCCTGCCGGGCGATGCGCTGCAACTCGTTGCGCAGCCCGTCGAGCTCGACCGGCAGCATGGTGTTCAGGGTCTCGACCTGCTGACGGAAGGCCGTGACGGCGGTGTCCTGGGTCTGCTCCAGGATCGCGGTGCGGGCGGCGCGGTAGGTGAGCGCGGCGGTGGTGCCGCAGCCGACGGCGGCGACGAGGAGGAAGGCGAGGACGAGGCGGGTGCGCAGGCCGAAGGGGTGCAGGCGGCGCCGGCGTCTCTCGGCGGGGCGGTCGCCGCCCGGCACGTGGGCCTTCACAGCGGTCCGAAGCGGTAGCCGAAGCCGCGCAGGGTCTGGATGTAGCGGGGATCGCCGGGCGTGTCCTCGATC
This sequence comes from Streptomyces sp., assembly GCF_036566765.1. Classification (GTDB taxonomy): domain Bacteria; phylum Actinomycetota; class Actinomycetes; order Streptomycetales; family Streptomycetaceae; genus Streptomyces. Next base: position 27,774 of record NZ_DATCVQ010000684.1, read on the forward strand.
TTGTTGCGCAGGCGCCGGACGCAGGCGTCCACCAGGCGGGCGTCGCCGTGGTAGCTGTGCTCCCAGACGTGCTCCAGGAGTTGCTGGCGGCTGAAGACCTGCTCGGGCGCGGCGGAGAGATGGAGCAGGAGCTTCAGCTCAGAGGGCGCGAGGGCGATGCGCGTGCCCGCCTTGGCCACGGCGAGGCCGGCGCGGTCGATGGCGAGTTCGCCGTGGAACTCGACGGCCGGGCGGCCGCCGCCGGGCTCCTCGATCCGCCGCAGGACGGCGCGGATCCGGGCCTCGATGACCTCGGTACGGGCGGGCTTGACGATGTAGTCGTCGGCGCCGGCCTCCAGGCCGATGACGACGTCGAAGTCGTCGCCGCGGGCGGTCAGCATGATGATCGGCAGCTGGCTGTCCTCGCGGATGCGACGGCAGACCTGGACACCGTTCATGCCGGGCAGCATGAGGTCGAGCAGCACGAGATCCGGCCGGAACTCCCCGAGCAGCGCGAGCCCGGCCTCCCCGGTCGCGGCCCCCCGCACCTCGTGCCCTCGCCGCCGGAGCCCCAGTTCGACCCCTTCGCGGACGGAGGGGTCGTCTTCTATCAGCAGCACGCGAGGCATCGGAGCACGGTCCCGGGGTCGGAGGTACGGAAGGGGTGGCGGAGGCCTGCCACGACGGCGCGGCCCCGCAGGGCGGCGGGGGCGTCAGCCACGGCGGCGCAGCCCTGCCGCGCGGCGGCGGGC
>NZ_DATCVQ010000685.1:0-7262 GCF_036566765.1 Streptomyces sp.
CCGCGCGCCGAGCGCGGCGAGCATGCCCGCCCCGCCGTCGGTCGTCGCGCTGCCGCCGACGCCGAACACGATCGTCCGCGCGCCCGCGTCCAGCGCGGCCGCGAGCAGCTCGCCGGAGCCGTACGTCGTCGCCGTCAGCGCCGCGAAGACGCCGGGCGGCAGCAGCTGAAGGCCGGAGGCCTCCGCCATCTCGACCACCGCGGTGCCGTCGCGCAGCGCGAACGCCGCCGTGACCTGCTCGCCGAGCGGTCCGGTGACGGTCACCTCACGCCGTTCGAAACCGGCCGCCACGGCCGCGGCGACCGTGCCGTCGCCGCCGTCCGCGACGGGCAGGGTCTCCACCTCGAGCTCCGGGACGACCCGTCGCAGTCCTGCTGTGACCCGCTCCGCGACCTGTACGGCCGTGAGCGAACCCTTGAACTTGTCGGCCGCCACGAGCACACGTGCCCGCGAGTCCGCGACCTGAGTTACTGCTCCGTCCGTCACCTTGCATCCCTTGCTTTCGAACAGGCAGTCGCGCCGTGCCCGACCCTATCCGCACCCGGAGAGGGCGTGCCACTCACCGATAGACCGATATGCCACCCCATAGGGGGCACCAGAACTACGAACTGATCGATCAAATCGACCGGTCATGTCCTCCCCCTGTCCTCCCGGCCGTGTCCTGCGGGCGGGGCAGGCGGGGATTGGGTAAACCGGAGGCATGGGTCTCCTACCGCACAGCGAACTCGCCGACCGGATCCTCGGCGGCTGGACCGGACGGATCGCCGGGAACATGCTCGGCAAGCCGGTGGAGCGCGGCGACCACTGGACGCCCGAGCGGATCGACCGCTACCTGCGGCTGACCGACGCGCTGCCGCTCACCGACTACCTGCCCCCTCCGCCCGCGGCCGGCGCGGACGGGTTCGAGCTGCGGCCGGAGTGGCCGCAGTGCGTGCGCGGCCGGATCCACGGCAGCTGCCGGGACGACGACATCGACTACTCGATCCTCGGCCTGCACCTCCTGGAGACCCGGGGCTTCGACTTCACCACCGAGCAGGTCGGCGAGCACTGGCTGCTGCGGCTGCCCTACCTGCAGACCTTCACCGCCGAGCGGACCGCGTACCGCAACCTGGCGAACGGCCTCAAGCCGCCGCTGACCGCGACGTACGACAACCCGCACCAGGAGTGGATCGGGGCCCTGATCCGGGCGGACGTCTTCGGCTGGACCTCACCCGGAGATCCGCGCCGGGCCGCGTCCCTGGCCCGCCGCGACGCCGTCCTGTCGCACACCGGCAACGGGGTGTACGGCGCGATGTGGGCGGCGGCGCTGATCGCAGCCGCGTTCACCGCACCGGGGCCGCGCGCGGCGCTCGAGACCTCGCTGGAGCGGATCCCGGCGAGCAGCCGGCTCGCGCGGGCGGTCCGGCACACGATCGGGCTGTACGAGGCGGGGGTCGACTGGGCGGACGCGCTGGTCGAGCTCGGCTCGGAGAACAACCACCTCGGCTGGATCCACACCGTCCCGAACGCGGCGGTGCTCACGGCCGGACTGATGTACGGCGAGGGCGACTTCACCCGCACCATCGCGCTGACCGTCCGCGGCGGCCTGGACACCGATTCCAACGGCGCGACGGCGGGCTCGGTCGCCGGGGTGATGTGCGGCGCCCTGGCCATCCCTTCGCAGTGGTCGGAGCCGCTGCAGGACCGGGTGCGCAGCGCGGTGTTCGGCTTCGACGGGGTACGGATCACGGAGCTCGCGGAGCGGACGCTGCGGCTCGCTACGCTGACCGGATGACGACGACCGACTACGCCGCGTACATCGCGAGCCTCCCCAAGGTACTGGCCGGGGCCGCCGCCCTCTTCCGAGACGACCGGGACCGCGTCCTGATCGTCGAGCCGAACTACCGCGACGACTGGACGCTGCCCGGCGGCACGATCGAGTCCGACGCGGGCGAGACGCCCCGGCAGGGGGCCCGCCGGGAGACGGCCGAGGAGATCGGCCTGGACGTGGAGCTGGGCGCGCTGCTGGCGGTCGACTGGGTCCTCGAAACGGCCCCCCGGCACCGGCCGCCGCTGGTGGCGTACGTCTACGACGGCGGCGTGCTGACCACGGAGCAGTTGGGGTCGATCCGCCTCCAGGAGGAGGAACTCCTCTCCTGGAAGCTGGTCCCCCGCGAGGAGCTGACCGACTACCTCCCCGGCAACCTGAGCCTGCGCGTCCTGGCGGCCCTGGACGCCCTCGCCACCGGCCACGGGCCCGCCGAGCTGGAGAACAGCCGCCCGGCACGATGAGCCTCGGGCCTCCCCGCCCGCCGCACCCCCGGCCGTGCAAAGCTGGACACATGATCGATGCGATGCTTGACGACTTCCTCGGCGCCGGCGCGGACGCGGTCGAGGAGGCGGTCCGCAAGGCGGCGGCGGCCGAGATCATGCCCCGGTTCCGGCAGCTCGCCGCGCACGAGATCCTGGAGAAGAACGGACCGCACGACCTGGTCACGGTCGCCGACCGGGCCGCCGAGGAGCGGCTCACCGAGTCGCTGACCGCGCTGCTTCCCGGCTCCGTCGTGGTCGGCGAGGAGGCCGTGCACGCCGACCCGGCGGTGTACGACGCCGTACGGGGCGAGGCCCCGGTCTGGATCGTCGACCCGGTCGACGGCACCCGCCAGTTCGTCCGCGGCGAACCCGCCTTCTGCACGCTCGTCGCGCTCGCCCGCGGCGGCGTGGTGTACGCCTCGTGGACGTACGCGCCCGCGCTCGACCAGCTGGCCGTGGCGGTCCGCGGCCAGGGCGCGAGCCTGAACGGGCAGCCGCTGCGCGCCGGATCGCCCGCGCCCGGCGCGGTCCTGGAGGTCGCCGTCTCGCACCCCGACTACACCACCCCGGGCGAGAAGGAGGCCCTGCTCGGCCTGAACGCCGACGGCGTGCGCACCCGGCCGTGCGGCTCGGCCGGACTGGAGTACCTGGCCATCGCCCGCGGCGAGCTCGACGCCGTCGCCTTCTCCTGGGAGTACGCCTGGGACCACGCGGCCGGCCTGCTCCTGGTCGCCGAGGCCGGCGGCGCCGATCTGACGCTCGCGGGCGAGCCGTTCCGCATCGCCGGCGGCAACGCGCTGCCGTTCACCGCGGCCCGCGACGCGGCCACCGTGCAGCGCGTCGTGGAGCTGCTGCGTGGCCGATAGCCGACGCCCGCCCCGGTCCGGGCGGCCGGGGAGGAATATCCTGGCCGCCCTGGCCGTCGGCTGACGAAGGAGTCCCAAGGTGCCGTCCATGCTCGATGCCGTCGTCGTGGGTGCGGGACCCAACGGACTGACCGCCGCCGTCGAACTGGCCCGCCGCGGCTACTCGGTGGCCGTGTTCGAGGCCAAGTCCACGATCGGGGGCGGCGCGAGGACCGAGGAGCTCACCCTTCCCGGCTTCCGGCACGACCCGTGCTCGGCCGTCCACCCGCTCGGCGCCGGCTCGCCCGCGTTCAAGGACCTGCCGCTGGCCCGCTACGGACTGCGCTGGCTGCACCCCCAACTCCCCATGGCCCACCCGTGGGACGACGGCAGCGCCGCCGTGCTCTCCCACTCGGTCTCCGAGACCGCCGCCTCGTTCGGCCCGCGCGACGCCGGCACGTACCGCCGCCTGGTCGCCCCGTACCTGAGCAAGTGGGACACCCTGGCACGGGACTTCATGTCCCTGCCGCTCACCGCGCTGCCCCGCGACCCGGTCACCCTTGCCCGGTTCGGCCTGACCGGACTGCCCCCGTCGACCTGGCTGATGCGCCGTTTCAAGGACGAGAAGGCGCGGGCGCTCTTCGCCGGCATGGTCGGCCATGTCATCGCCCCGCTCGGCGGGTTCGCCACCAGCGCCGTCGGCCTGGTCTTCGCGCTCGCCGCGCACGCCGGCGGCTGGCCCATGCCGCTCGGCGGCTCGCAGTCCATCTCCGACGCCCTCGCCGCGTACCTGAAGGACCTCGGCGGGGCCGTGCACACCGACTTCGAGGTGAAGCGGCTCGACGACCTGCCGCCCGCCCGCGCGTACGTCTTCGACACCTCGCCCACCGCCCTCGCCCGGATCGCGGGCTTCGGCGGCCTGTACGACGGCTACAAGTACGGTGCGTCTGCGTTCAAGATCGACTACGCCCTTGACGGCCCCGTCCCCTGGACGGCCAAGGAGGCGCGCGTCGCTGGCACCGTCCAGGTCGGCCCGGGCAGCCGCGACATCGCCGCCGCCCTGAACCAGGCGTCCTCCGGCACCGCCCCCGAGCGGCCGTTCCTCATCACCGCCCAGCCGAGCCTCGTCGACCCCACCCGGGCCCCCGAGGGCAAGCACGTCTTCTGGGCGTACGGCCACGTCCCCAACGGCTGGGACGGCGACCTCACCGACGCGATCGAGCGGCAGATCGAACGCTTCGCGCCCGGCTTCCGCGACCGCGTCCTGGCCCGCGCCACCGCCGGGCCGCCGCAGCTCGCCGCGCACAACGCCAACTACGTCGGCGGCGACATCGCCTGCGGCGCGGCCCGCGGCCTCCAGCTGGTCCTGCGCCCCAAGCTGTCGCTGCACCCGTACAGCACGCCGCACCCCGCGGTCTTCCTCTGCTCCTCCGCAACCCCGCCCGGCCCCGGCGTGCACGGCATGTCCGGCCACAACGCGGCCAAGGCGGTCTGGCGGCGCCTTCGGGCCACCGCCGGGAAATGACCGTGACGGGGGCGGCCGGGCTGACCATGATGGAGACATGACCACCGGACCCGCGATCACCCTCGTCCTCGGCGACATCACCGACCAGCACGTGGACGCCATCGTCAACGCCGCGAACAGCTCGCTGCTCGGCGGCGGCGGGGTCGACGGCGCGATCCACCGCCGCGGCGGCAAGGCGATCCTCGACGACTGCCGCAAGCTCCGCGCCGGTCACTACGGCGGGGGCCTGCCCACCGGCCAGGCCGTCGCCACCACTGCCGGGCTGCTGCACGCCGACCACGTGATCCACACGGTCGGCCCGGTGTACAGCACCAGCGAGGACCGCTCCGAGCTGCTGGCCTCCTGCTACCGCGAGTCCCTGCGCGTGGCCGGCGAGTCGGGGGCCGGCTCGGTCGCCTTTCCGGCCATCTCCACCGGGATCTACGGCTGGCCCATGGACGACGGCGCGCGGATCGCCGTGCGCACCGTGCTCGCGTCCGCGCCCGCCTCCGTCACCGACGTCCGCTTCGTGCTCTTCGACCGGGCCGCCTACAAGGCGTTCGAAACGGCCCTGGCAGCGCAAGGGTGATGTCGTTTTTCCGCCAGCCCGGCGGGCCGGCGTCGAGCAAGCTTGAGCCATGCACACCGACACCGAGCGCTGCGTGCGGGCCGTCCAGTCCAAGGACGCCCGCTTCGACGGCGTCTTCTTCACCGCCGTCCTGACCACCGGCATCTACTGCCGGCCCAGCTGCCCGGTCGTGCCGCCCAAGGTCGAGAACATGGTCTTCCACCCCAGCGCCGCCTCCTGCCAGCGGGCCGGGTTCCGGGCCTGTAAGCGCTGCCGGCCCGACACCAGCCCCGGATCGCCCGCGTGGAACGCGCGCGCCGACGCCGTCGCCCGGGCCATGCGGCTCATCCAGGACGGCGTCGTCGACCGCGAGGGCGTGCCCGGGCTCGCGGCCCGGCTCGGGTACTCCACCCGGCAGATCGAGCGGCAGCTGCTCGCCGAGCTCGGGGCCGGGCCGCTCGCCCTGGCGCGGGCGCAGCGCGCGCAGACCGCGCGGCTGCTCGTCGAGACCACCCCCATGCCCCTGGCCGAGGTCGCCTTCGCCGCCGGGTTCGCCTCGATCCGCACCTTCAACGACACCGTCCGCGAGGTCTTCGCCCTCACCCCCGGCGAACTGCGCGCCCGGGCCGCCCGCGGCCCCGCCGCCGGCCCGCCGACCCCCGGCGTGATCTCGCTGCGGCTGCCGTTCCGCGCCCCGCTCGCCCCGTCCAACCTCTTCGGTCACCTCGCCGCGACCGCCGTCCCCGGCGTCGAGGAATGGCGGGACGGCGCGTACCGGCGCACGCTGAGCCTCCCGTACGGGCACGGCATCGTCGCCCTCACGCCCACGCCGGACCACATCGCCTGCCGGCTCTCCCTCACCGACCCCCGCGACCTCACCGTCGCCATCAGCCGCTGCCGGTGGATGCTCGACCTCGACGCCGACCCCGTCGCCGTCGACGACCGGCTGCGCGCCGACCCGCTGCTCGCCCCGCTCGTCGACAAGGAGCCCGGCCGGCGCGTGCCGCGCACCGTCGACGCCGCCGAGTTCGCCGTCCGGGCCGTCCTCGGCCAGCAGGTCTCCACGGCGGCCGCCCGCACCCACGCCGGCCGACTCGTCGCCGCCCACGGCACGCCCGTCGACGACCCCGAGGGCGGGCTCACCCACCTGTTCCCCGGGCCGCAGGCGCTGGCCGGCCTCGACCCCGAGACCCTCGCGCTGCCGCGGTCCCGGCGCACCACCCTGCTCACGCTCGTCCGGGCGCTCGCCGACGGCGAGCTGCGGCTCGACGTGGACAGCGACTGGGACGAGGCCCGCGCCCGGCTCGCCGCGCTGCCCGGCTTCGGCCCCTGGACCACCGAGGTCGTCGCCATGCGGGCGCTCGGCGACCCCGACGCGTTCCTCCCCGGCGACCTCGGCGTCCGGCGCGCCGCCGAGGGCCTCGGACTGCCGGCCACCCCGTCCGCGCTCACCGCCCGCGCCGCGCAGTGGCGGCCCTGGCGGGCGTACGCGGTCCAGTACCTGTGGGCGACGGACAGCCACCCGATCAACCACCTCCCTGCGTAAGGAAGTTGCCGAGCCATGCCCACCGTCACGCATCTGATCGTGGACAGCCCCTACGACGCGCTGACCCTGGTCGCCGTCGACGGCGTCCTCAGCCGCATCCACATGACCGACCAGCGCCACCGCCCCGCCGAGGAGACCTTCGGGGAACGCGACCCGCGCCCCTTCGGCGAGACCATGCGCCAGCTGGACGCGTACTTCGCGGGCGAACTCAAGGAGTTCGACCTGCCGTTGCACCTCGTCGGCACCGAATTCCAGCTCCGCGTCTGGGAGTCGCTGCGGGCGATCCCGTACGGCGAGACCCGCACGTACGGCGAGCTCGCCGAGGCCCTCGGCAATCCCGGCGCATCCCGAGCGGTCGGCCTCGCCAACGGCAAGAATCCGGTCAGCATCGTCGTGCCCTGCCACCGGGTGATCGGCGCGAGCGGCTCGCTGACCGGGTACGGCGGCGGTCTCGACCGCAAGAAGCGACTGCTCGCCTTCGAGTCGGGCGCATCAACGTGTGCGGAG
>NZ_DATCVQ010000686.1:0-3771 GCF_036566765.1 Streptomyces sp.
ACCGCCGCGGCGGTCGCCCTGCACCGCCGCCGCCGCTGACGCACCCGCCCGCCCCGCCGCCGACGTACGCGCGTCGCCGACGCGCCGTGCCCGTCCGCGATCACCTCTGACTGCCTGGGACAGGCCGCTGTCACCCGTCCGTGGTCGAACAGGGCGGCACCTGGCCGTATCCGGCCAATCCGCGCTTCCTACCCGGCACGGGGCCCGGCCAGTCCTGTTGTCTGCGCTCGGGCACAACGGATCCCGCAGACTGACAGTTCTCGAACCAATTCGATCAACTATCGGTCACGAAGTGCGACTTGATCTACTCACTAGCGGTAACAGAAGCGACCCAAACGGTGATTTGAGCAACTGGGTGTAGCGCCGCCTGTACGAAGCGTTATTCTCCTCAGACGCATACCGGAACCCACTCGTCGCCACGACGGGTGAACGGTCCCGCACTGCACGTGATGGAAGCTCTGCCTCTGGGAGTCCCGTGTACCCACACGTCGGGGTTGACGCCTCGGGCCTGGCTACGCTGCGCGCAACGGTCCTCGACCACTTGCGCGGCTTCGTCCCCACCGCGTACGCCGTACCCGTACCCGCCTTCGCCACACCGGCACCGGCCGGTCCTTGCTATGCCCTCGCCGACGGCGGTGCCGCCGTCGTCAGACGGGGCGGCCGGGGCGGCGCGGGCACCTCGACCACCGCCCGCCGCCCCACCGCCGACAGCGACAGCGCCCGCATGATGGACCTCGTCGAGCGCGCCCAGGCGGGCGAGGCCGAGGCCTTCGGCCGGCTCTACGACCAGTACAGCGACACCGTCTACCGCTACATCTACTACCGCGTCGGCGGGAAGGCGACGGCGGAGGACCTCACCAGCGAGACCTTCCTGCGCGCCCTGCGCCGGATCTCCACCTTCACCTGGCAGGGCCGCGACTTCGGCGCGTGGCTGGTCACGATCGCCCGCAACCTGGTCGCCGACCATTTCAAGTCGAGCCGGTTCCGCCTGGAAGTGACCACCGGCGAAATGCTCGACGCCAACGAGGTCGAGCGCAGCCCGGAGGACTCCGTCCTGGAGTCCCTCTCCAACGCCGCCCTCCTCGACGCCGTCCGCCGGCTCAATCCGCAGCAGCAGGAGTGCGTCACCCTGCGCTTCCTCCAGGGCCTCTCGGTCGCCGAGACCGCCCGGGTCATGGGCAAGAACGAGGGGGCGATCAAGACCCTCCAGTACCGGGCCGTGCGCACCCTGGCCCGGCTGCTCCCGGACGACGCCCGCTGACACCCCGCCTCCCGCCCCCACTCGCAGTACCCCTCCCCCCGCCGTCCACGCCCACTTCAACTCACCGTCGGTGACGCCTCGATGACGCACTGGTCCGATCATCTTTCGCGCGTAACCCAAGTGCCGCGCCGCTCGTTGTGCGGGATGCAGGCTCCCTGTGGTCATGCTTTGTCCACTTCCACTCACTCTTTCGTGTGGATGCGCTCAAGGTGTGCAACCTTCCGGACCCCCAGGGGAGTCGACCGTCATGACGAGAGGAGGTGCCGCCAGTGATCGCGAACGTTTCGGCGCACCGGCGGGCGAACGCCTTCGCCCAGGCCCTGGAGGATCGGACTCCTCCGGACACGGCGGCCGAGCAGCCCGAGGATTCGGCCGAACCGGCCGAACAAGGGCGGCTGTTGGCCCTGGCGACCGGTCTGGGCGAGCTGCCGAAGCCCGCAATGGATCCAGAGACCAAGGTGGTGCAGCGAGCCCAGCTCGTGGCCGCCATGGAGGCGATGTTCGCGGAGGGGAGTGCAGCGGGCCCTACCGTGCCTGAGCAGCGGTCCCCGAGCGGCCGGGGGGCCCATCGGGCCTCGCCCCTCCGCAAATTGCGCCCCCGCTCCCGCTGGTCGAAGGGCATCGCCGCGGGCGGCCTCACGGTCGGTGTGGCCGCGGGCGCGTTCAGCGGTGTGGCCGCAGCGAGTTCCGACGCCCTGCCGGGTGACTCGCTCTACGGCCTCAAGCGCGGCATGGAAGATCTCAAGCTGGGAATGGCGGACGACGACGCGGACCGCGGCGGCATCTACCTCGACCAGGCGTCGACCCGGCTCAGCGAGGCCCGCCGGCTCATGGAGCGCGACCGGGCGGGCGCCCTGGACCACGAGTCGCTGGGCGAGGTCCGCCGCGCGCTCAACGGCATGCAGCACGACGCGGCCGAGGGCCACCGTCTGCTCCGCCGCGCCTACGACCGGGACGGCGAGATCGCCCCGATGGCCCGGCTGAACGCGTTCGCGCAGTCCCACCGCGCCACCTGGCAGGGCCTCAGGGACCGCCTCCCCGTGCAGCTGACCGACGTGGGCAACCAGGTCAACGACGTCTTCGACGCCATAGACGAAGACGTCGAGCCGCTCCAGTCAGTGCTCCCCCGCACCCTGGACTCGGGCCCCGGCGGCAGCACCGTCCCGGGCGACGGTACGGGCACGCCGAGCTCCGGCGGCGACCGGCGCACCCCGTCCTCGGCAACATCCCCCGGCGCGCCCGGCACGGCGACCCAGCCGCATCCCTCGGGCTCCGGCTCCCGCGACACGGAGAACGACGGCCTGCTCGGCGGAAACACGGGCGGCCTGCTCGACCCGCCCCCGACAGGCACGAGCCCGGCCCCGTCCGGCGGCCAGTCCACGGTCCCGAAGCCCGACGTCACCCTCCCGCCGCTCCTGCCGGGCCTCCTCCCGGGCCTCGGCATCGACAGCGAGAAGGCGGACTAGGCGGTACGAGGACGGGGGCGCCCCTCCAGTGGGGGCGCCCCCGTTCTCGTACCCCTCAGAAGAACACCGACCTGCGCTGCACCAGCAGCTTGTACAACGTGTGCTGGATCTGTTCGCGGACCTGGTCGGTCAGGTTGAACATCAGCATCGGGTCCTCCGCCGCCTCCGGCGGATAGCCGTCGGTCGGGATCGGCTCGCCGAACTGGATCGTCCACTTCGTCGGCAGCGGCAGCGCGCCCAGCGGCCCCAGCCACGGGAACGTCGGCGTGATCGGGAAGTACGGGATGCCGAGGATCCGGGCGAGCGTCTTCGCGTTGCCGATCATCGGGTAGATCTCCTCCGCACCGACGATCGAGCACGGCACGATCGGCACGCCGGCCCGCAGCGCGGTCGACACGAAGCCGCCGCGCCCGAACCGCTGGAGCTTGTACCGCTCGCCGAACGGCTTCCCGATGCCCTTGAAGCCCTCCGGCATCACCCCGACGATCTCGCCTCGGCTCAGCAGCCGCTCCGCGTCCTCCGCGCAGGCCAGCGTGTGCCCGGCCTTGCGCGCCAGCTCGTTGACCACCGGCAGCATGAAGACCAGGTCGGCGGCGAGCAGCCGCAGATGCCGGCCCGCCGGATGATTGTCGTGGACGGCGACCTGCATCATCAGCCCGTCGAGCGGCAGCGTCCCGGAGTGGTTCGCCACCACCAGGGCCCCGCCCTTCGCGGGGATGTTCTCGATGCCCTTCACCTCGACCCGAAAGTACTTCTCCGCCAGCGGGCGCAGCAGCGACATCAGGACCTGGTCGGTGAGCTCCTCGTCGTACCCGAACTCGTCGACGTCGTACTGGCCCGTCACCCGGCGGCGCAGGAACGCGAGCCCGCCCGCGAGCCGCCGCTCCCAGCCGCTCCCGGACGCCTGAGCGGGCTCGGCTGCCCCGGCCGCCTCCTCCGCAGGGAGAGCCCCCTCCAGGCCCTGTGCGACCTCCAGCACCGGCCGGGCCGGCGACGGCAGCGGGCTCACCGCGGCGTCGCGCGCCGCCGGCGGCCGCGCGGGCC
>NZ_DATCVQ010000687.1:0-4505 GCF_036566765.1 Streptomyces sp.
ACCAGCCAGAAGAAGAGCGAGACCGCCGACGGCGGTGTCGAGCTCTTCCGCGGCGAGGGCAAAGCTCGGGAGACCGTGACGGCGTTCAAGCCGGCCACGATCACCCGGCTGAAGTCTGAGGGCTGGACGCCCGTCGAGGACGAGGACGCCTGATGGGCAACACGCGCAAGCCCACGGGCAAGCCGACGAGCCTCGACCGGTACCGCTCTGAGGTCAAGGGCGATCCGTTCGTCCTGTGGATCGACGACGACGAGAAGATCGAGATCCCCCGCCCGACGGGTGACCAGATGTTTGAGGCCGAGGAGGCGGTCCGCTCGGGCACGTCGAAGGACGTCATCATCGCCATCTGCGGTGAGCAGGCCGATGCCCTCCTCGACGCGATCGGCAAGGAAGACCACGCCGTGGGTCAGGCGATCGCCGAGGACATGCGGGAGCACTTCGGCCTGGGAAACTGATTCGCCTCACCGGCCTCCTCGAGAGGTACGGCGAGGCGATCGTCGCAGACCTCGGCCTGTCCGGCTGGGATGTCATCGACCTGTACGAGCAGGGCAGGTGGGCGTTCGCCCTGACGTTGATCGACCACCTGCCCCGCACGTCCGCGTTCGCGTCCGCGGTTGCGCAGGACGACGAGCTGGCGGCCGAGCTGGGTGACCCGCCGAAGTTCAGCCACATCCCGCCCTTGACGGAGTGGACTCCCGAGGTCCAGGCGCTCGCCGCGGTCGTGGACCGGCTCGCAGAAGTGGCGAACGCGGTCGTCGCCGCGGCGGGCGGGAATCCGTCACGGGTCCGTCCGTGGCCACGCCCCGTGACCGCGTTCGACCGCGCTCGGACGAAGCGGCACCGCGAGGCCGCAGACGACATGGTCACCCAACTTTTCCCCGCCAACCCCGAGGGGGCTTGATGCCTAGCAACGTGCGCTTCGAGCCACCCTCGTCCGCTGCGCTGGCCGCGCTGGCGGCGACTGCGGAGATGGACGCCGCGATGGCACAGATCGCCGAGACCGGCCGCGTGCACGCGGAGTCGATCGCCCCCATGGAGACGGGGGCGTTCCGGTCCTCGTTCCGGGTCGACAGCGACGGGGAGGGCGCGCGGCTTGTCAACGACGACGAGGGCGCGGCCGCGATCGAGCACGGGTCGGATGACACACCCGCCCACCACACGCTCGCGCAGACCGCTGACTGGCTGGAAGGGGGTTCCTGATGGCCGTTCCCGCAGGTACCGCCTGGATCACGGTGCTGCCCAACATGGGCGGGTTCAAGCAGGCGCTGACGGCTGGCATCGGTGCAGCCCTGATCGGGGTTGCCGCGTCGGGCGTGAAACTGCGGGCCGAGTTCGAGAAGTCCATGAACACCGTCGGCGCGGTCACCGGGGCGTCCCGCGGAGAGATGAAGGCGCTCGAGAAGGCTGCCATCGACATGGGCAACTCGACGGTGTTCTCCGCGAACGAGGCCGCGAAGGCGATGGTCGAGCTCGCCAAGGGCGGCATCTCAGTAGCCGACATGCGCGCTGGCGCGTTGAAGGGGACCCTCCTGCTCGCCGCGGCAGGTGGAACCGACCTGGCCACCGCGGCCGAGATCGCCGCGAACGCACTCAACACCTTCGGCCTCAAGGGCCGCGACATGAACAAGGTCGCCAACGCTCTAGCCGGTGGCGCCAACGCGTCCACGGCGTCGGTGGAGTCCCTGGGGCAGGCACTCGCGCAGGTGGGGCCCGGCGCGAAGAACGCCGGCCTGGACATCAACGAGACCGTGGGCGCCCTGGCTGCCTTCGACTCGGCAGGCATCAAGGGTTCTGACGCTGGCACGTCACTCAAGACGATGCTGGCGCGTCTCGTGCCTGCGACCGACGCGGCCCGGTCGGCGATGAAGAACCTGGGCCTGGACTTCACCAAGCGCAACGGCGACTTCGTCTCGCTGGGCAACGTCTCACAGCAGCTCCAGGACAAGCTCGGGGGCCTCTCGGAGTCCGAGCGCACCGCTGCGCTGTCCACCATCTTCGGCTCTGACGCCACGCGCGCCGCCACCGTGCTGATGAACGAGGGCTCTAAGGGGCTCGGGAAGTACGTCAGCGCGACCAAGAACCAGAAGGCCGCGCAGGACGCTGCCAACGCTGCGATGAAGGGGCTCCCCGGGGCGCTCGAGCGACTCTCTGGCGCGTGGGAGACCTTGCGCCTGCAGATCGGCAAGGCCCTCGCGCCCGGCGTGATCGTGGGAGCAGACCTCCTCGCCGACACGATGAGCGGGCTGGTCCCGTTCGTGCAGCAGAACGCGGACACCTTCAAGGTGCTCGGCACCATCCTGGTGATTGGTGCGTCCGCATGGGCTGGCTACGCGCTGGGCGTGAAGATCTCCCAGGGCTGGACCGCGTTGCACACCCTCTGGACCACCCGTCAGGCCGTCGCCCAGAATCTGCTCAACCGGGCCATCCTGCTCAACCCGATCGGCCTCATCGTCGGTGCCCTAGTCGCCTTGGGTGTGGGGCTGGTCATCGCCTACAAGAAGTCCGAGACGTTCCGGCGGATCGTCGACGGCGCCTGGGCGGGAATCCGCAAGGCGGTCGCGTTCGCGTGGAACGGCGTCATCCGGCCCGCTCTCTCAGCGTTCGCGGGCTTCTTCACTAAGTACCTGATGCCGGTGATCCGCGCGTGGTGGCGTGGCGTCCAGCTGTACTTCAAGCTCGCGTGGGGTCTGATCAAGTTCGCCTGGCAGAACGTGATCCGGCCGATCTTCCAGGTCTGGTGGTCCTACGTCACCCGGGTCCTGATCCCGGCGGTCAAGTGGCTCTGGACGAGGGCCGTGCGGCCGACGTTCGACAGCGTGAAGGACAAGGTCGTCACGGTCTGGCGCAAGTTCCTGAGGCCCACTCTCGCGGCGTTGCGTGACTTCGTGGTCGACAAGCTGGCGCCGGCGGTGTCGAGGGGCATCGGGAAGATCAAGGACGTCTGGGCGTCCCTGAGCAGCGCTGCGAAGAAGCCAGTCCGGTTCCTGGTGAACACGGTCTACAACAACGGCATCCGAAAGATGATCGGCTCCCTTCCCGGGGTCACCATGCCCGACAGGGTGAAGCTCGGTTTCCGGGATGGCGGCTACACCGGCCGCGTCGACCCTCGCAAGGTAGTCGGCCCCGTGCACGGCGACGAGCACGTCATCCGCTCGAGGTCGCGCCGCAAGTTCGAACGCGACCACCCCGGCTGGCTAGACCACATCAACGATCACGGCAGTCTGCCGCGACCGGAGGGGTTCTTCCTCGGTGGCCGGGTGCCGCTGCCGGGTGCGACGTCGATCAGCCGGCACTCCGGCTACCCCTGGGCGACGTGGGCGGGCGACCTGAACAAGCCTGGCGACATGGGGGCGCCGGTCGTGGCGTGGGCCGACGGCCAGGTCTCCTCGGTCCAGTCCCTGCTTTCCAGCTACGGCAACCACATCAAGATCAACCACGGCGGGCAGCGGACGCTGTACGCGCACCTGAGCGGCTTCAACGTCAATGGCGGCCAGAAGGTGAAGGCTGGTCAGGCCATCGGCCGCGTCGGGTCCACCGGCAACTCCACCGGGCCCCACTTGCACTTCGAGCTGGCCGGCGGCTCGAACGCCGTCACCGCTGGCGGCGGCGGGGCCGCCGCGCCGGCGAAGGTCGGCGGGTTCGCTGTGACCGGCTGGCTGGGCGCGATCAAGAAGGTCGCCGGCGTCGCCCGGAAGATCGAGGGCTGGATGGGAGATCTCGACGGGGGCGGCTGGGCCGGCATCTTCGGCGACATGATCCGCAGCGTCGGCGGGGACGTCGTCAACTGGATCAACGGGAAGATCCCGAACCGGCTCCTCCCGGACAACCCGATCCCGAACGTCTTCGACACCGGCGGTCGCCTCCCCACGGGCCTGTCGCTGGCCTACAACGGCACCGGCCGCTCGGAGACGGTCCTGACGGACGGACAGCTCAGGACGCTGCAGGCCGCCAATCAGGCCGGCGCGCTGCCCTCGAGCCTCCGCCTGGTCGTGGACGGCTACGAGTTCAACGCGTACGTCGACGCCCGTGCTGAGGACAAGGTGACTGCGGCCAGCCAGCTGGTCGACATGCTGGGAAGGGCGGACTGAGTGGCCACCTCGAAGACGATCCTGCTCTCCGCGTACTCCGTCCAGTCGGCCAAGCCGACGACCGCGTTCGGGCTGCTGGCTGTCATCCCGATGCGAGTCTCCGCGGCCGGGATGATGACCCAGGTCTCGTTGGCCGGGATCCCGAAGAACGCCACCATCACCAACGCATTCGTGCGGATCAACATCGCCGAGACCCGCACCGGCTCCTGGACCGCCTCGGTGTACCGGCGCACGGATGCCTGGCCCGGCAACGTCACGTGGAACAACCGGGGCACCCTGAGCTCTGCAGTCGGCTCGGCCACCGTGGCGGCTCCGAAGAAGGGCGCCGCGTTCGACATCCCGGTCACCTCCACCATCCAGCAGATGGTCGCTGGGACGCTGACCAACCGCGGGTTCTACATCACCCTGGCCACCAGC
>NZ_DATCVQ010000688.1:0-9007 GCF_036566765.1 Streptomyces sp.
GCGTGTGGTGCGGGCGGTGCCGGTCATGGGGGTCCCCGATCCGTCGTGCCCGGTGGTCGCCGACCTGCGCTTGTACCGGGCGGTAACTTCTGTTGGGGATCTTGTACGGGCGGGCCCGGAAGCGTCGCAAGGCGCGGAGCGGCCCGCGCGGGCGGCCGGAGGATTCACCTATCAGGGTGAGGCGGGCGTGCGGCGGGCGTCCCGGCGGGCAGGAAAGGCGGGTGAGCGCGCGCCTCCCGGTGGACGGGCCCCGAGCGGCCCGCGGAGCCCCGAAGGGGGACCTTCGCACGTATCCTGAGGGCGTTTCCGACTACGAAAGCGGCCAGCCATGCGCGTGTACGTCCCCCTGACCCTCCCCGGTCTCGCACAGGCGCACAAGGCGGGCGAGCTGGGTCCCGGCCCCCTGACCGCCTACGCCGTCACCCCCGCGCTGCGCGAGTGGTACGTCTCCGACGACATCGAGGAGCTGGAGTACGCCGCGCTCAACCGGGCCGCGGCCGCGTCGCTGCGGATGCTGGCCGGGGACCCGGCGGCCGCGCGCCGCCGGGTGGTCGTCGCGGTGGACGTGGCGGACAAGGACGCGACCGTCGACCCCGACCGCGGGCTCGACGCCGGCTCGCTCGGCGAGGTCCGCGTCGCCGGGCCCGTACGGCTGGCGAAGGCGGCGGCGGTACACGCGGACGCGGACGACGCGGAGGCCGACGTGACCGCGGCGGCGGGCGCGCTGGGCGCGGCGGACCAGGGCGACGACGACGCGCAGTTCATCGTGGACGGCGCGGAGGACCACGAGCTGCTGTGGTTCGGGGTGCAGGAGATTCCCGGGCTGCTCGCCTGACGGAAACCGGGCTGTCGGAGTCGCCCGGTACCGTTCTCGGCATGGGGAAGCACCTGGTCTGGGACTGGAACGGCACACTGCTCGACGACATCCACGCGGTCATCGGGGCGACGAACGCGGCCTTCGAGGAGCTCGGCCTCGAACCGATCACGCTGGAGCGGTACCGCGAGCTGTACACGGTGCCGGTGCCGAAGTTCTACGAGCGGCTGATGGGGCGGCTGCCGACGGACGAGGAGTGGGTCGTCATGGACGACGCCTTCCACACGCACTACTGGGCGCGGGCGGAGGCGTGCGGGCTGACGGCCGGGGCGGCGGAGCTGCTCGCGGAGCGGCAGGCGGCGGGGCGGACGCAGTCGCTGCTGTCCCTCGCCCCGCACGACCGGCTGATACCGATCGTGCGGCGGCACGGCATCGAGGAGCGGTTCGTCCGGGTGGACGGGCGGCTGGACGCGTCTACTGCGGGCAAGGCGGAGCACATGGTGCGGCACCTGCGGGCGCTGGGGTCTGTGGTGTCCCCGGACCGGGTCGTCGTCATCGGCGACGCGGCGGATGACGCGGTGGCGGCGGCGCATGTGGGGGCGAAGGCGGTGCTCTTCACCGGCGGGTCGCACAGCCGGGCCTCGCTTGCGCGGGTCGGTGTGCCGGTCGTCGACTCCTTGGCGGAGGCGGTCGCCGTCGCGGACGAGCTGGCCTAGGGCGGGGGAGCGGCCCGGGTGCGGCTCCGTGGGGGGTTGTGCCCACCCGTTCCTTCCCCAAGGACTTCGTCCAGGGGGACCCCCACTGCGGAACGATTGCCCACAACCCCCCTGTGGGGAGTCAGGCCTTCTCTCGCAGGATCTTCAGGAACTCTCGCATCCAGGTTGGGTGGTCGGGCCAGGCTCTTGAGGAGACCAGGGTGCCGTCGACCACGGCTTCTGCGTCCTGGAAGGTCGCGCCCGCGGCCTGCATGTCCAGTTCCAGGGCCGGGTACGACGTGACCCGGCGGCCCTCCAGGCTGCCGATCGCCGCTGTCAGGAGCGGGCCGTGGCAGATCTGGGCCACTGGCTTGTCCGCGTCGAAGAAGGACTTGAGGATCTTGCGGAGTTCCGGGTCGTTGCGGAGGTACTCCGGGGCGCGGCCGCCCGGGATCACCAGGGCGACGTAGTCTGCGGGGGCCACCTCGGAGAACGCCAGGTCGGCCGGCCAGGTGTAGCCGGGCTTCTCCGTGTACGTGTCGTAGCCCGGCTCGAAATCGTGCACCACGAACCGCAGCTGCTTGCGCGCCGGCGCCGCGATGTGGACCTCGTACCCCTCCTCCTGGAGCCGCTGGTACGGGTAGAGGACTTCCAGCGACTCCGCCGCGTCCCCCGTCACGATCAGGATCTTCGGTGTCATATGACGCCTCCAAGGTCTCGGTGACCCACCGTGCCCGGGTCGCCGCACTTTGCCAAGAGGACATGTGTCGCTGTCCAGAACGTCAAACTTCCACCCCAGCTTTTGTACACATACGGACCATGACGGCCCCCGGGTCCGGAGCGATAGGCTTTTCCCGTGATCAGCGCGATACGCCGAGGGGGCAGCGAAGCCCCCGGCCCGCGCCCGGTGCGCGACAGCGCCCGGGCGAGCAGGGCGACCGCTGAACTTCTCCGCTCGGGCCCCTCGCCGAAAATGGCCGACAAGGGTCCGTGCATCTCTCATCCCGGCATAACGTCGACTACGACCGGACACCCCGCGTCGTGGCGTTGCGCCATTTCTTCCACAGACGTCACGCAACGGCGCGCGACAGGAGCCAGAGGACATGCAGACCAAGCTGGACGAAGCAAAGGCCGAGCTGCTCACACGGGCTGCCCGGGTAGCTGAGAACAGCCCGGTCGGGGGGCGACTTCCGACGGGCCCGGAGGGCGGGGAGCGCCCGGACCGGGACACCCTGTTCGAGTACATCCAGCGCTACTACCTGCACACCGCCCCCGAGGACCTTCAGGACCGCGACCCGGTGGACGTCTACGGCGCCGCGCTCTCGCACTTCCGGCTCGCCGAGAACCGTCCCCAGGGCACCGCGAACGTCCGGGTGCACACCCCCACGGTCGAGGAGAACGGCTGGACCTCCAGCCACTCGGTCGTCGAGGTCGTCACCGACGACATGCCGTTCCTGGTCGACTCGGTCACCAACGAGCTCTCCCGCCAGGGCCGCGGCATCCACGTCGTGATCCACCCGCAGGTCGTCGTCCGCCGTGACGTCACCGGCAAGCTCATCGAGGTGCTCACCTCCGAGCCGCGGACCGACCTGCCGCACGACGCGCTCACCGAGTCGTGGATCCACGTCGAGATCGACCGCGAGACCGACCGCGCCGACCTCAAGCAGATCACCACCGACCTGCTGCGCGTCCTGTCCGACGTCCGCGAGACCGTCGAGGACTGGGACAAGATGCGCGAGGCCGCGCTGCGCATCGCCGAGAACCTCCCCGACGAGCCGACCGCCGACGACCTGCGCCCGACCGAGGTCGAGGAGGCTCGCGAGCTGCTGCGCTGGCTCGCCGCCGACCACTTCACCTTCCTCGGCTACCGCGAGTACGAGCTGGTCAACGGCGACGCCCTGGCGGCCGTCCCGGGCACCGGCCTGGGCATCCTGCGCTCCGACCCGCACCACTCCGGCGAGGACCACCACGCCCACCCGGTCTCGCCGTCCTTCAGCCGGCTGCCCGCCGACGCCCGCGCCAAGGCGCGCGAGCACAAGCTGCTGGTCCTGACGAAGGCGAACAGCCGGGCCACCGTGCACCGGCCCTCGTACCTCGACTACGTCGGCGTGAAGAAGTTCGACGAGCAGGGCAACGTCATCGGGGAGCGCCGCTTCCTGGGCCTGTTCTCCTCGGCCGCGTACACCGAGTCCGTCCGCCGCGTCCCGGTCGTCAGCCGCAAGGTCAACGAGGTGCTCGAGGGCGCGGGCTTCTCGCCCAACAGCCACGACGGCCGCGACCTGCTCCAGATCCTGGAGACCTACCCGCGCGACGAGCTCTTCCAGACCCCGCCGGACGAGCTGCGCGAGATCGTCACCTCAGTCCTCTACCTGCAGGAACGCCGCCGGCTGCGGCTGTACCTGCGCCAGGACGAGTACGGCCGCTACTACTCCGCGCTGGTCTACCTGCCGCGCGACCGGTTCAACACCACCGTCCGCGAGCGCCTGACCGGCATCCTGATGGAGGAGCTCGGCGGCACCAGCGTCGACTTCACCGCCTGGAACACCGAGTCGATCCTGTCCCGGCTGCACTTCGTCGTCCGCGTCGCGCCCGGCACCGAGCTGCCGCAGCTCTCCGACGCCGACAAGGAGCGCATCGAGGCCCGGCTCGTCGAGGCCGCCCGCTCCTGGGCCGACGGCTTCGGCGAGGCGCTCAACGCCGAGTGCGGCGAGGAGCGCGCCGCCGAGCTGCTGCGCCGCTACGCCAACGCCTTCCCCGAGGGCTACAAGGCCGACCACTCGCCGCGCGCCGCCGTCGCCGACCTGGTCCACCTGGAGCAGCTCAAGGGCAGCGGCAAGGACTTCGCGCTCTCGCTGTACGAGCCCGTCGGCAGCGCCCCGGGCGAGCGCCGCTTCAAGATCTACAAGGCCGGCCCGCAGGTGTCCCTCTCCGCCGTGCTGCCGGTCCTGAACCGGCTCGGCGTGGAGGTCGTCGACGAGCGCCCGTACGAGCTGCGCTGCTCCGACCGGTCGACCGCCTGGGTGTACGACTTCGGTCTGCGGATGCCCGCGGCCACCGGCAACGGCGGCGACTACCTGGGCGACGACGCCCGCGAGCGGTTCCAGGAGGCGTTCTCCGCCACCTGGACCGGCGAGGCCGAGAACGACGGCTTCAACGCGCTGGTGCTGTCCGCCGGGCTGAACTGGCGGCAGGCGATGGTGCTGCGCGCCTACGCCAAGTACCTGCGCCAGGCCGGCTCGACCTTCAGCCAGGACTACATGGAGGACACCCTCCGCAACAACGTCCACACCACCCGGCTGCTGGTCTCCCTGTTCGAGGCTCGGATGGCCCCGGAGCGCCAGCGCGCCGGCACCGAGCTGATCGACGGCCTGATGGAGGAGCTGGACGGCGCCCTGGACCAGGTCGCCTCCCTGGACGAGGACCGGATCCTCCGCTCCTTCCTCACCGTCATCAAGGCGACCCTCCGGACGAACTTCTTCCAGAAGAGCGCCGACGGCAAGCCGCACTCCTACGTGTCGATGAAGTTCGACCCGCAGGCCATCCCGGACCTGCCGGCGCCCCGCCCGGCGTTCGAGATCTGGGTGTACTCGCCGCGCGTCGAGGGCGTGCACCTGCGCTTCGGCAAGGTCGCCCGCGGTGGTCTGCGCTGGTCCGACCGCCGCGAGGACTTCCGTACCGAGATCCTCGGCCTGGTCAAGGCGCAGATGGTGAAGAACACCGTCATCGTGCCGGTCGGCGCCAAGGGCGGCTTCGTCGCCAAGCAGCTCCCGGACCCGTCCGTGGACCGGGACGCCTGGCTGGCCGAGGGCATCGCCTCGTACAAGACCTTCATCTCGGCGCTGCTCGACATCACCGACAACCTGGTCGCCGGCGAGGTCGTGCCGCCGGCCGACGTGGTCCGCCACGACGAGGACGACACGTACCTCGTCGTCGCCGCCGACAAGGGCACCGCCACCTTCTCCGACATCGCCAACGGCGTCGCCGAGGAGTACGGCTTCTGGCTCGGCGACGCGTTCGCCTCCGGCGGCTCGGCAGGCTACGACCACAAGGGCATGGGCATCACCGCCCGCGGCGCCTGGGAGTCCGTCAAGCGGCACTTCCGCGAGCTGGGCCACGACACCCAGACCGAGGACTTCACGGTCGTCGGCGTCGGCGACATGTCCGGCGACGTGTTCGGCAACGGCATGCTGCTCTCCGAGCACATCCGGCTGGTCGCGGCCTTCGACCACCGCCACATCTTCATCGACCCGAACCCGGAGGCGGCCAGCTCGTACGCCGAGCGCCGCCGCCTCTTCGAGCTGCCGCGCAGCTCCTGGGCCGACTACAACACCGAGCTGCTGTCCGCGGGCGGCGGCATCCACCCGCGTACCGCCAAGTCGATCCCGGTCAACGCGCACCTGCGGGCGGCCCTCGGCATCGAGGACGGGGTCGCCAAGATGACCCCGGCCGAGCTGATGAAGGCCATCCTGCACGCGCCGGTCGACCTGCTGTGGAACGGCGGCATCGGCACGTACGTGAAGTCCTCCGCCGAGTCGAACGCGGACGTCGGCGACAAGGCCAACGACGCCATCCGCGTCGACGGCCAGGACGTGCGCGCCCAGGTCATCGGCGAGGGCGGCAACCTCGGCGCGACCCAGCTGGGCCGCATCGAGTTCGCCCGGACCGGCGGCCCCGAGGGCCAGGGCGGCAAGGTCAACACCGACGCGATCGACAACAGCGCCGGCGTCGACACCTCCGACCACGAGGTCAACATCAAGATCCTGCTCAACGGGCTCGTCGCCGAGGGCGACATGACCGTCAAGCAGCGCAACAAGATCCTCGCCGAGATGACCGACGAGGTCGGCGCGCTCGTGCTGCGCAACAACTACGCGCAGAACGTGGCGCTGGCCAACGCCGTCGCCCAGTCGCCGTCCCTGCTCCACGCCCACCAGCGCTACATGCGCCGGCTCGGCCGCGACGGGGACCTGGACCGGGCCCTTGAGTTCCTGCCCAACGACCGGCAGATCCGCGAGCTGCTGGGCGGCGGCCGCGGCCTGAGCCAGCCGGAGCTGGCCGTGCTGCTCGCCTACACCAAGATCACGGTGGCGGACGAGCTGATCGGCACGGACCTGCCGGACGACCCGTACCTGCGCGGGCTGCTGCACGCGTACTTCCCGACGCAGCTGCGCGAGAAGTTCCCGGAGGCGGTCGACGGCCACCCGCTGCGCCGCGAGATCGTCACCACGGTCCTGGTCAACGACACCGTCAACGCCGGCGGCTCGACCTTCCTGCACCGTCTCCGCGAGGAGACCGGCGCGTCGATCGAGGAGATCGTCCGCGCGCAGACCGCCGCCCGCGCCATCTTCCGGCTCGGCGAGGTCTGGGACGCGGTCGAGGCGCTCGACAACAAGGTGCCGGCCGATGTGCAGACCCGGATGCGGCTGCACTCGCGGCGGCTCGTCGAGCGCGGCACGCGCTGGCTGCTGGGCAACCGGCCGCAGCCGCTGCAGCTGGCCGAGACGATCGAGTTCTTCTCCGACCGGGTGGAGCAGGTCTGGGCGAAGCTGCCGCAGCTGCTGCGCGGCGCGGACCTGGAGTGGTACCAGTCGATCCTCGACGAGCTGACGGGGCTGGGCGTGCCGGAGGAGCTGGCCCTGCGGGTCGCGGGCTTCTCGTCCGCCTTCCCGACGCTCGACGTCGTGGCCATCGCGGACCGGACGGACAAGGACCCGCTGGCGGTCGCCGAGGTCTACTACGACCTGGCCGACCGGCTGCGGATCACGGACCTGATGGACCGGATCATCGAGCTGCCGCGCAGCGACCGGTGGCAGTCGATGGCCCGCGCCTCCATCCGCGAGGACCTGTTCGCCGCGCACGCCGCGCTCACCGCGGACGTGCTGGCGGCGGGCAACGGGACCTCGACGCCGGAGGAGCGGTTCAAGGCGTGGGAGACCAAGAACGCGCCGATCCTGGGCCGCGCGAAGACCACCCTGGAGGAGATCCAGGGGTCGGACGCCTTCGACCTGGCGAACCTGTCGGTGGCGATGCGGACGATGCGGACGCTGCTGCGGGCGCACGCCTGAGCCTGCTGACCCGGGGGTGACTCGGGTCTGATTCGGGGCGCCCCTGCCGGATTCCGGCGGGGGCGCCTCCGTCATTCCCGAGGTTCGTCCCCGAGGTTCATTCCCGAGGTTCATTCCCGCGGTTCGTCCCCGAGGTTCATTCCCGAGGTTCGTGGACCGACGCCGTCCACAGGCGGCGGCAGGCCAGCAGTCCCGCCGCGAGCAGCAGCGCGTTGCGGGCCGTCATGACCGCCAGGCCGACCGGGGTTCCGGCGAGGACGTCCTCGTACAGGACGGGGTACGCGAGCCCGCTCAGTGCCGCCGCGGGCAGGAGCAGCAGCGCCGCCGGGCGCATCACCGTCTCCCGCGAGGTCAGGCAGACGGCGGCGAGGCCGAGCAGCCAGATCATGTACTGGGGGCTGATCACCCGGCTGGTGAGGGTGAACAGGAGCACGGCGGCGAAGGCGGCGTCCAGGGGCGTGGCGGCGGTCCAGCGGCGGGCCTTCAGTCGCCACGCGAGCAGCCAGCAGCAGGCGGCCACGGTGAGCAGCAGCGCGAGCCACCCGACGGAGGACGCGTACGGGCCGACGTACTCGAACGCGCCGTAGCGGTACACGACCTGGCCCGGCCAGACGCCGGCGGCGCGGGCCAGCGCCAGGGCGGTGCCGCCGAGCGACTCGATCTGGACGCCCCGGGCGCCCTGCTGGCGCAGGAAGTCCAGGGAGTGCGTGAACATGACGGCGAGGGTGAGGAGCAGCGCGGCCGCGGTGGTGGCGGCGGCCAGCCAGGCCTCCCGGGTGGTCCGGCCCCGGGGCGTGCCGATCAGGGTGAGCGCCGGCCAGACCTTGACCAGTGCGCCGAGACCGGCGAGCGCGCCGCCGAGCGCGGGCCGGGAGCGGACCGCGAGCAGGGCCAGTACGGCGAGGGCGGTGACCTGGACGTCGTACCGGGCCAGCGGGAGGTGCAGCAGCAGCGGCAGGCCGCAGACCCAGAGCCAGGCGCCGTGGGTGACGCGGTCGCTGTCGGCGACGGCGAGCGCGAGGGTGACGACCGCGTCGGCCAGCAGCGCGAGGGCGACGAAGGCCTGGAAGTACGTGAGCCAGGGCAGCGCGGCGGGGGCGCCGATGACGAGGCCCGCGCCGGGCGGGTACTGCCAGGTGGCGTCGTCGGGCGGGAACGTGCCGTGCGCGAGCAGGTCGTACCAGTGCCGGTAGAGCGCGTACACCTCGCGGCCGACGCCGCCGATGCCGAGGCTGTCGCGCCACAGGAGGACGAGCATGCCGAGCCGGGTGAAGACCCAGACGGCGGCGAGCGCCATGCTCGGGGCGTGGGTGACGGTGACGTAGGACGCGGAGGTGAAGGTCTCCGAGTCGAAGGGGGAGCGGGTGAGGGTGGGCGGCGGGGCGGCCGTACGGGTGACGGGGCCGGCTGCGGCGGCGGGCCCGGCCCGCCGGCCG